>JBCCHI010000056.1:0-23084 GCA_039028815.1 Pseudomonadota bacterium
AGACAGGCCACGAGCAGGAGCCGGCATGAGCGCACCGAAACCCGTTGTTTTGTGCATCCTCGATGGTTGGGGTTTAAGCGACGCACTCGAGGGAAATGCGCCGCGTCTTGCGCGCACTCCGAACTTTGATCGCCTGATGCAGACCAGCCCGAATGCGCAGTTGATCACGCATGGAACGCAGGTGGGTCTGCCCCCTGGTCAGATGGGCAATTCGGAGGTCGGCCATCTGAATATCGGCGCGGGCCGGGTGGTTGAAATGGATCTCAGCCGTATCGACCATGCGATCAGTCAGGGGACGTTCGCGGATCTGCCCGGTATGGTACGGTTCGCAGAGGTGCTTTGCGCCTCCGGTGGCACGGCGCATGTGCTGGGTGTTCTGTCAGACGGCGGCGTGCACGCGCATATCGACCATATGCTGGCCACGGCCAATGCGCTGGTCGCGTACGGGTTGCGCGTTGCCATCCATGCCTTCACCGACGGGCGCGACGTCGCGCCGGTATCCGCAAAGACATTTCTTGAAGAATTGCACGATGGCCTTCCGCCCGGCGCGTTCATCGCCACGGTGTCCGGCCGATACTACGCCATGGACAGGGACAACCGTTGGGATCGCGTGCAGCTGGCCTATGAAGCATTGGCAGAAGGGCGCGGCTACACGGCCCAGACAGCAGGCGAGGCGATTGACAACGCCTACGCCAAGGGCCGCACCGACGAGTTCATCAAGCCCCGCGTTCTGGGAGCGTATGACGGCATGCACGATGGAGACGGCATATTGTGCCTGAACTTCAGAGCTGATCGTGCGCGGGAAATTCTGGCGGCCTTTGCAGATCCCGACTTTGACAAGTTCGATGTTCGAGGCCGGCCAAACTTTGCAATCGTCAGTGGTTTCACGGAATATTCCAGTGAACACAACGCGTTCATGGATTGCATCTTTCCCGATGAACAGCCCGAAAACACGCTGAGCGTCTGGGTGGCGCGGCACGGGTTGCGGCAATATCATACTGCGGAGACAGAAAAGTACCCGCATGTGACGTTCTTTTTCGCGGGTGGCAAGGAAACGGCAGAAGCTGGCGAGGATCGCTTCATGGCACTTTCGCCGGATGTACCCACCTATGACCTCCAGCCCGAGATGTCCGCCGTTCAGGTGACGGACAAACTGCTGGATGCGATCGCAGAGCAATACGATTTCATCGTCGTGAACTTCGCCAATCCGGATATGGTTGGGCATACAGGCGATCTTGAGGCCGCCGTGACAGCGTGCGAAATGGTCGATGCGTGCCTGGGCCGGATTATCCCGGCAGTCGAAGACGTGAACGGCGCCCTGATCGTGACCGCCGATCATGGCAACTGCGAGATGATGATCGACCCGGTTACCGGTGGACCGCACACGGCGCATACCACCAATCCGGTTCCGGTCGTGATCAAGGGTGCCCCACCGGGTGCGCATCTGCACGACGGACGGCTTGCGGATCTGGCGCCCACCGTGCTGGATCTGATGCAGTTGCCGAAACCACCGGAAATGACCGGAGAGAGCCTTCTTTCATGAGACCTTCGCTCAGGTGTCTTCTTGGATGTGTCTGCGCTCTGGCTCTGGCCACAGCAGGGCCTGCCGCTGCACCCCAGGATCACGACCCGCAAGAGGCGGCGCTTGCCGCGGCTGACAGGCTGGACCGCGCCGCTGAAATGCTGAAGGACGCGGAAGACGCAAAAAACCGGGTCAGGGCCCTTACGGAAACGGTTCGCGCCTACGAGGCGGGTCTGGCCGCGCTGCGTGAAGGGCAACGACAGCTGGAACTCAGGGAAATCACGCTATCGCAGGCGCTGGAAGAACGCGAGGCAGAGATTGCGCGGCTTCTGGGGACGTTGGCGGGAATGGGTCGCACAGGCGCGCCATCAGTTTTACTGCATCCCGCCGGTGCGCTTGGCACCGCGCGCACCGGCATGATCCTGTCCGAGGTGACGCCGGCGCTCGAGAAGCGCGCCAAACACTTGCGCGATGAACTGGAACACCAGCAAAAGCTGATTGCCCTGCAGGCCCTTGCCGAGGAAGAGTTGCGTACTGGATTGCGCGGGGTCGAGACGGCGCGCGCCGCGCTGAGCACGGCGTTGGCGGAACGCACCGATCTGCCCCGACGATTTACCGCAGACCCCGTAAAGGCGGCCCTGCTTCTGGCGTCGAGTGAAACGCTGGAAGAATTCGCAAGCGAACTCGACCGTATGGCCACGGCCCAGGTTCCGGGCTCGCTTCCGGGCATCCAGGATCGCAAAGGCCTGCTGTCCATGCCCGTGGCGGGCGAAATCTCACAACGGCCGGGAGAACGCGACGCACGCGGCGTCACGCGCCCCGGCTTTACTCTGGCCACGCTGCCTCTGGCGCTGGTGACAACACCGGTGCCGGCCACGCTGCGCTATCACGGGCCTTTGCTTGATTACGGCACTGTTGTGATACTGGAACCCCAGAGCGGCATGCTGATCGTGATGGCGGGGCTTGGCAGTGTCTTCGGCGAGATTGGTCAGGTTGTCCCTGGTGGCAGTCCTGTCGGACTCATGCCGGGCGCCGCGCAATCTGCGTCTGACGCGCTTTTGAGCCCCAATCTGGGCCAAGCGGGTGCTACAGGCCCTCATTCGTTATATATAGAAGTGCGAGAAAACAACGCGCCCGTCGATCCGCTGACGTGGTTCGCGTCCAACGAAGGATAACAATAAAGATGAAAAAGTTTCTGCTCGCCGCGGTGGTCGGCACTTTGACAGGCGCTGTCGTCACCACGCAGGTGGCTGCCCCATTGCTGGCTCAGGAAGCCGGCAAAACCACCAGCGTTTACGAACAACTCGATCTTTTTGGCGACATATTCGAGCGTATTCGCGCGCAATATGTTGAGGAAGTGGACGAAAGTGACCTTATAGAGGCTGCGATCGACGGAATGCTGACCTCTCTTGATCCGCATTCCAGCTACCTCAGCCCCGAAGATGCGGCCGACATGCGCGTGCAGACGCGTGGCGAATTTGGCGGTCTGGGGATTGAAGTCACGCAGGAAGACGGGTTTGTCAAAGTGGTGTCGCCAATCGATGGCACTCCGGCAGACAATGCCGGGATCGAGGCTGGCGACTTCATCACGCATGTCGATGGCGAAAGCGTCCTGGGTCTGACGCTTGATGAAGCCGTTGAAATGATGCGCGGGCCGGTTGGTAGCGAAATTGTGATCACCATTGTCCGCGAGGGAGAAACCGAACCGTTTGATGTGTCGATCGTACGCGATACGATCAAGCTGACAGCCGTACGTGCCCGTACGGAACAGAACAGCGTCATTCTGCGGGTCACGACCTTCAACGACCAAACTTTCAAGAATCTTGAAAACAGCCTTGCCGAACAGGTCGAGTCCCTGGGCGGCATGGAATCCGTAAACGGCCTCGTGCTGGACTTGCGCAACAATCCCGGCGGACTTCTGACACAGGCGATCAAGGTGTCCGACGCTTTTCTTGAAAAGGGCGAAATCGTGAGCACGCGGGGACGCGAGCTTTTGGATGGCGAGCGCTTCAATGCCACACCCGGCGATCTGGCGGACGGTAAACCCATCGTTGTGCTGATCAACGGCGGATCGGCGTCGGCGTCTGAAATCGTGGCAGGCGCGCTGCAGGATCACCGTCGTGCGATCGTCGTCGGCACCAAGAGCTTTGGCAAGGGATCGGTACAGACAGTCATGCCTCTGCGCGGCGATGGCGCAATGCGGTTGACGACCGCGCGCTACTACACGCCGTCGGGACGCTCCATCCAGGCACTTGGCGTCAGCCCGGATATCGTCGTCGAGCAGCCCCGCCGCACACCGGACAGCGAAGAGGCTGAAGAGGAAACAAACCCCTTCAGCCGCAGCGAAGCCGATCTGCGCGGCTCATTGGGCAATGACAGCCTCACCGAAGATGAAATCCGCCAGATCGAGGAAGACCGCGCAAAGGCAGAGGCAACCGCCGAACTGCGTGAAGAGGACTATCAACTGGCCTATGCCATCGACATTCTCAAGGGTCTGACCGCCTTCGATCCGGTTCAGTAACACCGGGACCATGATTGGGGGGCGGCGGTCAGCGCGCCCCCTTTTCGTCAGGCAGTCGCCGCCAGATGTGCGTCCATCGCCTCAAGACCTTCTGCCAATCCGCTGCGCCCCAGACCAATTCTGAAACGATCGCGGGGCGTCTGCCCCAGATCGGACCTGTAGATCGAGGCCGGCAACAGCAAGACGCCGCTCCGCTCCACCAGATCGCGCGCAAAACTCTCAACGCCCCCTTCACCCAGAAAGCGCGGAAAGGCCATGCACGATCCCTGTGGCGGCGACCAGTCGAATACGCTCGCGTGGCGCGCAAAAAATGCATCCCAGAGAGGAATGTTCGCGTCCACAATCGCGCAATTGCGCGCCAGGATCTTGTCGCGGGCCTTCAAGGCAATGATCGACAAACGTTCGCTTGGTCCGGCATTGCAGATCGACAGATAGTGCTTCAGCCGCTCCATGCGCGACAAAAGCGCGGTGTCCTGACAGGCAATCCAACCCACCCTCAACCCCGGCAATCCATAGGATTTGGACATGACGCCCAGGGACAGACCTCGTTCATAAGCATCCGCGACAAAGGGAAGATGCGACGCATCGCTCGGCCCCAGTCCGTGAAAAATTTCGTCGTGCAGCAGCCAGAGTCCGTGATGCCGGCACAGCGCAATCAGCGCATCAAACCGGTCGCGCGACAAAATCGCTCCGGTGGGATTGTGCGGAAAATTGATTGTGACAAGCCGCGTTTCGGGCCGGATGGAGGCCGCAACACGATCGACATCAAGTTGCCAGTCATCTTTGGGGTCAAGCGGCACACCCGTTGCGGACCCTATCGCAAGCGGCAGCGTCTCGTGCGACTGATAGTTGGGCGTCACCACGACCGCATGATCGCCGGGCTCAAGGATCGACTGATTGGCCGCAAAGATCCCCTCGCTGGCGCCCGCGAAACACAGTATGTTGCGCGCGGCCTGTCGTTCATAGGTATCCGCAATCACTTCACGCAGATCGGGGGCGCCGAACGTTTCGGTATAGCCCAGCGACATCCCCTCAAAACCCGCGCGATCCTCGTCACTTGCCAGAGCCAGCAGATCGGACAACGACATGCTCTCGGCATCCGAAGCGCAAAGATGATGGCGCGCCCTGAACTCCCAGCGGGAAAAATGCGTTTCCAGACGGAAATCGGGAAGCGTGGTCACAGGCGTCGCCTAGTCCACGGCTCGGATCAACTTACGCTCCAGCACACGCAGAACCGTGCGCAAATCGCCGCCCCGTTTCAGTATCTGTCCGTCCATTCCGATCACCGCGTACTGCCCCTGACGACCGCGCAGTCTGGGACGTTTCTCGATCCGGTAGAGCGGCGTTTCCGCAGTCCGCCGAAAGACCGAGAAAACCGCAACGTCGCGCAACGAGGAAATCCCGTAGTCGCGCCACTCTCCCGCAGCGACCATCCGACCATAGATCGAAAGAATGACTGACAATTCCGTCCGGTGAAACGAAACCTGGTTGCCTGCCCCGGGAAAGGCGCTGTTCGGCTGGAAATTCATCCTACGACACTTGCGCCAAAACCCTTTGAAATCAAGCCCATTCGCGCCTCGCCACTCAGCCACGCCCGATATAGGGCATCTTTGTGGCCATCACGGTCATGAACTGGACATTCGCCTCCGGCGGCAGCTCGGCCATGTGCAGAACAGATCGCGCGGCATCCGCCACATCCATGGTCGGCAGACCGGGATAGTCGTTCTTGATCGCCGCAACCAGTTCGCTTTCCGCGTTGCCGATGTCAATCTGTCCACAGGCAATGTCAAAGGCACGCCCGTCCAGGGACAGCGCCCGCGTCATACCGGTCACCGCATGTTTGGAGGTCGTGTAGCAGATCGAACGGTCGCGCGGCACATGGGCAGAGATTGACCCGTTGTTGATGATCCGTCCGCCCTGAGGCATCTGTTTGCGCATCTGCGCGAAGGCGAGCTGCGCGGCAATGAACATGCCCCGGACATTGACGCGCATCACGTCATCGAACTGTGCGACACTGACGTCATCCGGCAAAGCGGAAGGGCCAAAGATGCCGGCGTTGTTGAACAGCACGTCCAGCCGCCCCACCGTGGCCACAAAGCGTTCGAACACCTGTTTCAGCGCGTCGGCATCTGTAACATCCGCCGGCAATGCAACCGCCGACGGATGCCGGGCGGCGATCGCGTCCAGCTTGTCTGCGCGCCGCGCGACCAGTCCGACGCCCCAACCCGCATGCAGAAATACCTCGGCGGTGGACAGTCCGATCCCGGAACTTGCACCAGTGATCAGAATGGTCTTCATGACGAACGCTCCAGTGTCAGGCGCGCGGGCGCGCCGCGCAGATCTTCGGTCGACAGTCCCTGACTTGGCCGGGCCAGACGATTTCGCACCACCCAATGCAGCCTGTCCTGCGCCCGCGTGATCGCCACATAGGCCAGACGTTTCCAAAGCGGCTGGCCTGCCTCGGTCCGGCCCACCCGCGCCGCAGCATAGATATCGGGCGCAAACACCTGCACGTCGGGCCATTGCGACCCCTGTGCCTTGTGAATTGTGACCGCCGCTCCGTGCAGAAAGGTGGCTCCCATATGTGCGGCAAACGGAATGAACGGCTCTTCTTCCTCTGGCTTCTCGATCTTCACAATCGAGGCTGCGGACACTTGCGGTTCGGGCGCTCCAACGACATGCAGCCGTGAAAACCCATCGCGGCGCCCTGGCCCGAGGTAAATGACCTGCGCCCCCTTGATCAGTCCGCGCGCCTCCAGATCAAGTCGTTTCTTGCGATGCTTCAGGGGCAACTCGATCCCGTCGCAGATCAGCGGTTCGCCCGGCAAAAGCTCTGTCTCCGGAGCCGAATGAACCGACCGAAAGGCGTTGATCAGACGAATGCGCGTTGCGTTGCGCCACACCAGAACCGGCGACCGGGCCATCAGATCGACCTCGACGCGTTGCCCGAAAACGACGCGCTCATCCCGGCGCGCGGTCTCTTCCACCTGCCGCTCGAACGCCTCGAAACCCAGATCTGGGTCGCCGAGCGCATGCGCGAGATCAAGGATCGGATTGTCGGCCTGCTGCCGGTGCACGCGGCTCAACGTCAGTTTCGCGGGCGCGGGCAGGGCGTCGAACACCATTGCCCCGGACTGGTTCACCGGCGCCAGCTGCGCGGGATCACCAAACAGCAGCAGCGTGGGAAAGATGTCCTTGAGATCCTCGAACTGCTTGTCATCCAGCATCGACGCTTCATCGACAAACCCGATGTCCAGCGGATCTTCCCGCCGCTTCCAGCCGGTGATGAAATCAGACCCGCGCAGTCCCGCCGCTGCCAGTGCGCCCGGAATTGACCGGTGCTGATCATAGAAGGACTTCGCCCGGTCAAGCGCGGCCTCGCTGAGGCCGTCCACGTCCGGCTTCTCGCCCTGGCCCGCAAGCCATTCGGCAATGCGTTCGTATTCCGGGTCGTAAACCGGCGTATACAGGATACGATGGATCGTCGTGGCCGCCACGCCACGCATGCGCAATACGCTTGCGGCCTTGTTGGTCGGGGCCAGAACGGCCAGTGTCCGTCGTTCACGCCGCCGTTTTCCTTCCCAGTCGCCCGACACGATCTCGACGCCCGCGTCTTCGAGCGCGCGGGTCAGCTCTGCCAGCAACAGCGTCTTGCCCGACCCTGCCTTTCCGACAACAGCCATGACCGTGTCGCGTGCGCCGCGTGGCGGTGTCAGTAGGCTGTTTTCGAGATCGACACCCACGTCCCGCAACACGGCAGCCACGCGGTCATGCGCCTCGGCCTGATCGTCGGAATAGGAAAGCGCAGTGGACGACATGGCGCGACCCTAGCGCGCGGACCACACCGCCGAAAGCCTATTCGGACACGGGCCGTGTTGCATCTGCATGGCCTGCTGGCGGCCAGTGCAGGCAACGCCCTTCCGCATCGCCGGTGAGGAACCCACCGGCGCCACCTTCCGGCCCACCCCAGCGGTCAGACTGGCCGTTGTCGCGGTAATTGAAGAAAAGATACTCCGTCTCAAGATCATAACCGCGCGCGATCGCTTCTTCTGTCAGATTGCCGTCTTCATCGACCCAGGCCGTGCCATTGGCATCGCGAAAAAACTCCTCGGCCAGAACGCCGTGCATCATCGGGTTGCAGGCGTCCGCGGTGCCAAAATCGCGGTCATTCAGTCTGCGCCCGATCCGTGCGTTGCAATCGGGCCGGATCGAGTTCATGCCGCCGAATGACGCCTCCATGAAGGGCGAGCCATCCCATTCGATCAGACCGCCTGTTTCGTCCGTGGCAAAATGCCCGCCGGCGAAATGCAGCATCAGATACCAGCCGTCGCCGCGTTCCTGCGCAACTTGCCTGAGTTGATCGCGATACCAGTTGACCGCATAGCCGTAGTCCTGCCAGGGCCATTTGCTGACGCCGGTCAGCGACTGGCAATCGTAGTCATCCGGATCACAGATGCCGCCCCTGCTGGTTGTGTTGTAATACGCCCAGCAGATCGTCGACTGGCCCTTTTCCGATGTCGAAAGGCGGTGCTTGGCATCGTAGAGATGCGCGTGCAGGGTCGTATAGCGGATGCTGGACAGCAACTCTTCGGACGGCTCCAGCGTCATCAGACCGGTCTCTGACTCTATGGTCAGCGTCACCGTGCCATTGACGTTGGGATCGCCATTGGGAACCCAGCCCGGCACCACCGATGTCGGCGCGCCGCAAACATCGAACTCGAACACGACCTCTTCTGCCTTGGCCATGCACACACCCGACGCTCCGATAGATGTCGCGATGACGACGGCTCTTGTGACACATGTCTTCATTGTCCTCAGTCCCGCGCTGCTGCTTTTCTGTTTCTCGCACTGATTGAATGTATATTCAATCAGAACTTGCGCAAATCCGCTCTTTCGAATTAACTTTGGCCAAATTCTGATCGGATCACGCCATGAAATCCAGACTGGTCACAGTGGCCTTTCTCGCAAGCCTCGCCCTCCCGCACGGTCCCGTGACGTCACAGGAGAGCGCGCCGCGCCCGGCACTGGCGATTGATCTGATCGAGCGGTTCGGTGACACCACCCAGACCCTTGAGGACGGTGTTGCCTACTACTCTGCCACCGGGGTTCTGCTGGTGGTGCGCAACGAAGAACTGACAAAGGGCCGGTGGTCGGCGCGCGATGACGGAACCTTGTGCTGGGAACTCGACGGGTCCGAGCCTGACTGCACCCGCTTCGTGATGGTCGGGGACATCGTGCACCACGGCGAGGGCGGCCTGCCCGTAGGGCAACCCGATCTCGTATCGGGAAATCTGCTGGCCGAGGCAGCCAGCGCAATGGCCTATGCCAACAGCGCGGAGCTGTTCACACCGGAAGAAACCCGCGCATTCCTGTCCGGAAAGACCGCGCTGCGGTCAGCCCATGGGCGGTTGTACTATGCGCCGGATCAAGTGTTGCACACGGTCTGGCACGGCGTTCGAAAACAAGGCACGTGGTCGATTGACGAACACGGGGGCGTGTGCTGGCATATCACCGGATGGGGCGAGCAACCGTGCGAATACTATTTTGTCGGTCACAACGGCACCGTCTGGAGCCGCTTTCGCGGTCTGGATCAAGTGGCGGCAGAGCATGTTGCGGGCGACCGGACGGAGTTTTGATCGCTGGGTCAGGCTGTCTCTGCCAGTTGCCGCACAGGGACCCCAAAGCTTCTGTAAAACCAGGTTTCCGATAGCTCGGGCGACACCCCCGCACGGTGCGACACATGCTTGCGCGCCTCGGGCGTAAACTCCCACAATCCAACACTGATCCGACTCTTTCCGTCACCTGCGCTGCCGAGTATTTCCGGTGAAGACCCGATCATGCGGTAAATCCGGATCATCCTTGCGTCGAATACGCCCGCAAAATGCGCCACACCAAAATGACGCATCAGTTCACCGCCGCCCAGCATCAGTGCCGCAGCGATGCGGCTTTCAGCGCCGTGTGCCAGACAAAATCGAGTACATTCCCAGATCAGCGGGCTCACCAGTGTTCCGCCTCCCAAAAGATCGGTGAAGTGTTCGTTGATCATGGTTCTTCCGGTGGTCGGCAAAAACCGCATGGATCCCCGGTGCAGCCCGTCCGAACCTTCCCAGATCACGTAAAGCGGATCGAGATCGTCATATTCGTCCCGTTCGTGGCCGTTTCCATCCACGTTCACGTCCCAGCCCAGACGGTCACGGAACTGACGGGCGCGGTCGCGAAACATGCTGTCGGCCAGACGTGGCGTTTGCTTCAGGTCGGTCCCGTAGACATAGCGCAACATGGTGTTTCCCCTCTGTGCAGATGGGGAAACGCTGGCTTGCGCTGATTAACCTGGGCTCAACCCTGCGCGCGGTGCGTTAACGGATCGGCAACCGACCCGCTGGGCGCAGATGTGGAAATGACGATAAGGCCCTGGCTGATCGCGCGCGCCACGGCGTGGATCGTGTTGACCGCGCCCAGCTTGAACCGGGCCGACTCGATGTACACACGCAGCGTATGTTCTGAGATGGACAGCGTGTCAGCCACCTGCGCACGGCCGTATCCCAAGGCAAGCAAGGTCAGCGCGTCGACTTCGCGAGGGCTGAGTTGCCGGGCAAGCGTCGGCGCCCGGTCCGGTTCAAATTCCAGCGCTTTCTGGTTGAAGTAATGCGCGCACAGGATCAGCTCGCGACGGTTCTGGTCCGTGAAGGCAGCCCAAGCCTCATCGTCGCAACGATGGTTGACCGTGAACAAGGCAAACTGGCCGTTTGGTCCGCGCAACGGCACCGAATAGCCCTGGTTGCCCAACCCGAACTCCATTGCTTCTTTCAAGAAGGCCTGGGTGGCTTTTCCGGACCAGTCCAGTTGCTTCCAGTCGACGGGATGGAACCGCTGGTAACATCCCTTGATGACCGGATCGATCCGCATGTAGTCCTGATCAATGTATCGCTGCGCCCAGGACCGGTCATATGTGCCGCAGCCATATTGTTCACCCGCCGCGCTGACCCAGTGATACACCAGGTGATCGATACGAAAGAATTCCCGCAGCCTTTCGCTGATCTCCTGCAGGTCCGCAGGCTCAGATATGCGTTCCAGGTCCTCCAGAATCATGTCCAGCCGCGGACGCGGTTGAATGTTCATGACAGAGTCTTCCTTCCCCAGAAGATACCAGCTCGGCCGCAGCAACGATCTTGGTGTCGTCAAGCTGCTCCGCCAAAGCGCGCAGCCCGTTCTGATGGGCAAAAGCGCTAAGGTCGGTCAAGACGTCCAGTATCCATTCATTTTGCAAACGATTTTGCACCATCCACACTCCTTAGAGGAAGTTAACGAAAAGTTAATACAAGTTTAACTTGTGTCCGAATGCCTTAAAACTCACGGTTTTTTTCTCCCCATTTTTGGGGAGAACACGGAAACTAACTCTTTGATAAAAATTGAATTACACTCATAGCGTGTATCTTATCACGTCTTTCGCGCCTGATTCGCGGGCGTTAACCATGTGAGCCAGTCCGGCTCAGATGATTCAGGCTCCGGCGTCCAGCACATCCTCTACGGTGCGCAGCCCTGTGCGGGGGCTCTGAACCAGCACCGCCATGTTTCCCGGTTTGTGCTCGTTGCGCAGCATCTTGACATGCGCCTGTGGAATTTCGTCCCAGGGAAACACCTCGGACATGCACGGATCAATCCGCCGTTCGATCACCAGACGGTTGGCCGCGGAGGCCTGCGCAAGATGCGCGAAATGCGACCCCTGAAGGCGCTTCTGGTGCATCCACATGTAACGGACGTCGAAGGTGCAGTTGAACCCTGTCGTGCCGGCGCAGATAACAACCATGCCGCCCTTCTTGCAGACCAGGGTCGAAATCGGGAAGGTCGCTTCGCCCGGATGTTCGAAAACGATATCGACATTCACGCCCTTGCCGGTGATATCCCAGATCGCCTTGCCAAATTTTCTGGCTTCACCGAACCACTCTTTGTATTCCGGTGTGTTCACCGTCGGCAGTTGGCCCCAGCAGTTGAAATCCCGTCGATTGATCACGCCCTTGGCGCCCAGATTCATCACGAAATCACGCTTGCTTTCGTCCGAGATCACGCCAATCGCATTCGCACCGGCCGCCGTGGCCAGCTGAATCGCGAAACAGCCCAAACCACCTGACGCGCCCCAGACCAGAACGTTCTGACCCGGTTTCAGTTCGTGGGGATGATGGCCAAACAGCATCCGGTATGCCGTGGCCAGCGTCAGTGTGTAGCAGGCCGACTCTTCCCATGTCAGGTGTTTGGGCCGCGGCATCAACTGCTGGGCCTGAACATTGGTGAACTGGGCAAAAGAGCCGTCCGGCGTCTCGTAACCCCAGATCCTCTGCGTGGGCGAGAACATCGGATCGCCGCCGTTGCAAAACTCGTCGGCCCCGTCATCCTGATTGCAGTGAATGACGACCTCGTCGCCGACCTTCCAGTTTTTTACCTTGTCGCCGACAGCCCAGACCACGCCGGACGCATCGGACCCCGCGATGTGGTAGGGCTGGCCGTGCCCGTCGAACGGGCTGATCGGCTGACCCAGACCCGCCCATATGCCATTGTAGTTGACGCCGGCCGCCATCACGAGCACCAGCACCTCGTTGCTATCGAGTGTCGGCGTCTCGACCACCTCAACCTGAAACGACGTCTCCGGCTCGCCGTGACGTTCGCGCCGGATGGCCCATGCATACATCTGCTTTGGCACATATCCCAGTGGCGGCAGCTCACCGATCTCGTAAAGGTCTTTTTCCGGCGCGTCGTAGGGCGCAATCCCGGTCTCCGTATCCAAAGCCATCTGGGCCTCCTCGTACAGTGTTTGCCGCAATGCAGAATCGTGTCCGTCCGAGCGGTGATACTGGCGCTCTTGAAACATTGCAATGTTTAATCGCCCTCTTTTGAAACAATATAACTTCGCAACCGCAGAAAACGCGGATCATCGCAACGCGGAAGATTCAAACAGCGGATCAAGAGACCGGGCGTAGTAAGCCACCAGCGCGCGCTCGGCGTGCACGACGGACAAGCCTCCGTCATCCTCTGCCACCGCGCCCCGTCCGATCAGTTGCCGCAGACCAACCTCGATCGCGTAATCCAGATCGTCCCTTGGCAAGTGAATATGAGCGGTGTTCAGGCGCTCCGACACACGTTCGATTCTGGCCCGCAGCGCCGCGCGATCCGGCACCGGGCCGGCGTCCAGCAGCGCGCGCGCCACAAGTGGCACAGGTAACACGGGCACTTCCGCGCCAATCCGCTCCATCAGCAGCGTGCCCAGCACCTCGACATTGCCATCAGGATGGTCCGACAAAAAAGACCGCAGGGAAACAGGTGCGCCGAAACTCGCCGCGGCATAACCGTGCCTGTGGTACCGTCTCGTGATCCACAGCCAGATCTGCTTTAGCACAAATCCGGCAACAACACTGATCCGCGCCTCGAACCGCCGCTCACCGGTCTCACCCGCCTTGATCAATATCCGGTCTTCGAACACCCGGTCATAGTTCAGCGCGACAGGGACAAAGATCACATCCCGGCCGTCCGGCGCACGCTCTTCGACGATGTACTTCAGAATGCCCAGTTTTGGCGGTGCCAGCGCCCCATCAAGGCTCAGTCCGCCTTCGGGAAAAACAGCCTGCGTCACACCGCCATCGGTTGCCAGCCCAACATAGCGCGCCAGCACGCGTCGATAGAGCGCGTTGCGCGACCGTCGGCGGATAAAATAAGCGCCCATCGCCCGAATGAGGCGCGACAAGGGCCAGACCCGCGCCCACTCTCCCACCGCATAGCTCAGCGCGGACCGTTCCGCCGCCAGCCAGGTGACCAGCACATAATCCATGTTCGACCGGTGGTTCATCACAAACACCACCGTCGCCTCGCGGTCGATGTTGCCCAGCGCATCTTCCTCGAACCGTCCCAGCCGAACACGGTAAAGCGCCAGCGACAAGGCCTTCGCCGCCCGGATCGCGATGCCGAAATAGGCCGAGGCCGAAAAGCCGGGCACAATCTCGCGCGCATAGCGTTGTGCCTGCTCAAACGCCACATTTTCGGGTATGTTCCGCTCTTTCGCGTGCTCCGCGACGGCGCGACTGACCTCCGGGTCATAAATCAGCCGCTGTATCATGTCGTATCGCCGCGCCAGCTTGAAGGGCTCGATCGGACGCTCAAGCCGTTCGTTAAGACGCGCCACGACACGTTCCATCCGCTTGCGAAAGAACCAACGTACCGATGGCAACAGGAAGTGCGAGGCGAAGGTGACCGCTGCAAACAGAACGATCAGCACAAACAGCCAAAGCGGCACTTCCACGCTTGTTGTCATAAAGGCCCCTTGGGAATGCCCGGTTCACTCTCAATAACTATCACATGACCCAACCACCAGCACCCCGCCCGATTACAGGCAGCATCGTTGTCTTCAAAGGCTGTGACGACACCGATAGTCACGCGGCAGCCGGCTTGGCGTGGCAGGCCTTTGATGTCACACCGTCCTCCGCCTTGCGCCCGGAAGACAAGTCGCGCCGATTTGTCTCGGCCCATTCGGGCCCGGCCCGACGTGATCGACACAGACCGCCCACGCGCGCTTTGCCAGCGTCAGGGCGGCGTCGCCGGTTCCGTCTCGCACCGCGCGGCCCCCTGAGGCATGCCATTGGCGTTTCGAGCAGTCCCGAGTTGCGGGCGGCCGTCGCGTCACAACGACGGAATTGCCGCGACGCAGCGAATTGACAGCGCCATATTCTTCCGTCTAAAAACCCCCTGTTGAAATAAAATTACTCAGACCGATTCACGAGGCCAGACATGTCGTCACCGCAGTCCGAGATCCGTCCAGCGCCCGAACGCGACCGTCCCTGGCTGATCCGCACCTATGCGGGCCATTCGACGGCCAAGGCCTCGAACGCACTGTACCGGACCAATCTCGAAAAGGGTCAGACCGGGCTTTCCGTGGCCTTCGACCTGCCCACGCAGACCGGCTATGACAGCGACCATATTCTGGCCCGTGGCGAGGTCGGCAAGGTCGGTGTGCCGATCTGCCATCTGGGCGACATGCGCACACTGTTTGACCAGATTCCGCTGGAACAAATGAACACCTCGATGACGATCAACGCCACCGCCCCCTGGCTTCTGGCGCTCTATGTCGCGGTGGCCGAGGAACAGGGTGCGGATGTCGGCGCGCTGCAAGGCACGGTTCAGAACGATCTGATCAAGGAATATCTCAGCCGGGGCACCTATATCTGCCCGCCACAACCATCATTGAAGATGATCGGCGATGTGGCGGAGTACTGCTACACGCATATCCCGAAATGGAACCCGATGAATGTGTGCTCCTATCACCTGCAGGAGGCTGGCGCGACACCCGAGCAGGAACTGGCATTTGCACTGGCCACCGCCTGCGCGGTTCTTGACGAGCTGAAACCCCGCGTTCCGGCAGAAGATTTTCCTGCGCTTGCGGGTAGGATTTCCTTTTTCGTCAACGCCGGCATCCGTTTCGTCACCGAGATGTGCAAAATGCGTGCTTTCGTCGATCTCTGGGATGAAATCCTCGAACAGCGCTACGGTGTCGACAACCCAAAATTCCGCCGCTTTCGCTACGGCGTGCAGGTCAATTCACTGGGCTTGACGGAACAGCAGCCGGAAAACAACGTCTACCGTATTCTTGTCGAAATGCTGGCCGTGACCCTCAGCAAGAAGGCTCGCGCCCGCGCCGTCCAGCTGCCCGCCTGGAACGAAGCGCTCGGATTGCCGCGGCCGTGGGATCAGCAATGGTCCATGCGGATGCAGCAAATCCTCGCGTTCGAAACCGATCTGCTGGAGTATGGCGATCTTTTTGACGGCAACCCGGTGGTGAATGCCAAGGTTGAAGACCTTAAGGAGGGCGCGCGCCACGAACTGAGCACGCTTGACGAAATGGGCGGCGCGATCGGTGCGATCGAATACATGAAGGCGCGTCTTGTGGACAGCAACGCCGAGCGTCTGGGCCGCATCGAAACCGGCGAAACGACCGTTGTCGGCGTCAACAAGTACACCACGACCGAACCCAGCCCCCTGCAGACCGACGATGGCGGGATCATGGTGGTCGACCCGGCCGTGGAGGCGGAACAGGTCGCCCGGCTGACCGAATGGCGTGCCACACGCGACCCCGCCGCCGTCAAGGCCGCTCTTGACGCGCTGCGCAGCGCGGCGCGGGATGGCCGCAATATTATGCCGGCGTCGATCGAAGCGGCGCGCGCCGGCGTCACAACCGGCGAATGGGCCGCCGAGATGCGCAGGGTTCACGGAGAGTATCGCGGCCCGACCGGCGTGTCGTCAAACCCCTCAAACCGCACCGAAGGGCTGGACGATATTCGCTCGGACGTGGATGCCGTCAGCACCCGGCTTGGACGGCGACTCAAGTTTCTCATGGGCAAGCCCGGGCTCGACGGACATTCCAACGGAGCCGAGCAGATCGTCAGCCGCGCCCGCGACTGTGGCATGGACATTGCCTATAAGGGCATACGCCTGACGCCCGAGGAAATCGTGAGCGCCGCATTGGAAGAGACGCCGCATGTGGTGGGTCTGTCGATCCTGTCCGGCAGCCATATGCCGCTGGTCGAGGATCTGGTGGCGCGCATGCGCGACGCCGGGCTGGGCAACGTGCCCGTGATCGTTGGCGGCATCATCCCCGACGATGACGCCGTGCGGTTGCTTGAAATGGGGGTGGCGCGCGTCTACACGCCCAAGGATTTCGAACTCAACACAATCATGCGCGATATTGTTGTGCTGGCCGACCCGCGGCCCGTCGCGGCGGAATAGGCCGCGCGGGCGGGCTTTCGGCATCGTCGCATTCGCCGGAGGTGTCCGGCGTGCCCGGGACGCGACGGCCTGCGGCTGGCGAAACCGCCTTCAAGCGTCTATTGATGAACTTGCGGCGAGACGAGCAATCCGAGCCACCAAAACTTTCGACTCGCAAGGACACTGCGCATGACCCTCACAATCCGGCCCATCACCCCAGGGGACAAGTCAGCCTGGCGCGCGCTCTGGGCCCCATATCTCGAATTCTATGAAACCACCTTGCCCGACGAGGTGTATGACACCACGTTCACCCGGCTCTGCGATCCCGGCCACACACAACAAAACGGATTGCTGGCGCTCCTGGACGGAACGCCGGTGGGTCTGGTGCACTACATCTACCATGCCCACAATTGGCGCATCGAGGACGTCTGTTATTTGCAGGATCTGTTTACCGTGCCGGCAGCCCGCGGTCAGGGCGTCGCCCGCGCACTGATCGAGGCGGTCTACGCCCGTGCCGATGCCGACGGACGCCCGGTGGTCTACTGGCTGACGCAAGATTTCAACACAACGGCGCGTCACCTCTACGACCGAATCGCGACGCTCACACCCTTTATCAAGTACAACCGCTAAAGCGTTTCGCGATGAACCTGACTCACAGAGCGTCGCGTGACGCAGTGCCTCGTTCATATGCTGCGCGCTTTTCGCCTTCGGCTGATGTTTCGGGTCAAAGGCAGAAGGCGTTGGAACACCGCCGGGACTGCCGCGCGCAACCGTCCGGTTTACAGCAGGACACATATGCCGTCAGAACACGCGGATGGAAGCAGGACCCACGGCCCCCGCGCCGGTCACTCTTGCGGCATGACCCGCCAATCAACATACGCGCCCGGCACCGTCCGCGCGTTTTGCATGACATTAGAGACACCATGTCAGGCGAACCGCGTCCGCCGTCCGGGTGTTTCGCTGCGCGGCGCGGCTCAAAAAACTGCAGAACAGGTTTTAGCCACACGCACCCCCGAGACCATTGCACGCTCAAAGACCACGGCCCTGAACCCTGTCCGCGACGTGGCGGGCGACGCATTGTATGCCTCCAGCCCGAACCAGGCGCCATCTCGGCGGCACATGAAACTATGTGTCATAGTCGCGCGCATCCTCGATCACCACGCCGTCGCGCGGCAGGTCGCCCGGCGCCACGACCTCGACCGTCCCGCGCAGCTTGAGCACCTCCGCCACACTTGTCCCGAACCCCTCGGGCACGTCTCCGTCTGTCTCGATTTTGACAACCATGCTGTCCCGGTCTCCGTCGCGGCGGACCACCACGCGCGCCCGCGCCACGCCCGCATGTCGCGCGACCAGCTCGGCAACCTGTTCGGGCCGCACGAACATTCCCTTGATCTTGGTGGTCTGGTCAGCGCGTCCCATCCAGCCCCGGATGCGCATATTGGTACGTCCGCACGGGCTCTGGCCCGGCAGAACGGCGCTCAGATCACCGGTGGCGAACCGGATCAGCGGATAGTCGGGGTTCAGCGACGTCACCACAACCTCTCCCACCTCGCCGTCCGGCACGGGATCGCCCGTGCCTGGCGTGACGATTTCAACCAGCACGCCTTCATCCACGATCAGCCCCTCCTGCGCGGGGCTTTCATAAGCGATGTTTCCAAGATCGGCGGTGGCATAGCATTGCAGACAGGCGATGCCCCGCGCCGCATAACCTGCGCGCAAGGCCGGAAACAGCGCGCCACCACTGACAGCCGCCTTGGCGAACCGCAGCGACAGCCCCATCTCATCGGCCTTTTCAAGAATCGTCATCAGATAGTCGGGCGTGCCGGCGTAGGCCGTGCAGCCCAAATCATGCGCGGCCCGCGCCTGCAATTCGGTCTGCCCCGTGCCCGCGGGCAGCACTGTCGCGCCAACCGCGCGCGCGCCGCTCTCAAAGATCATCCCGGCCGGAGTCAAATGATAGCCAAAGCAGTTTTGCACGATATCCCCTGCTCCAATGCCGCAGGCGCGCAGAAACCGCCCCATGCGCCACCAGTCCGGTGCCGTGTCGCCGGGTTCGTAGATCGGCCCGGGGCTCTGGAAAAGATGAGCAAAGCTCTCGGGGGCCCGGGCCGTCAGTCCGCCCAGTGGACGCTGCCGGGACTGCGCGGCACCAATCGCCGATTTTCGCAACACCGGCAGCCGCGCAAGCGCAGCCGGATCGACAATCTCGTCCGCAGCAACATCGCTCAGCGTCCCGTCATAGCCGGCCAACCCCTGTGCGTTCGCGATCTGAACTGGCAGCGCACGGGCGATATCCAGCGCGCGGACCTGCGGGCTGCGGGTCTCCTCATCATCAAAGGACAAAGGCATAATCGACCTTTCCGCGGCGCACAGGCGCGAAACCGCTGAATTGATTCATCTCAAGGTTTTGACGGAGAGCATAGTGCAAACAGCGGCCAGGAATTTCTATTCAAATATTGAAGGTCCATCGCATGACCGCATCCGACTCACCCGCCCCCGATGAAACCGCGCTTGACGCCCGCATCACGTTTGACGGGCCACGCCAGACCATGGAAGCCGATTTCTCCGGATTCCATTTCTTCGACAGTTTTGTCACCAACGCCTTCTATGACCGGCTGGAAGCGCGCATCGCCGAGACCGGCGAGGACAAGTGGTTCTTTCTTGTCAATCTCAACGGTACACGCATCGACCCCCGGGCCTGGACCGCCTATTCCCGACGCGGCCGCGCGCTGAACCACGCGCATTCGATGGGCTCTGTGCGCTTCGACGCCTCCCGCGAAACGCGGCAGCAGATCCTGCGCGCCGCCAACACCGAAGCCTTCGATCCCAATCTCTTCAGCAATCGGGAGGCGGCGGTGGCCCGCATCGCCGAATTGCCGAGCAGCCGGCGCCGGCGCATCACGCATGACCCCAGCTACACCACCGCGGATTTCGTCCCGCGACTCGCCTTTGACGCCGACCGTCAGGTGATGGACGTGGATTTCTCGCACTTCACCTTCCACCACAGCCGCGACGTCGATGATGTCTACGACTTCATCGAAGACCGGATCCGCGCGACCGACCGCCGCTGGTTCTTCCTCGTCAATCTTAACGGATGCCGGATCCTGCCCGGCGCGTGGGTGCAATACGCGCTGCGCGGCAAGCGGCTGAACAAGGCCGCCTCGCTGGGCTCCGTGCGCTACGCCGCCGGCTCGGAGACCGAGGCCGACATCCGCATGCGCGCCGAAACTGCCGGGTTCCGTCCCAACATCCGCAACACACGCGCCGAAGCGCTTGAGCTGATCGAAGCGTTGCGCGCAGAACTGATGCACAAGGCCCGGATCCGGGGCGTGCGGCCAGAAGAACCCCGGATCAGGGCGTCCGGCCGATCGTAGCGCAACCGACATGCAGCGCGCAGGCTGGCGCCGACAGCCGCCTGCGGTAAATGCCGGACACCTCAGCTGAGCCAGCGCTTGCGCCGACGATAGGACCGGACATCGCGGAACGACTTCCGGCCCTCCTCGGACATGCCAAGATAGAACTCCTTGACGTCCGGATTCTCGCGCAACTCCGCCGCCGGACCGTCCATGACCACCCGCCCGTTTTCCAGAATATACCCGGTATGGGCAAACCGCAGAGCGACATTGGTGTTCTGCTCCGCCAGCAGAAAGGTCGCTCCCTCGTTTTCATTCAGCGACTTCACGATGTTGAAGATTTCTTCCACCAGTTGCGGCGCCAGTCCCATCGACGGCTCATCAAGCAGGATCGTCTCGGGCCGGCTCATCAGGGCCCGGCCAATGGCGCACATCTGCTGCTCCCCCCCCGATGTATAACCCGCCTGAGACTTCCGCCGCTCCTTCAGGCGCGGAAAATAGGTGTAGACCAGATCCAGATCCGCCTCGATCTCGCCCCGCGCCGCACCCCGCGTGTAGGCCCCGGTCAACAGGTTTTCCTCGACCGTCAGATGCTCGAAACAATGGCGCCCCTCCATCACCTGGATGACGCCCATCCGCACCAGATCCGATGGCAGCAAATCCTGCACGCGTGCCCCGCGATAGGTGATCGTCCCCTTGGTGACTTCGCCCCGCTCCGACTTCAGCAGATTGGACACCGCCTTCAGCGTCGTTGTCTTGCCCGCCCCGTTGCCTCCCAGCAACGCGGTGATCGCGCCCTTGGGCACGCTCAGGCTGACGCCCTTCAGAACGAGGATCACATGGTTGTAGATCACCTCGATATTGTTGACGTCAAGCAGGGTGTCCTCGCGCGGCGCAGGCTCAAGCATCGCTCACCCCTTCATCTTTCCCAAAATACTCAAATCCCCCGGCCGCCACACGGGCGCGGCGACCGGGAAGGCTTGCTCAGTTGCAGCGCGCCTCAATACCGTTCTCGGCAGCGAAGGCGGCGCTGTCCTCTGCGACAAGCGGCTCGATCACCTCCTGATCGGAGTCCATGAACCCGGTGATCAGGCTCCATTGCTGGGCGCCGGCATCCCATTGCTGCACCGCGCCCAGCCCGTTGCCACCATGGTTCTCGCAACTCACCGAGAACGGCGGCGCGAAATCGGCAAAGCCCAGTTCGGCCATACGGGCCTCCGACATATCCAGCGCCTCCATGCCGTCGCGCATCATCGCGGGCGTGATCTCGGCCACGCCGTGGATCTCCTGCGCCTTGGCGGCTGCTTCCGCAGCCAGCATCGCCGCAAACAGTGCCCGGTTGTACAGCACGCTGCCGGACTGATCGCCCGCGCCCGCAGCCAGGCCCTTGTCATAGACGTGCGTCTTCAGATCCTCATAGATCGCAAAGTCACGCCCCGGCGCCGTCAACGCCAGCGACTTGTAACCGTCCGCCTTGTCGCCCACCGGCAACACGTCGTTTTCGGATCCCGACCACCAGACGCCGATGAAATTCTCCATCGGAAAACGGATATTGGCGGCCTCCTGAATGGCCACCTGGTTCATCACGCCCCAGCCCCACATCAGCACGTAATCCGGCTTCTGCTGACGGATCTGCAACCATTGCGATTTCTGCTCCTGTCCCGGGTGATCGACCGGCAGCAACATCAGTTCATAGCCATGCTTTTCCGCCAGCTTCTCAAGCGTTCGGATCGGCTCCTTGCCATAGGCAGAGTTGTGATAGACCAGCGCCACTGTCTTGCCGGAAATGTCGCCGTCATTCTCGTCCAGCAGATGCTTGACCGCGATCGACGCGCCATCCCAGTAATTCGCCGGATAGTTGAAGACATGGCTGAAGATCGTGCCATTCTTGGCCGAGGTGCGCCCATAGCCCATCGTATGCAGCGGAATGTCATCCGCCGTCACCTTGGGAATCAGCTGATAGGTCATGCCGGTGGAATAGGGCTGATAGACCAGCGAACCCTCGCCTTTGGTCGACTCGTAGCACTCCACCCCTTTTTCGGTGTTGTACCCGGTCTCGCAGGGCAGCACCCGCGTCAGCACGCCGCCAATCCCGCCATCGCGTTCGTTCAGCATGGTGAAGTAATCCGCATAGCCATCCGCCAGCGGAATCCCGTTGGCCGCATAGGGCCCCGTGCGATAATCAAGCGAGGGAAAGACAAGATCGGCCGCCGCCGGTCCAGCCATCAACGCCGCGCCCGCGAGCGCGCCCAGTAGTGTCTTCTTCATCGGTTCATTCCTCCCATTGTGTTTTGTCCGATATCGTCGTCGCGCCACCCGCTCAGTGCGGGAACGGCCACAGTCTCAGTTTCTCCTTCGCCACACGCCACAGCTGCGCCAGCCCGTGCGGTTCGAGAATGAGGAACACCACGATCAGCGCCCCCACGATCATGAATTCCAGATGCGCTGCCAGATCTGTGGGCCAGCCCAGCCCGCCCACAAGCACGTTTTTCAGCAGCACCGGCAGCAGCACCAGAAAGGCCGCGCCCGCAAAACTGCCAAAGATCGACCCCAGCCCGCCGATGATCACCATGAAGAGCACAAGAAACGATTTCTGGATGCCAAAGACCTCACCCACTTCGACAGCCCCCAGATAGACCGCAAAGAACAGCGCGCCCGCGATTCCCACGAAGAACCCCGACACGGCAAACGCGCTCAACTTGGCCTTCAGCGGGTTGACCCCGATGATCTCGGCGGCGATGTCCATGTCGCGAATGGCCATCCATTGCCGCCCTTGCATGCCGCGCGTCATGTTGCGCGCCAGCACGGCACAGGCCACCGTGAACACAAGGCAGAACAGATAGGCCGCCCAGGGCGCCACTTCAGCCCCGGAGACAGGCACGCCGAAAATCGCGCGTTCTGGTGCGTTGATCTGGCCCGAGGCCGAATAGTTGTAAAACCAGCTTAC
>JBCCHI010000057.1:0-23071 GCA_039028815.1 Pseudomonadota bacterium
CGTTATCGCAGATCACCGGGCGGGGCGAGCCGGTCTTGACGCGTGATACACTTTGAACCGCCGATCACCGCCAACAGACACCACGTGACCAAAACAGCGGATCAGTTCGGCCTCGTAGGGCAGGTGGCGGTTCGCCACCATATACAGCGTGCCACGCGGACCCAACGCCCGTGCGGCCGCCGCAATGAAGGCGCGACCCAGATCCGGGTCGCCGGTCCGGCCTGCGTGAAAGGGCGGGTTCATCACCACTGCGTCCAGCGGGCCGGGTGCACGCCAGTGTGTGGCATCAGCCCAGTGAAACTGCGCGCGCGAATCGTCCACGTTGCGCCGCGCACAGTCGAGCGCGACGTGATCCGCTTCGACGACATGCAGTTCAATCGGAGTGTCGCGCTCCAGAACCCGCGCGGACAAATACCCCCATCCCGCCCCCAGGTCAGCCACGGTCGCGCCGATCCGGACCGGCAACGTATCGGCCAGCAGCGCCGATGCCGGGTCGATCCCGTCGCTGGAAAACACACCCGGTGCCGTCAGGAACCGATGCTCGACCAGGGCCGCCGGGGGCCGTGCGACCCAGTCCGCCACACCTGAACCCGGATCAAACGTGAACAGTTTGCCATGTGCTTTGGACAGCGGTTCCGAAACCGCGCCGCGGGCGCGGCAGGCCTTCAGCAACGCTTCGATTCCGTCGGTCTTTGCCCCGTCCACCACCAGAGGCGCGTCGCAGACCTCGGCGGCGGCGGCAATCCTGGCCAGGCTCAGCGCTTTCGCCCGCGCCGCAAAGACGATCCCTGCCCCGTACCGCCCCGCCGGTGTCAGGCGACAACTCCAGCCTGTCGATTCAAAGTGATCCACATCAGGACGAAAGGTCAGGATCAGATCGCAGCGATCCTGCGGCAACACCGAAAGATCCGTGCCCGCGCGAGGACCGAACACGGCGATGCGGTCCCGCTCTGACAGGGCCAAAAGACCTGTGTCGAGGGCAAGTTGCAACCGCTCTTGCGCGCGCACGCTATTCCTTTTCCATCGTGCACTGCAGCGGGTGCTGGTGGCGCCGCGCAAAGTCCATGACCTGCGCCACTTTGGTTTCTGCGATCTCGTGGCTGAACACCCCGACAACCGCGACACCTTTCTTGTGCACCGTCAGCATGATCTCGAACGCCTGGCTGTGCGACATGGAAAAAAATCGCTCCAGCACAGCCACGACAAACTCCATCGGTGTGTAATCATCGTTCAGCAGCAACACCTTGTACAGCGGTGGCCGCTTTGTCTTGGGTTTCGTTTCAATGATGACAGAGGTATCATCCCCGTCATTTCCATCCGTCGAACCCGCCATCATTTGGAGCAGAAGCGCCATCCGTGATTCCGCGATCTGTCATACCACTGTGCGTGCTGCGAACATATAACCTGCACAACGTGCGTGAAAAGGGGCGCAGACGCTCAAATTGACGCCAACGCGCGGATTTTGTGCCGGCTCGGAGATGTGTGCGATCACCTGTTTCGCATCCAAACCACCCGGTCGAGGGTGACCCCGCGTGATTCACACGCTCATCGCAGCTCCATCGCCGCCTCGACCCGGCCCGCGCCATCATCGCTCTGGAGAACAACCACCACGGGGGCGTCACCGGTGACTGTCTCGCGGATGTTCAGAGGCGCGCTGCCGCCCCATGTGCCCAGTACACGCATGTCTGTCACGATATTGGCGTAGCTCAGCGTGCGACCGGCATTTTCGCCACGCAGAATATCAACCGTGTCTCTGGGCGCGTAACGGACAAGTTGCACCCTGAGAGGGTCCGCGGCGCCATCCAGCCGGTCAGCGCTGATCACGATCTCCTCGCCCTCGCGCCGAACTTCCAGCGCCACCGTGTCCGGGCGGGCGCGATGCGCCTTTATCACATCCAGAACATCTTTCGGGCGGTTACCAATGACATGATCCTGACCGTCGATAATCATCTGCGGCGTATAGATCATGCGCCGGCCATCCGCCTTGGCGTAGGCACGTTGCCGCGCCGTGTGTTCGGGTCTGGCAAAACTGTCCTTCCAGCCGATATAGTCCCAGTAGTCCACATGCATTGCCAGGGCCAGCACATCGTCTCGTTCTGCCAGTTCATGCAGAAACGCATCCGCAGGCGGACAGGAAGAGCATCCTTGCGACGTATACAGCTCCACCACGACCGGCCGGTCTCCCGCATGGCTCGGCAGAGCCAGCATCAGGCCGGCGGCTATCCACGTCAGTAACGGTCGCATTCGGAACTCCACGGCGTTTTGGCAGGGCGTCATAAACGATAGTGCTATGCCGTCTCGTCGTGAACTGCCAATCAACGTTTTGAGAGTCAGATGTGAATTCTGAAACAATACCTATATTGTATGCGATAGTATGCAAATAATGCATCACACCTCTTGATCGCCAATTTCAATTGCGCGACAACCACTACCAGACAATCCTGCCAGACCGCGAAAGGATATCCAGATGCCCATCACCGTCGGACAAGATACCGCGAATTGCCGTAAAACTCTGACCGTCGGGAACCAGAGCGTCGCCTACTACGCCATCGACGCCGCCGAATCGGCAGGGTTGGGCGATTTTTCCCGTCTCCCGGCAGCTCTGCGTGTGGTTCTGGAAAACATGCTGCGCTTTGAAGACGGCAAGACCGTCTCTGTCGAGGACATCAGCGCATTCTCGGACTGGGCGGCTCAAGGCGGGAAGAACCCGCGAGAGATCGCCTATCGGCCGGCACGGGTGCTGATGCAGGACTTTACCGGAGTGCCTGCCGTGGTGGATCTGGCGGCCATGCGCGATGGCATCAAGGCGCTTGGCGGCGACCCGCAGATGATCAATCCGCTGAACCCGGTAGATCTGGTGATCGACCATTCCGTGATGATCGACCATTTCGGCAATCCGCGCGCGTTTCAGTTGAATGTGGATCGTGAATACGAGCGCAACATGGAGCGTTACCAGTTCCTCAAATGGGGTCAGGGTGCATTCAACAACTTCCGGGTTGTGCCGCCGGGCACCGGCATCTGCCATCAGGTCAACCTTGAATACCTGGCCCAGACGGTCTGGACAGACACGGACCAGTCCGGCGAAACCGTGGCTTATCCTGACACGCTTGTCGGAACCGACAGCCATACGACGATGGTCAACGGCGCGGCCGTTCTGGGGTGGGGTGTTGGCGGAATCGAAGCCGAGGCCGCGATGCTGGGCCAACCGATATCCATGCTGATCCCCGAAGTGGTGGGCTTTGAACTCACCGGCGAACTTGTCGAAGGCACGACCGGGACGGATCTGGTGCTCAAGGTTGTTGAAATGCTGCGCGAAAAGGGCGTGGTGGGTAAATTCGTCGAGTTTTTCGGCGCGGGGCTCGATACGCTTCCGCTGGCCGACCGCGCCACCATCGCGAACATGGCGCCGGAATATGGCGCAACCTGCGGCTTTTTCCCGATCGACGGAGAAACGCTGCGCTACCTGCGCCAGACCGGCCGGGACGAAGCACGGATAGACCTGGTCGAAGCCTATGCCAAAGCGAATGGTTTCTGGCGCGGAGCAGATTACGCCCCGGTCTACACGGATACGCTTATACTCGACATGGGCAGTGTCGTACCGGCAATCTCGGGCCCCAAACGTCCACAGGACCACACGCCGCTCTACCGCGCCAAGGACGCCTTCTTCAAGGTTGTGGCAGAGTATCGCGGCACCGACGAAAGCCTGAAATCCACAGACATGCTTGAAGAAGGCCCCGCGCCTGACGCTGTGATCGACCCGCGGAAAAGCGGGGCGGTTGACGGCGAAGAGTACACGCTGCGCGACGGATCGGTCGTCATTGCCTCGATCACCTCCTGTACCAACACCTCCAACCCCTACGTGATGATTGGCGCGGGTCTGGTGGCACGAAAGGCAAACGCGCTGGGGCTCAACCGCAAACCCTGGGTCAAGACATCGCTGGCACCGGGCTCGCAGGTCGTATCCGCCTATCTGGAGGCAGCTGAACTGCAGGACGATCTCGACGCGCTCGGCTTCCACCTTGTGGGTTACGGCTGCACCACCTGCATCGGCAATTCCGGACCACTCCAGCCTGAAATATCCAAGGCCATCCATGACAATGATCTGATCGCCGTCTCGGTGCTGTCGGGCAACCGCAACTTCGAGGGCCGGATCAGCCCGGATGTACGCGCGAACTACCTCGCATCGCCGCCGCTGGTGGTGGCCTATGCAATCGCGGGCACGATGGACATAGACCTTGCCAACGATCCCATCGCCCGGACACAGGACGGCAAGGACGTCTTTCTCAAGGATATCTGGCCCAGCCAACAGGAAATCGCGGAACTGGTCGAGAAAACAGTCACCCGAGAGGCGTTCCAGACCAAGTATGCGGACGTCTTCAAAGGCGACGAGGCATGGCAACAGGTCGAAACCACGCAGGCCGAGACCTATGACTGGCCAGTAAACTCGACCTATGTGCAGAACCCACCCTACTTCCAGGGCATGAGCCCGCACCCTGGCAAAATCAGCAACATCGAGGACGCCAAGGTCCTGGCAATCCTCGGCGACATGATCACCACGGATCACATCTCGCCAGCCGGGTCGTTCAAGGAAACCACCCCTGCGGGCCGCTACCTGACGGAACGACAGGTCCCGGTGCGAGAGTTCAATTCCTACGGATCGCGCCGCGGCAATCACGAGGTCATGATGCGCGGCACATTCGCCAATATTCGCATCAAGAACGAAATGCTTGACGGGGTTGAAGGTGGCTACACGCTGGGACCCGACGGGCGTGAAACATCCATCTTCGATGCCTCGATGGCCCATCAGGAAGATGGCACGCCGCTGGTCGTATTCGGTGGCGAGCAATACGGCGCGGGATCATCCCGGGACTGGGCGGCAAAGGGCACCGCCCTTCTTGGAGTCAAGGCGGTGATCGCCGAAAGCTTCGAGCGCATCCACCGCTCGAACCTTGTGGGAATGGGCGTGATCCCGTTCGAGTTCACTGGCGGCGACACCCGCAAGACCCTGGGTCTCAGGGGGGACGAAACCGTCTCGATCACCGGTCTCGACACGATCCAGCCTCTGCAAGAGGTGCCATGCCAGATCACAATGGGTGACGGGACAGTCAGGGACATCATGCTCAAGTGCCGGATAGATACCGCAATCGAGATTGAATACATCGAACACGGCGGCGTGCTTCAGTACGTTCTGCGTGATCTCGCACAAACGCCGACAGCGGCCGAGTGACGCGGGACGCCCGCGCGAATGGTGCGGGCTACCCGGTATCGCGGATCAGTTTCCACCGAATCGCATCCAGCAGGGCCTCGAACGAGGCATCAACGATGTTGGCGCTCACCCCGACAGTGGACCAGTGCCGTCCCTGCCCGTCCTCGCTGTCAATCACGACGCGGGTCACGGCCTCGGTCCCGCCCTGGGTGATGCGCACCTTGAAATCGACAAGCCGCATATCGTCAATCACGTCGGAATAGCGCCCCAGGTCTTTGGCCAGCGCCTTGGACAGGGCGTTCACCGGTCCCCGATCGCTGCCCGCGTCGTCCAGTGATTCGCTGACCGACAGTTTCTTTTCCCCATCCACTTTGACGACGACCACCGCCTCGGACAGGCTGACCATCTTGTCGTACTTGTTCTTTCGCCGTTCCACCGTGACCTTGTATCGCTTGACCTCGAACAGTTCCGGCAACGCGCCGAGTTCCTCGCGCGCCAGCAGCTCGAAAGACGCCTGTGCCGTATCATAGCTGTAACCCTGATCCTCGCGCTGTTTGACGCGTTCCAGAATGCGGCCCAGGGCCGGATGATCCGGTGCAATCTCCAGCCCGGCGTCGGACAACCGCTTGCGCAGGTTGGATTGCCCCGCCTGGTTCGACATCGGGATGATACGCGCATTTCCGACGGTCTCGGGCGCAACATGTTCATAGGTCGCAGGGTTTTTCAGGATCGCGCTCGCATGCAATCCCGCCTTGTGCGCAAAAGCCGACACGCCCACATAGGGCGCCTGCCGATGCGGAACGCGGTTCAGAATGTCATCCAGCATGCGGCTCACACGGGTCAGGTTTTGCAGGCTTTCGGGCACGATCCCTGTGTCAAAGCGGCTGGCATAGGGCTCTTTCAGCAAAAGCGTCGGAATAAGCGATGTCAGATTGGCGTTGCCGCAGCGTTCCCCCAGCCCGTTCAAAGTGCCCTGTATCTGGCGCGCACCGGCATCCACGGCGGCGAGGCTGCCGGCAACCGCATTGTCCGTGTCGTTATGCGCGTGGATACCCAGATGATCGCCCGGAATGCCCGCCTCGATCACGGCACGGGTGACGCGACGTATCTCGTCAGGCAGCGTTCCGCCATTCGTATCGCACAGCACGATCCACCGCGCCCCGGCATCATAAGCGGCACGCGCACAGTGCAGTGCATAGTCGGGATCCGATCTGTAGCCGTCAAAGAAGTGTTCTGCATCAAACAGCGCCTCGCGATCCTGCGCGCGAACATGCGCCACCGAAGCCCGGATATTGTCCAGGTTTTCGTCATTGGTGATGCCCAACGCTTCGGCCACATGAAACACATGGGTCTTGCCCACCAGACAGATCGCTCCGGTGCCTGCATTAACAACAGCCGCCAGAACATCATCGTTTTCCACGGACCGGCCGGCTCTTTTGGTCATTCCAAAGGCGGTCAGCGTCGCCCGCGTTGCGGGCGCTGCCTCGAAAAAAGCGCTGTCCGTGGGATTGGCACCGGGCCAGCCCCCTTCGATGTAACTGATACCCAGATCATCGAGCGCCGTTGCAATCTGGTGCTTTTCGGCAATCGAGAACTGAACGCCCTGCGTCTGCTGCCCGTCGCGCAGGGTTGTGTCATACAGCCACAGCGGATCGCGGGTCATGTTGCGAACCTCACCCGAAACACGGCTGGTCGCATCTGCGGGACGGAAGCTCTTGAATTCGCTGGCATTGGTTCACTGGCGTTGTTGTCTCTTGCCAGCGTTATCACCTTGTCACGCCGGATACAAAAAACACACGTCATGTCCCGGCGTGAACGTCGGTCTGCCGGTCTGCCCGCCATCCTGTCGAATGCTGTCGCGGACAAGACAGCATGTCGCGGCCAAGCGAGACCACCCCGGCGATTCGGATTTGCTGGGACAAGGCATACCGGAGCATGTCGAGATGGCACATACCCCCGCTGTGACGGACGACGCGCAACAATCGCGGCCCATTGTGGGCATCCTGTACCTGATGCTGGCCAGCACCGTCTTTCCCATTCAGGACGTGATCATCAAAAGCCTCAGCGACACCTTCGCCGTCCATCAGATCGTCTTTTTGCGGGGCGTGTTCGCACTGCCGCTTGTGGCCCTTATCGCACATTTTGACGGCGGCCTGCTGCCCTTCCGGATCGGTCCGCTATTTCTGCAGATCACACGCATCACATCCGCGTTTCTGTCCTACATTTTCTATTACATGGCCCTGGCAACGCTCGGGATGGCGGAAACGGCCGCGATCACCTTCTCGACACCCATGTTCGTCACTGTTCTGGCCGTGTTCTTTCTGGGGGAGCGTATCGGCGTGTTTCGCTGGTTCGCCGTGGCGTTCGGACTGGCCGGCGTCCTTGTGATCGTTCGACCCGGAGGCAACGTTCTGGAACCTGCGGCGGTTCTGGCCCTGCTGGCCGCCGTCACCTACGCAATGTCGCTGATTCTAACACGCAAGATCGGCAGCCGGGCCAAGGGCGGGTCCATGACGCTGTTTACCCTGATTGTCTTTGTGATCTACGGAGGCACACTAGGGTTGATCTTTTCGAATGTCGAAAACGCCTCGCCCCATCCCAGCGTCGCCTTTCTCTATCGCGCATGGATCTGGCCGGAACCCTGGCACTGGCTGGTCTTCATGGGCCTCGGATGCATTGCCGCAATCGGCTTTTTCTCACTCGTGCAGGCCTATCGTCTGGCCGAGGCCAGCGTCGTGACGCCGTTCGAATACACCTATCTGCCCTGGGCGATCCTGTGGGGCTACGTGATGTTTGGCGCGCTGCCGGACCTGAACACATGGATTGGCCTGACGATGATCGTGTCTGCCGGTCTGCTGATCGTCTTCCGCGAAGGCGTGCGCGGGCGCAAACTGGTGGTTCGGCGCGGATTGGGCATCATGCGCCAGCGCTGACGACCGGCCGCCATACATAATCCGGAGAGAGACACGGAAAGACGCCGCCAGAGCGTTGCGCCAAACATCCTGCGGGTCCGTGCGCATCGCCTGACGCAGGGCCCGGGATGTCAGGCGAAAGGCGCACAGCATGTGAACCATACACCGCGTGACGCGACACTCTGTGAGTCAGGTTTATCGCGAAACGCTTTAGTACCAGGCGTCAGGCGAACTCGCCTTGCGCCGGGCGACATAGGCCTCAAGCTCTTCGCGCAGCGCAACATCGATGGCCGGTGCCTCATAGGTCGCCAGAAGCTGACGCACTCTCTCATGCGCGCGCGCACGCATGTCCTTTGACCCGGCTTCCTCCCAGCTTTCGACATTCTCGCTGTCGCTCAGCGCGGGCTCATAAAAGGCGGTCTGATAGTTGCGCATGGTATGACCGCATCCCAGAAAATGTCCGCCCGCCGACACTTCGGAGTAGGCGTCGCGCGCAAACGCATCTTCCGATACATCAAGACCGTTGCCCAGAACCTTCTGGTAGCTTCCCAACCGGTCAGCATCCATAACAAGCTTTTCAAATCCGGTGCACAACCCGCCCTCCAGCCAACCGGCGGAATGCAGGGTAAAGTTGGCCCCGGCCAGCATGGTGGAATGCATGGAGTCCGCGCTTTCATACGCCGCCTGCGCGTCCTCGATCTTGGACGCGGTCAGCGACCCGCCGCAGCGCAGCGGCAGACCGACCCTGCGCGCCAGTTGCCCGATAGCGTAATTCGATATCACCGGTTCGGGCATTCCAAAGGTCGGCGCCCCGGACTTTAGCGACATCGACGACAGAAAGTTGCCAAGCACAAAGGGCGCGCCAGGGCGCAGCAATTGCACATAGGCGCAAACGCTCATCGCTTCGGCCATCGCCTGCGCGACACTGGCGGCGGTCGAAACCGGCCCCATCGCGCCCGTCAGAATGAACGGTACGACAATCATGCCCTGCCCGCGCGTGGAATAGGTGCGTGCGGCTTCTGTCACCACCTTGTCCACCAGCAGTGGCGAGTTTGTGTTCACATTGCCCATGATGACGCAATGTTCGTCCATCACGTCCGCGCCGAACACGATCTCGGCCATATCCACGCTATCCTGCGCACGGCTCATCTCTGTGATCGCGCCCAGATGGGGCTTGTCGGACAGCGTCATATGCGCCAGCAGCATGTCCAGATGACGCTTGTTCACCGGGATGTCGCAGGGTTCGCAGGTCACGAATCCCCCATGATGCAGCGACGGCATCATGTAGGTCAGCCGCACCAGATCGCGAAACGCCGCGATGTCACCGTATCTCCGACCGTTCTCCAGATCGCGCACGAAGGGCGCGCCATAGATCGGGGCAAAGACCTGATTGTCGCCACCGATCACGACCGAGCGTTCGCGATTGCGCGCGAGCTGCGTGAACTCCCGCGGAGCCCTTGCGCACAACGCGCGGATCCAGTCCGCAGGCGCACGCACGATGTCGTCGTCTATCGTCGCGCCTTCCGCGCGCCACAGGTCCAGTGCCACCGGATCGTCGCGATAGGCGATGCCCACCTCCTGCAAAATCCAGTCAACCTGCGCCTCAAGGCGCGTAACCTGCTCATCGTCCAGCACATCGAAAAACGGAAGAACCCGCCGAATGTGCGGCGAGACAGGCGCCGCCGGGGGTGTTGCGTGCCGGGATGCCGTGCGGCGGGCGCGTCGAGCCATGATCAAGTTCTCTTGTTTATCCGGGCAACACTAGGTTTGGCCAAACGCTTTGTGACGCTGGAAAATGATTATGACTTGGATAACCTCAGATTATGCAATGCACCAGCACAGAGTCAGACCCGGCGCCGGATCAGGGCGCAAGCGTGCCCAGATCAACCATCCGGCTTTCCGGTTTCTGATCGGACCGGTTGGTGCGGTAAATCTCACTCATGAACGCGCCCACATGCAAGGGGGCGGCCCTGAACCCTGCCACGGGATCGGCCAGCGGTTTGATCTCAACCGTTTCGTTCGGAACAGCAAAGTAGGGAAAGGAATAGCGTTCGCGGCCACTGCGATTGACCACCTTGTGCGGGGTAGAGCGGAACCGCCCGCCGCTCCACATCTCCATCATGTTGCCGATATTCACCACAAACGCCCCCTTCGGGCAGTCGGCCACGATCCAGTCGCCGCCGATCGGCTGCACCTCAAGCCCACCAACCGGATCGGGGTAAAGAATGGTAAAGGCGTCGGAATCCTTGTGAGGATGAATTCCAAAACCGGATGATGCCGCCTGCATCGGTGGATAATGCAACAAAGTCATGCTGGTCATGGGGTCGGTGAAGCACTTCAGGAATGTCTGTTCCGCAATGCCAAGCGACAAAGCGAAGGCGCGCAGCAGACTGTCGCTCAAGCGGTCCATATGTCGCCAATAGGTTGTGACCGCCGCGCGAAACACCGCCGGCTCTTCCGGCCAGATGTTGTCCGGAACGACAGTAACAAGCCCGCCCGCCCCGGTTTGCTCTGCATGCAGTTTGTAGCCTTCGTACAGATCCGGCTGATCGATCGTTCCGGCATTTGCACTGAGCGAGGCCATGGGAATGTAACCACTGTAGGCCCCGTCCATGGCGATCAGGCGGCGTTTCCGGGCGTCCGGCAAGCCGAACAGTCCGACCGTCGCTGACCGCAGGTCCGCAATCGCCTGCATCGGAACGCCATGGCCGCTGACGAAGAGAAACCCGACAGTCTCGCACGCGCGGCCGATGGCCGACACGATCGATGCCCGGACATCGGCATCGCCGCCCTGAAACCCCGACATGTCGACAAGTGGTATGTGGTCCATTCGGTCCTTCCGCGGGTAACGGCCCTGCCCGGCCAGAGTACAGACAGGGCCGGGCCGGTTTCTCCCCCGCGCGCGACATTACCATGTCGTGAAATTTCCTGAGGCGACCGCGCACCGCACGCTCTGGCAACCCCGGGCAGGTTGTCCACTCACACCGATGCAATACCGACGTTTTACCGACAGCGTGTTTTCCGCAATTTCAAAGCGTTAACCACGATTCGCGCATATTCGGTGTTTCCGCCCTCCGCGCGCTCTCTTGCTCCGCTGCCGCGCGGCCCCTATCAAGGCGCCAACCACGCGACACTGGAGATGAGACATGTTCAAGGGACTGGGCCAACTGGGCGACATGGGCAAGATGATGAAAGCCGCTCAGGAAATGCAGCAGAAGATGGCGGAACTGCAGGAAGACATGAACAACATGACCGTGACCGGCGAGTCCGGTGCGGGGCTTGTCAAAGCCACCTGTTCCGTCAAGGGAGAGCTGCGCGGACTCGAAATTGATCCCACGATCTTCAATCCAGAAGAGAAAGAAGTGGTCGAGGACCTGATCCTGGCGGCGATCAAAGAGGCGCAGACAAAGGCCTCTGAGAAGGCGCAGGAAGAGATGGGGAAACTGACTCAGGAAATGGGCCTGCCCAAGGACATGAACCTGCCGTTCTAGGCTGGTTTCAAAAGCCGCGCACATATGAGTTCTACTCGCGATATCAACGCGTTGATTGACATGATGGCCCGGCTTCCGGGACTTGGGCCACGCTCGGCGCGGCGGGCGGTCCTGCACCTGATCCGCAAACGCGACCTGTTGCTGTCGCCGCTTGCCGATCTGATGCAGCAGGTCGCTGAAACCGCGCGCGAATGCCGCAATTGCGGCAATGTCGGCACGTCGGACCTGTGTGATATCTGCGCGTCCGACAAACGTGCCAACGGTCTTCTGTGCGTGGTCGAGGACGTGGCCGATCTCTGGGCGATGGAACGCGCTGGCGTCTTCAAGGGCCGGTATCATGTTCTGGGCGGCACGCTCTCGGCGCTCGACCAGGTCGGGCCAGAGCAGCTTCGGATTCCGGAACTGATCGAGCGCGTCAACACGGAAAGCGTGACCGAGGTGATCCTTGCCCTCAACGCCACGATCGACGGGCAGACCACAGCACACTACATCGCCGATCAGCTTGAAGGTCAGGTGCGTCTGACCTCTCTGGCGCAGGGCGTACCCGTTGGCGGAGAGCTCGACTATCTCGACGACGGGACGATCAGTGCCGCATTGGCGGCAAGAAAAAACATCTAAAGAGTTTCGCGACACGCAGTGCAATGTACCTATGCTGTGCGCCTTTCGCCTTCAGCTGATGTCTCAGGTCGAAGGCAAAAGGCTCTAGACTGAGAGCCCAAGAGTTCGATCAGGCAATCCGGTCCGCAGCAAGCCGATCACTCGCTGCGCAGAGTTCAGGCCTTTTCATCGTCCTTGTCTTCATCACCGGATGGCAGGTTGAAGAAGCTGTCGGCGTCGATCAGGCCAGTGTCGTCATCCTCTTCGTCCTTCTCGTCGCTCAGGCTGAACGTCTCCAGTCCTTCGATTGCGGTCGGGATGCGCGGCTCTGGATCTGCCTCCAGGCTTTGCTCGGTGCTCAGCAGCTTGCGGCGTTCATCGTCGTCCATCGTCCCACCTTCGGCAGCCCGCTTGGCCGCGGCCTTCTGTACGGCAGCGTCCAGTTCTGTCTGCTTGCACAGACCAAGCGCCACCGGATCAATTGGTTGCATGCTGGCAATGTTCCAATGCGTGCGTTCGCGGATCGACTGGATTGTCGGCTTGGTCGTGCCCACCAGCTTGGCGATCTGACTGTCGGCCAGTTCCGGGTGAAACTTCACCAGCCACAGAATGGCATTCGGCCTGTCCTGACGCTTGGACAACGGCGTGTACCGCGGACCCCGGCGCTTTTCCTCGCCAACGGCGGCTGGATTGAATTTCAGTTTCAGTTTGTGCAACGGATCTTTCTCGGCCGCATCGATATCGTCCTGAGTCAACTGGTTGTTGGCGATCGGATCGAAGCCCTTGACCCCGGTTGCCACATCTCCGTCCGCGATGCCCTGCACTTCCAGTTCGTGCATGCCGACAAAATCGGCGATCTGCTTGAAGCTGATCGTGGTATTGTCGACTAGCCAGACGGCAGTGGCCTTGGCCATGATTGGTTTGGACATCGGGAGGGTCTCCTTCACGCAAATCTGTCCCACCGCCTGAAAAGGCTGTCCCGGTCGGGACGGTCTCCGTTGTCGGGGAACTGACGGCGTATATAGTCTGCGTCGGAAAAAATGGAAAGGGTGATCTGTTGCGAGTCCTGCAATGCCTGGCGATCTGTGCAGCCCTTGCCCATGCGATCACTGCCAACGCCGAGGGCGGGCCCGCCGGCGAATTCGACTACTACGTGCTGGCGCTGAGTTGGCAGGCCAACTGGTGCGCGCGCGAGGGTGATGCTCGCAATGCGCCGGAATGCGAAATCCGCACAGGGCAGGGTTGGACACTGCACGGGCTCTGGCCGCAACACGAGCACGGTTGGCCAAGTTTCTGTTCCACGGCGAAACGGCCGCCAACGCGTAGCATGACACGAGACATGACGGACATCATGGGCAGTGCCGGTCTTGCCTGGCATCAATGGCGCAAGCACGGCACCTGTTCGGGCCTTGGGGCCGGGGACTATTTCGCGCTTTCGCGGCTGGCGTACGACCGCATTGCAAAACCGGACGTGTTTCGAAAGTTGCGCAAGCCCGTGAGGCTGCCCGCACAGGTTGTCGAAGACGCCTTTCTCAAGGCCAACCCCGATGTGACAGATGATATGCTGACAGTTACATGTCGGGCGGGCTGGATCGCCGAGGTTCGTGTGTGTCTCACGCGCAAGATGACCCCCCGAACCTGTGGTCCTGACGTGCAAAAAGAGTGTCGTCTGGACGACGCGCGGTTTGACCCGATGCGTTGAACTGCGTCGCGAAACTGCAGGCTTCCCGGCGGACCTGGCCTGATCTGACGGTGCAGGAAAAGGGTGTGCCGCGCAGACGCGCGAGGCTCAGAAAAGCCTGATCAGAAGCGTGATCAACGCCACCGGTACAAGCGCCACATGAAGCATCGTGTCAAACCAGTTATCGGACGCCCAACCGGCGACCCAGACCCCCTGCGCGGTAACGGTAACCACCGCAAGAAACCAGTTGCCGGTAACCAAAGCGTACAGGCAAAGCGCCAGTGCGATACAGGCCACCGGCCAGACCGCGTAGCCGAAACGATAAAGGTCGATCGGCAAAACACCAAAAGAGGCCATCAGAAAAACTGCATATGCCAGAAGAAACACGAGGATTTCCGCGCTCGAAAACCCCGGTATCCCCAGACCGTTTGCAACCAGCACTTGCCGCAAGGCCAGCGCCGGCAGCATCACGCCGAACGGTGCCAGTAGCGCGATCAGCCCGTCGGCCGGCAACCTGGCGGGTCCCTGCACGACATGAGACAGGCCCACACAGCCTGCCCCCATTACGCCCAGAACAAGCGACGCGGCGGGCGACAGAAAAAGGCCCGCAACCATAAAAACACACCAGCCCGTGCAAACCGAAAGCCCTGTCCGCGCACCGAGATCTTGCATATTCGTCACGTCGACGCCGCCTCTGCCCAGGCGCGCGAAAAGAGGTGCACACGCAGACCTTTCTTGTTGCCGGTGGAATAGGCCAGGACAATCTCGCCGTCGGGATGCACACGCATCACAGGATACCGTGCACCCGCTCCGTTGGGCTCGAGTTCGTGCACCCGACGCCAGGACGCTGCATCGCGTGACCAGATGAGCAGGCTCAACCTGTCGCCGCCGTGCGGGTCATCGTTTGCCGCAACCAGCACGCTGCCGTCGTCCAGACGAAGTGCCGCAACAGGCGCACTGGGATTTGGCAAGCCGGCATTGTGAGCGAACGACCAATGCCGCCCGCCATCGGTCGTTTCGCTCATCCAGAGCGCGCCCGACGGGTTGAAGTCGCGTAAAAACGCGACGGCGTTCAGCGCATCAAAGGGCACGATCATCGGTTGTATCGGCCTGCCCGGCCCCGCGATGCGGGACATGTCACGCACCCTGCCCTGCGCGTCGACCTGCACCAGCGCCCCGTATGTCGGTCCCATCTCAAAATAGGCCGGCACACCCCGCAGCCCGTTCTGAAATGCGACAACGGGTGACTTTATCAGAAAAGACCGGTTCAAAACCGGCGAGAGGTTGAGCTTGCGGGCCTGCCGCACACCGCCGGGTGACAAGGTGACCTCCGCGACCGATGCCATCGCCCAGCCGCCGACAGACACCACGGTCAGGAAAATGCGGTCAGGTCGCGCGGCATCAATCATGTTCCCCAGCGTGACAACGAGCTGACGCGGTGTCATTGCGGCCCCGAGGGCCCTGCGCGCAACACGCGGCCCCGGCGTGCCGGCATGCCACGCGCCATGCGAGCGCGACAGGCGCACGGCGTGAATATCAACATCCGCCTGCGCCTCGGCAGAGCCTTCGAACCAAAGCAGCTCCAGTCCGGAACCGGATACAAGTAGGAAAGGGGCGTGCGCCTGACCGCCTTGAGCCTTGTAATCGTAGAGAGTTTGAAAACCGGGCGGGCATGCGGGGTCGGGTGGTGATTCCATCGCAAAGCGCCATTCAGGACGTTGTCTGCGCACAATGGCCACCGCGCTCAGGAGCAGGGACAGCCCAATCAGACCGGCAATAACAATCTGGTCCATTCCCGATGCACCGTGCCTCTCGATAAAGCGATAGTGACGCGCCGGGATACGGGCGTCAAACAGCTCAGCGCGACCATCGTCCGGGCAGATCCTGCCCCGGCTTTGGTGCGCGAAGCCAACTCAACGTGTCAGATGTGCGGTCCATTACCCGGGACATGACGGGATTTTCGCGCATCCGGGCCTTGAATTTTTCGAAGCTCATCACCCCGTCGATGCGCCGGTCCAGAAAATCCCAGGTGGCCTGACACCCCGGGCTGTCATCTCCCAACCAGTACAGCACCGTTGACCCGTACACAGTGGAAAGGATGGCCCGCTTGGAATACCAGTTCGCATCCTCAGACGTATCGCCGAGCGCGGTCCAGATACGGTCAGCCGTACCCCAGATCAGCCGCGCCCCGTCTGCGGCGAGATAAGGCAGCGCAAACAGCGTTGCGCCCCGACGGGCAAGTTCACGATCCTCGATCGCCTCAATACGAAAACGGATCGCGGCCGCGACTTTCTCGGAATAGCGCAGCGTGCTCAGGTCTTCGGACGCAAGCCGTTGTTCCATCGCTGAATCGCCAGCCTCATGATACGCGATCGCCAGATCAACAGCTCCGCGCGGACAGGCGGCACGCGCAAGACCGGCGCTGATACCAGCGTCGACTTGCGCCGCGCGGAAGGTTGCGTCACTCCAGCCGTCGAACGGCACATGAGGTTTGGCCGCCTCCAGAAGGGTCATTTTTACGGTTTCGTCGGTCACGCACAGTGCTCCTGATTTGGGCGGCAGCGCACTGGACAAGCCAGAGGGCCTTTGCTATACGGCCACTTCCTGCAACCGATCAAACTCTAGCTTAGAAAGGTGGTGACAACCACATGCAGGTCAGTGTTCGCGACAATAATGTCGATCAGGCGCTTCGTGCACTTAAAAAGAAGCTGCAGCGTGAGGGCGTTTTCCGGGAAATGAAGCTTCGGCAACATTTCGAGAAACCGTCCGAAAAACGCGCCCGCGAAAAGGCAGAGGCGATCCGCCGCGCCCGCAAGCTTGCCCGTAAAAAGGCACAGCGCGAGGGTCTGCTGTAAGCGGCGCACCGCTTGAAAACACACTCAGACGACGACCCCCGGGCCTGTGCTTCGGGGGTTTGTCTTTTTCGGCAGCACGCCTGTTGCCCTGACCACGGGGTCGAACGCGCTTGTCCATGGGCAGGCGCTGTCCTAGACCAGAGTGACAATCACCGGGAACACGCCAGATGACAAAGTTCGACAAGCAAATCTTACCCAGCCGTCACGTCACCGAAGGACCCGAGCGTGCGCCGCACCGATCCTACATGTACGCGATGGGGCTGCAGGAACACGAAATTCACCAGCCTCTGGTCGGTGTCGCCACCTGCTGGAACGAAGCCGCGCCCTGCAACATCGCGCTCAACCGGCAGGCGCAGTCGGTCAAGATGGGCGTCAAGGATGCAGGTGGTACGCCAAGGGAATTCACGACGATCACCGTAACCGATGGGATCGCCATGGGTCACGAAGGTATGCGAAGTTCCCTCGCAAGCCGCGAAGCGATTGCAGACACTGTTGAACTGACAATGCGCGGTCACTGCTATGATGCGCTGGTCGGTCTGGCGGGCTGTGACAAGTCGCTGCCGGGAATGATGATGGCGATGGTGCGGCTGAACGTGCCGTCTGTCTTCATCTACGGTGGCTCGATCCTGCCAGGCCGGTTTCAGGGCAAGGACGTCACTGTTCAGGACGTGTTTGAGGCAGTGGGCCGTCATCAGGCGGGGGCGAACTCTGATGAAGAGTTGCGCGCCCTTGAAAAGGTGGCCTGCCCCTCGGCCGGGGCCTGCGGCGGGCAGTTCACTGCCAACACGATGGCCTGCGTATCCGAGGCGGTGGGCTTGGCGCTGCCCAATTCGTCGGGCGCTCCGGCCCCCTACGAAAGTCGGGATGCGTATGGCACGGCGTCCGGTGAGGCGGTGATGGCGCTGCTGGAAAGGAAAATCCGTGCGCGGGATGTGGTCACGCTGAAGTCTCTGGAAAACGCGGCACGCGTGGTTGCCTGCACGGGTGGGTCGACCAATGCGGGTCTGCATCTGCCTGCGATCGCGCACGAAGCCGGGCTGGAGTTTTTGCTCGACGACGTCTGTGAAATCTTCAAGGAAACACCTTACTTCGTTGATCTGAAGCCGGGCGGACAGTACGTGGCGAAAGATCTGTACGAGGCCGGTGGCGTGCCGGTTGTGATGAAAGAGTTGCGCAAGGCGGGCCTGATTCACGAAGACTGCATCACCGTCACGGGCAAAACGATCGGCGAAGAGCTTGACCTGATCGAACGCGAGGCCGATGGCCAGGTGATCTATCCTATCGAAACACCGATCACAGCGACCGGCGGCGTTGTCGGCCTCAAAGGCAACCTCGCCCCGCAGGGCGCCATCGTGAAAGTGGCCGGTATGAGCGAGGAAGAACAGCGGTTCACAGGCCCTGCGCGCGTGTTTGAATGCGAGGAGGATGCGTTCGAGGCGGTCAAGGCACGCGCCTACAAGGAAGGCGAAGTGATCGTGATCCGCAACGAAGGCCCCGCCGGCGGACCGGGTATGCGCGAAATGCTTGCAACAACCGCCGCGCTGTCAGGTCAGGGCATGGGCAAAAAGGTCGCGCTGATCACGGACGGGCGGTTTTCGGGTGCGACGCGAGGTTTCTGTGTCGGGCATGTCGGCCCCGAAGCGGCCCATTGCGGCCCGATTGCACTGTTGCGCAATGGCGACGAAATCAGCATCGACGCGATAGATGGAACGCTGAGTGTTGATCTGTCCGAGGATGAACTGGACACGCGCCGCAAGCAGTGGTCCGGCCCGAAACAGACACTCTATTCTTCCGGCGCGTTGTGGAAATACGCGCAATTGGTGGGCGAAACCTACAAAGGGGCGTGCACGCATCCGGGTGCAACGGCTGAACGTCACATATACGCCGATATCTGAACCCCGGTTCGGACAACCAAATGCCAGACGGACCGGGCTACACTTTTTGTGGACGATTCGTGTTACTTGAAAGGATTGTTTGCGATTCCGCGTTAATGCTACACTCCGTGTAAGAGGCAATCGGCGAAAAGCCGGCAGGGGGCAGCATGATGGCACGACACCGGGGGCTGGACTGGCTGGCGCATCGGCGGGGTTTGCGGCGCTGGCGCGACGCGGCGCGCCGGGCCTCGGAGATGGATCTGGGTGACTTGCGGCGTGAACGGTCTGAGGCGCGCAAACTGCGGTACCACCTCAATGAACTGATTTCTCATGCCGATACCCGCCTGGCTCTGCCGATTATCGGTTCGAACGCATTTCCAAGGCCGCACGGCACGGATTGGGCGTGGCGCCCTCGGCTGTGGCGCGAAGCGCTCAGTGTGCCGGGTCAATCCTCTGTCGAGAGCAAAACGAAACTCGGCAGCGAACTCACGCTGTTTCACGATTGTCAGCGCTCGGAACTGACATTGCGACAGATCAGGAACACCCGCGAAGCAGATCTCGCGCCCTATGGTCTGCGCATGGATGTCTTCGCGTTCGATGGCTCCTTTCTGTCGCTCGTGCTTGACCTGCCGGACGCGGCGGTGACGGGGTTGAAAAAAACCCACCTGGTGCGCGCGAACACGATCATCGAGATGGAAAAGCCACTGGAAGTGTTTGTGCGACTCAACGTGCGGCACGGCCCGAACACAGAACAACTGGTGCGCGAACTGCCTCTGAACGAAGAAGACTGTATGGTTGAGTTCGATCTGGCCTACACGCGTCTCAACGAGAAACGCATTGAACGTGCCTGGATCGACATCATCCTGGAGAACCCGCAGATGGCGCAGGTAACGCTGCGCGATCTGACGTTCAGCCGCCGCCCTCGCGCGGATTTTTGACGGAGCCACGGAATGCAATCGCTGACCCTGACCAAGACCCGGCTATTCGAAGGTGTGTGGGAGGGGATCCTCACCGGAGATCCCGGTCTGAGACCGGACGTGACTGTCACGCATCTCCAGGACTCCGTGCCCGATGTCGAAGTGTTCGATGCCGAGCAACCCGGAGAATGGGTGCTGCGGATCCCCGTCCCGCCGGACCGGATTGCGGATGGCGTACAGACGTTCGTGATTTCCGAAACGGGCACCGGCGAGGCGCTAGGTAGTTTTTCGCTGATCGCCGGCGACGCCTTGGGGGATGACATCCGTGCCGAGGTCAGCCTTCTGCGCGAAGAGCTTGATATGCTCAAACGCGCGTTTCGGCGACATTGTCTGGAAACGATGTAGGCTTCAAAACGTGTTGCCGTGAGCGGCAGACATCGCCCGGTGCGACACGTATTCAGGATCCGGGCCTTTCGCTGACGCTTCAGCCGTCCGCCGCGGCGCAAACCGGTGGCAGCCGGCGCATGACCCAATAGTCTTCACCTGTTACAGGTTCTGTGAACGTGCCCGTGGTCTGATATCCAAGACGTGAATAGAAGGACATGTTGCGCGGACTGAAGGTCTCAAGATAGCTGGCCACCGGAATCCTGTCGGCCTCTTCCAGCACCGGACGAACCAGATCCCTGCCCAGCCCCTTGCCCTGATGTTCCGGCAAGACGCCCAAGATCGAAAGATACCAGTCGCTCTCTTCGATCAGGCTGTTTGTCCGTTCGGCCATGGCCACTGACATCTCTGAATAGACCCGGCAGGCATCTGCACCCAGTTCTGACTGGATGAACGCGGCCTTGTCCTGCGCTTTCCTTGTCATCTGCTCTGGTTGCAGCGGCAATGACCAGACCGAAGCGCCGACCGGCCTGCCCTGCGGTGCGAAGAGCCGCCCGAAACGCCGCGCCTCGGCAATCGAGTAGTCGAGATAGCGCAGCACGCGGTCATGGGCGTTGATCCGTGTGGGTATGCTGTCTGACAGGGCAATATAAAACGGATTGTCCCGCAACGCTGCGTACAGCGCTTCTGACAAGATCCTGTCATTCCCGGCGTTCACCCGTCCTGGCCGAGTGAAACAACGTTGGCCTGAGAGTCCGGTGCAAGCTCTTCGAAATCAAAATTGTCGAGCCGTTTCGCCCGGCGCCCGGCTTTGTCCGCGGAAATCTTGATATCCGCTATGTCCTTGCTGGCCTGTCCGAAGTGACGATCAAGGTTTTCAACACGGGTGCCCAGCCGGTCAACATCAGCAAAGAGCAATCCCAGTTCCCGGCGAATCGCACCCGCCTGTTCACGCATCCTTGCGTCCTTGAGGATCGCGCGCATTGTGTTCAACGTGGCCATGCACGTGGTGGGCGACACGATCCAGACGCGCGCGGAAAATCCTTCTCGCACGATCTCGGCAAAATTCGCATGCAGTTCGGCGTAGACCGCTTCAGACGGCAGAAACATCAGCGCGCCATCGGCCGTTTCACCGTCAATGATGTATTTTTCGGACACGTCTTTTATGTGCTTGCGCAAGGAGGTGCGTAACAACTTGGCCGCTTCATTGGCGTCCCAGTCCGTTTTTGCGTTTCGCAAGGCTTCGTAGGCTTCCAGCGGGAACTTGCTGTCGACACAAATTGGTCCCGGAGGGTTGGGCAGATGGATCAGACAATCGGCCCGTTTGCCGTTCGAAAGAGTCGCCTGCAACGTGAAGCTGTCCGCCGGCAGCGCCTTTGACACGATATCGGTCAGTTGAATTTCGCCGAATGCGCCGCGCGTCTGCTTGTTCGACAGGATATCCTGCAAGGACAGCACATCACCGGACAGTTTGGTGATGTTTTCCTGTGCCTTGTCGATAGCTGTCAGGCGCTGCTGCAACTCTCCGAGGCTCTGGGCCGTGCGCCGTGCCGATCCCTGGAGGTTTTCGGTCATCTGGCCCGATACTTCGGACAGCCGCTTTTCCATCAGTTGCAGCATCGCCGTCTGCGACTGGGCCTGCGCTTCTGAGACATGGTGCAACCCGCCGGTCAACTGTTCCTGACCGGAGCCAAGGGCCTGCACCCGATCCCCCAGAGCGGTGATTTGCCGTGTCAGTGGCTCCAGTGTGCGGACGGATCTTGCGGCGGCACGCGCCGATGCGATGCCGAGAACCAGGATGACGACAATCGCGCCAGCCAGCCCCAGGGCGGCCAGCACAAGTGGATCTGTCAGAGAAAGCGTTGTGTCGCCAAACGTAATCATCTTCGGCCAAACAGTTTTTCGATATCGTCAAGCTTCAGCTCGACATATGTGGGACGGCCATGATTGCACTGACCGGCATGCGGCGTGCGTTCCATTTCGCGCAGCAGCGCATTCATTTCCTCCGCGTTCATCCGGCGACCCGACCGGATCGAGCCATGGCAGGCCACGCGACTCAGGATCGCTTCGAGTCTTGTCTGAACGCCGTTTGACGAACCCGTTTCGTTCAGCTCATCCAGAATGTCCCGGATCATGGCCGACGCATCGCAGGGTCCCAGCAGGGCCGGTGTCTCTCTCACCGCGATACAGCCTGGTCCAAACCCTTCAATCACCAGCCCGAGACGCGCAAGATCACCTGCGGCGGACAACAGCATATCGGCTTCGGTCTGGGTCATCTCCACGATTTCAGGAACAATCAGGGCTTGTCCTGCGATCCTCTTCTCGGCCATCTGCGCTTTCAGTTTTTCATAGACCAGCCGTTCATGCGCGGCGTGTTGATCGACGACGACGATCCCGCTCTCGGTTTGCGCGACGATGTAGTTTTCGTGCAGCTGAGCGCGTGCCGCACCCAGAGGAAACTGCCGTGGTGCAAGGTCCTCGCTGTCCGCCGGGGTTTCGGCCGCGCGTTCCACTCGGCCGCTCCAGGCATCCTGCAACTGGGAAAAGCCGGATGCATGCGAGGGCGTGCTCACCGCCCGTGGCGCGCGATCCATCTGGTAGATGCGTGCCCCGTCGGTGCGCGCGACGTCGGACAGGTTGGGCTCTGGACGCAGAGCCCCCAACGCCGCATGCCCGATCGTGCTGGATGCGCGATGCCCCGCCTCGGCCAGCGCATGGCGCAAACCAGAGACGATCAGACCCCGGGCAACCCCGGGATCGCGGAAACGCACTTCGGTCTTGGCGGGATGAACGTTGACGTCAACCAGCTCCGGCGTGCAGGACAGGAACAGTACAGCCGCAGGGTGCCGGTCCCGGCTGAGCAGATCGTGATAGGCCGCGCGCAATGCCCCCGTCAGCATTCTGTCACGTACGGGGCGGCCGTTTACGAAAAGGTACTGCGCTACGGCGGCGCCGCGCGAATAGGTCGGTAACGCAGCAAACCCGGTCATCATCAGACCATCACGCTCTGCGTTGATCGGCAGAGCGTTCTCGATAAAATCGCGTCCCAGCACCTCTGCCAGCCGGGCTGCGCTGGCGGTCTGCGCGTCGCCCGATTCTGCCGACAGGCGTAGGATACTGCGCGGCGCTCTTTCTCCCGAAATGTCGCGAAGGC
>JBCCHI010000058.1:0-22933 GCA_039028815.1 Pseudomonadota bacterium
TCGCCCGAACGCGCCTATGCCCGACAGCGCGATAATGCTGCCCAGCGTCAGATCCATCATCCAGTCGCAGAACGGCCTGCAATACGTGGGGGGTTTGTCCAGCGCTCCGCCGAGTATGGTGGAGGCCTTTCCGGTTGCGGCCGCGATCAGCGTGCCGGGCACCGGGGGGAATGTTCCGAAGAGGCTTGCGAATGACCAAAGGTCAGGTGCGCCTTCCGCAGACGGGGCTGCAGGAAGGGTGTCCGCGTCTTTACCGTCCGCCGCGGCGATATCGCTGTGCTCGTACACCGAATAGGTGGCAGCATAGACCGGCACAGTGCACAGCGCCGTGATCAGTGCCAGGAGCAGAAGTCGCAAACCGAATCCTCACTACGTTACGAATCCATCACATAGTCCAGATTGATCCGCTTGCGTAGCAGTTTCGCCCCTGGATGACCGAAACGCAGCGTAAAAAACACTTCTGGTTGTACAAACTCAACACTGTCAGACCGAATTCGCCGGCAAGCGCGGTTTTTTTGAGGTGGATTCTGGTCATTTTGACGAAGTTTTGCCCGAATCAAGGCCAGCCGCCGCCTGCGGGACGCTCAGCGGTCCTGGCCGTCGCCGATCAGGCGGGCCCGCAATTGCCGCATGACGGGCAGGGTGGCGCGCACCCTGTCGTCCCCGATCTCGGCCACCACATCGGTGATCAGCGGCATGATCGCCGCCAGCGCCGCATCGCGGGCCTTCTGGCCCGCCGGACTGATCGCGACCTTCTTGCGCCGCGCATCGTCCCAGTCCGGGCGCACATGCACGTAGCCTGCCCATTCCAGCCGGGCCAGGGTGTTGGTCATGGCGCCGCGCGTGACGTGAAAGCTGCGGGCCAGCTGCGCCGGGCTGCGTTCGTCTTCGGCGCGCGCCAGATGGTTGAGCACGGAAAAATGCGAGATTTCCATGCCCTTGGGCAGGATCCGGCCCAACCGGCTGCGAATCAGCTGCTCGTTGGTGAGAATCTCGCTGAACAGCGTCACGGCGAGCGATTCGCGGCTGGTCTCGGGTTTGTCCGTCATTCCGGCAGCGTAAAGTCTGCCTGTGTCACAGACGAGGGAATTCGTGAGCGCGCCTGCGCGACGCGTGCGCGGTCGAGATCCGCGAAGATGATGCCGGGGGCCGTGCCGGCCTCTGCCAGGACCTCGCCCCAGGGTCCGACGGCAAGGCTGTGCCCGTAGGTGTCGCGCGGTCTGCCCTGGCCCGCGGCGTGCCGGCCCGTCTGGGCGGGGGCAAGCACATAGGCGCCGGTTTCGATTGCGCGGGCGCGCAGCAGATCGTGCCAGTGGGCCGCGCCGGTCACGGGTGAAAAGGCCGATGGCACGGTCACAATGTCCGCGCCGGCCTGCGCCAGGCGACGATAGAGCGCGGGAAAGCGCAGGTCGTAGCACACGCTCAGGCCGATCCGTCCGAACGGCGTGTCACACAGCACGGCACGTTCACCGGGCCGGTATCCGGCGGATTCGCGGTAGCTTTCGGTGTCGGACACGGTGACGTCGAACATGTGGATCTTGTCGTAGCGGGCCGCGATCGCGCCATCCGGCGCAATCAGAAAGCTGCGATTGGCAAAGCGGCCATCCGCGTCCCCGGTTCTGAGCGCGAGCGACCCGATCAGCAGCCAGAGCGCGTGGTCGCGCGCCGCCGCGCGCAGGCGGTCGAGGGTGGGATCATCGGCCTCGCGGCGCAGGACGCGGCGCTGGTGGGTGCGGTCGAGCGACACGCAATTGGTGACTTCGGGAGTGAGGACAAAGCCCGCGCCCTGATCGGCCGCCTCCGCAATCGCGGCACAGGCATCACGGGCATTGGTCTGCGGATCATCCGAGCTGGTGAGTTGCAGCAGCGCGGCCTTCATGCCGCGAGAAGCGCGTCCAGCTTGCCGGCCCGGTCCAGCGCAACAAGGTCGTCATAGCCCCCGACATGCTGCCCGGACACGAAGATCTGCGGCACCGTGCGGCGGCCGCCGGCGCGGTCGATCATCTCGGCCTTGCTCTGCGGGCTGAGCGCCACGTTGATTTCGGAAAAGCTGATGCCCTTGGCGGACAGAAGACGTTTGGCGGCGTGACAGTAGCCACACAGCGGGGACGAGTAGAGTTCTACGGACGACATCATGCACCTTACATATGGACACCATACGGACTGACGGAAATCTAGGTGTCCTTCGTGGCCCGCGCCAGTACCAGACTCCAGACATCACGCGCCTGTGCTTTGTATGCCGCGTCGGTCGCGGCGGCCAGGGTCGCGCCCGAGGTCATGACATCATCCACCAGAACCACGGTGCGGCCGGCGATACGCGCGGCGCGGCGCGGGTTGGGGACAATCGCCGCATCGAGCGTGGCGAACCGCGTGTCGCGGCCCAGACCATCCAGCGCGGGCGTGTGCAGACGCCGCGACAGCGCATCGGGACACCAGTCGCACTGTCTGAGGCGCGCGACCCGTTCCGCCAGAAGCGCCGCCTGATTGTAGCGCCGTTTGAGCAGACGCAGCCAGTGCAGCGGCACCGGGACGAACACCGTATCCAGGGGCAGGGTGGCGGGCAGGGCGCGCGCCATGTAGGTTGCGCAAAGCGGCACCATATCGTGCCGATCGCCATGCTTGAGGCCGAGAACGAGCTTGCGGGCGTTGTCGCGGTAGAGCAGCGCGGCAAATCCACGCGACCACGGTCGCGCGATCTGCAGGCAGTCGTCGCAGCGTTCGGTGCCGCCGACGCTGGCGCCCGGAAGCGGCACACCGCACCGGTCGCAGCACAGCCCGGAGATCACCGGCGTGTCGCGCCAGCACGGCCCGCACAGGCCGAAATCGCTTTCCACCAGGTCGCCGCAGAGCGAACAGCGTGGCGGATAGACCAGCCGAAGCGCCGATTGAAGTCTGGGTGCCTGCATCATCCGATCCTTTGCCTGACCCCTGTTGGATATGCGAAGAGTTAACGATTCATGGTTAACATTCGGTTGTTCCGCGCCTGTCCCGGACGGGCTGATGGCCGGGATGCGGGATTGACGACCGGTGTGAACCGATTATGTGACCGGAAACCCCAGGGTAACCCGACGATGGTGGCGATGTTCGACGCGCAAGACAAACCCCAGGCCTGCCCGGTGCATGACACCGCGCGGAACGCGGCGCATCTGCCGGACGATCATCCGGCCCTGCCGCCCGAGAAGACCGGGGTGCTGATTGCCAATCTCGGCACGCCGGACGGAACCGGCTACTGGCCGATGCGGCGCTATCTCAACGAATTCCTGTCGGACCGGCGGGTGATTGATTATTCGCCCTGGTTCTGGCAGCCGCTGCTGCAACTGGTGATCCTGAGCAAACGGCCGTTCACCTCGGGCGCGGCGTACAAGTCGATCTGGAACGAGGAGAGGAACGAAAGTCCTCTGATGACGATCACACGGGACCAGACGGAAAAGCTGTCCTCGGTCATGCAGGCGCGGTTTGGCGATCAGGTGATGGTCGATTTCTGCATGCGCTACGGCAACCCCTCGACCAGGTCCAGGGTGCGCCGGCTGGTCGAGGCGGGGTGCACACGGATCGTGTTTTTCCCGCTTTATCCGCATTATGCCGGGGCGACCTCGGCCACCGCTGTCGACCAGTTCTTTCGCGTGCTGATGCAGGAGACGCGTCAGCCGGTCGCGCGGGTGGTCGCGCCCTATTTCGACAACCCGCTTTACATCGAGGCGCTGGCCCAGTCGGTCGAGACCGCCTATCAGGGCGCGGCGGCGCGGCCTGATATTCTGGTCGTGTCCTATCACGGCATGCCGCAGAGGTATCTCAAGCAGGGCGACCCCTACCACTGCCAGTGCCAGAAGACGACGCGCCTGCTGAAGGAACGGCTGGGCTGGCAGGACAGCCAGATCGTGACGACGTTCCAGTCCGTGTTCGGCCCGGAGGAATGGCTGCGGCCCTATACGGTGGAACATGTGGCCCGGCTGGCCGAAGAGGGCAAGACGCGCATCGCGGTGATCGCGCCGGCGTTTTCCGCCGACTGCATCGAAACGCTGGAAGAGATCAACGAGGAAATCCGCGAAAGCTTTGAAGAGGCGGGGGGGCAGGATTTTCTGTATATTCCGTGCCTCAACGACGCGGACGCGCATATCGAGGCGCTGGCCTCGATCGTCGAGGACAATCTGCAGGGCTGGCTGAGCCGGAGCGGCACACCCCTGCGCTGAGATGCCCTGACCGGCTCTGATCCGGGCCTCTTCCGGGTCTCTTCCGGGCCTGACCCGCCCTGCACAAGGTGGCTTGCCAAACCGGCCTGCACGTCGGACGGTAGAGCGGGACCCATACGGCGCAGGCCATCATGGGGGTAAGGGCATGGCACTGGACCGCTACAGCACAGCGCGGGATATCCTTCGGTTCGAGGGCACCGATCGTGTGGCGTACTGGAAGCGCTTTTCGATGCTGCTGGGGCTGTCCGTGGTGATCGCGACGATGGGTCTGGTGCGCAATTCGGGCGCGGTGGTCATTGCGGCCATGCTGATCGCGCCGCTGATGAGCCCGATACTGGGGATCGCCGCCTCGATGGTGGTGGGGCGCAACCGCCGGGTTCTGAGCCTGCTCGGGGTGGTCGTTCTGGCCGCCTTTCTGTGCGTCGGGCTGGCCTGGCTGATCGTGTACATCGCTGACGTTCCCAAAGGCCTCGTCGTGCCCAGGGAGATCACCGCGCGCACCGATCCGGGAACCGAGGATCTGATCATTGCGTTCGCCGCGGGTGTGGCCGGCGCCTATGTGCAGATCCATCGTTCGGAAGTCAGCCTGCTGCCGGGGGCGGCGATCGGCGTGTCGCTTGTGCCGCCGCTGTCTGCCACGGGTGTTCTGCTGTATCTGCGGGAATACGCGGATGCCTACGAGGCCGGTCTGCTGTTTGCCACGAACCTTGCGGCCATCGTTCTGGCGGCCTGTGCGGTCTACATCCTGTCGGGCGGGCAATCCATTGTGCTGAAGAAAGGCCGGCGGCGGTCGCAGTTCACTGTCAGCTTCGTGGCGACCGTCGTCATTCTGGGCCTGATCGGCATGCAACTGGTGAGCGCCACCTACAACCGCTACACCGAAACCCGCGCCGAAACCGAACTGGCGCGGGTCATTCAGGAGTGGTCCGGAGAGGTGTCGGTGGAGATTCTGCGCGTCGACGTGAACAGCACGCGTCGGCGGGCGGATGTCTGGATTGTCGTCGATCTTCCCTTCGAGGCGCAAAAGCGGGTGGCCCCGATTGCAGAGCTGCTGCCTGACGAGCTGAAGGACAAGACCCTGGCGAACCGGATGCGCGGGGTGCTCGGGCCCAATTATGCGCTGGCCTTCCGATATCAGACAAGGATCGCCGGACTGGTGTTTCTGGACACCGAATTCGTGGTGGATGCACCAAAGACCGAAGAAACGACGGATGACGAATGAGTGCGCGCGCACGGGCGTGCGCTGTGTCCCGTGCATCGCGGCGGGTCGGGGCGCCGGCGGGCCGCCTCAGATCAGCAGGACCTGCGTGCCAACCGACGTCTTGTTGAACAGATCCTCGATATGCTCGTTATAGAGCCCGATGCAGCCATTCGACGACCGGCGCCCGATCTTGCGGGTGTCGTGGGTGCCGTGGATGCGGTAGTATGTCCAGCTGAGATAGAGCGCGTGCGTGCCCAGCGGATTGTCCGGCCCCGGCGGCACGTAGTCCGGCCAGTCGGGGTTGCGGCGCAGCATCGAGGGGGTCGGCCGCCAGTCCGGGCCGACAACCTTGCGCACCACCTTGGTCCGGCCCCGGCGGGTCAGTTCCTCTGACAGGGGCACGGAGGAGGGGTAGAGGTTGTAGCCGCCATCCGGTCCCCAGTAATGCAGCGCGCGCGAAGAGATGTCGACCAGGATGGCGCCGTTGTTGAGGTTGGCGAAATACGGCTGCCAGTCGCGCGAGCGGAAACTGGAAATGTTGCGCGCCACGCCCTGATCGAATTCCGTGCTGCCGTCAAACGTGCTTTGCGCAAGGGCAGGGGCGGCGAGGGCGCTGGCCGCGCTGGCCAGAAATGTGCGGCGGCCCAGCGTGATGGCGGTGCGGGCGTTTCCGGTATGTGTCATCGTGCGCTCCAGCAGATGTCTCGAATCCGGCTCAGTATATGGCGTGAGGGCCGCACTCGCAATTGAAACGCCGGACAATCGCCGACGTGCGCGTCAGCAGGTTTGAATCTGACGCCAAGCCGCGCTAGAGGGGGTCGAGGTGGAATCCATATCGTGGGGACTGGTTTTGCGTTCGATCTGCATCCTTCTGGTGTCGCTTCTGGCACTCGCATCCTGCGGGCCACCGCCGAGTTCATACGGTTCGGATGGTCAGTCAGGTCAAAAGGTGTACCGTATCCGGTCCGGCGATGAGTCGCAGGTTCAGTTCCGGATGCTGGATTCGGTCAATTCGCTGCGCCAGGCGGCGGGGGCGCAACCGGTGCAGCTGGATTCCAAGCTCAACGCCGCAGCCGCCACCCATGCGCGCGACATGTCGCTGCAAAACCGGCCCTGGCATTTCGGATCGGACGGATCGTCCCCGATCGACCGGGTGCGGCGCGTGGGCTACAACGGCGCGCTTGTGGGTGAAACGATTTCGGAAACCTACGAGACCGAAACCGAAACGCTGGCCGCCTGGATGAACGATCCGGCGACGCGCAACGTGATCCTTGACCCGTCGGCGCGCAACATGGGCTTTGCCTGGGAGCAAGAGCGCAACGGCAAGCTGTGGTGGACGCTGGTGATGGGAAGCTAAAGCGTTTCGCGATACACCTGAACCGCAGAGTGCCGCGAAACGCGGTGCACTGTTCCCATGTTGCGCGCATTTCCCCTTTGGCTGGTGTTTCAGGGCAAAGGCCAAGGGCTATCGACGCTCGCGCGCGCCATCGGGTCCGGGTCGCGGCGCGGCACGCGGACACTTGGCGCGACACTCAAATCATGGTTCAGTCGGCGCGACACCCCATTTTTTGAGGAATTTTCACGTGCATTTCCATCTGATCCGGCCCTGTCTTTTGTCTGTCACACTGGCCGCGGGAGGCGCCGCCGCCGCTGCGGACGAAAATGTCATGGTGGTGTTCGACGGATCGAACTCGATGTGGGGTCAGATCGACGGCGTGGCCAAGATAGAGATCGCCCGCGACGTGATCGGGACGCTTCTGGGCGCGTGGGTCGAGGACAGGCATGTCGGGCTGATGGCCTACGGGCATCGTGCGCGCGGGGATTGTTCCGACATCGAGGTGCTGGTGACGCCGGAGCAGAATGCCCGCCAGACGATCATCGACACGGTGTCCGGGATCACGCCCACCGGGAAAACGCCGCTGACCAGCGCCGTGGAACAGGCGGCGCGCGCCTTGTCCTATGAAGACCGGCCCGCGACCGTGGTGCTGATTTCCGATGGGGTCGAAAGCTGTGACCGGGACCCCTGCGCGCTGGCGGAGACGCTTGAGCGGGGCGGCGTGGGGTTCACCGCGCATGTTGTCGGGTTCGGGCTGGCCACGGATGAGGATGCCCGGTCGCTGTCCTGCATCGCCGAGAGCACCGGCGGCCAGTACATCTCTGCGCGCAATGCCGACGAGCTGGCATCCGCCTTCAGCATTCTGGGCACCGCCGTGGCGGCGGCCCCGGAGCCGGAGCCGGAGCCGGAGCCCGCACCGGAACCGGCCGCACCGCGTGTGAGCGTGACGGCCCCGGACACGGCGGTTGGCGGGGCCGACATCACCGTCACCTGGACGCCGACCGTCGAGGATGCCGACTATATCACGGTCGTGCCGGCGGGGTCGGACGCGGATCTGTTCGGCCCTTACGTGCGGATCGGCACATCCGAAGATGTGACACTGCCGGTGCCGGGAGAGGCGGGGCTGTACGAGGTGCGCTATCTGCACAACGCAACCAAGACCCCGCTTGGCGGTGCGATGATCGAGGTCACGGAGCCCCGTGTGACGTTGACATCCGATGACAGCACGGAAACCGGCGCGGCGTTGTCTGTTGGCTGGTCGCCGACGATCAACACGCGCGATTACGTGACAATCGTGCCGGCCGGGGCCGACCCCGGCACGTTCGGGTCCTACCGCGCCGTCGGCCGCAACAGCGAGACCCGGCTGCAGGCCCCGGCGGACCCCGGTCTTTACGAGATCCGCTATGTGCTGAACATCGACAAGCGTACCGTGGCGTCGCGGCCGCTTGAGGTGACGCAGCCGCAGATCGTTGTGCAGGTGCCGCAATCCGCCCGGACCGGCGCGGAGATCGAGGTGAGCTGGTCGCGCGCGGTGAACAAGGCGGATTACGTCACGATTGTGCCCGCAGGCGCCGATGAAGGCACCTATGGAAATTACGTGGCCGTCGGCACCCGCTCTGCGGCGGAGCTGCGCGCGCCCGCGGAGCCGGGCCTTTACGAGGTGCGCTACGTCCTGCGCGAAGGCAACCGGACGCTGGCCTCGGAACCGATCGAGATCATGCTGCCGGAGGTCACGGTGACCGGCCCGGCGCATGTGGCCACCGGCGCGCCGTTCGAGGTGGTCTGGACCGGCGCGGTCAGCGATCAGGATTACGTGACGATTGTGCCGGCCGGCAGCGATGCGGGCGTGTTCGGCAACTACATCGTGGTGCGCACGGCCGATCGTGGCACGCTGGATGCGCCGGCCGAGCCGGGGCTCTACGAGCTGCGCTATGTGCTGCGCGAAGGCAACACGACGCTGGCCTCGACGCCGATAGAAGTCACCGAGCCGGAGGTTGGCCTGATTGCACCGGCGACGGCGGTGGCGGGCTCGAAGTTCGATGTTGCGTGGACCGGCGCGGTGAATGAAAAGGACTATATCAACATCGTTCCGGCCGGTGCCGATGAGGGCGTGTACGGCAACTACATCATTGTGCGCACCGCGACGGAAGGCACGGTGCAGGCGCCGGCGGAGACCGGCCTTTACGAGCTGCGCTATGTGCTGCGCGAGGGCGCCCGGACGCTGGCGCGCGAAATCATCGAAATCACGGAACCCGAGGTGACAGTCAGCGGCGCGCCCGAAGTGCGGGCCGGTGCGCCGCTGCGGGTCGGGTGGACAGGTACAGTCGACCCGCAGGATTATCTCACGCTGGTGCCGATGGGCACGCCGGATGACACGCTGGGCGACTACGTTCTGGTGCGCGACAGGACAGAGCAGGATCTGACTGCGCCGGAGGAGACCGGCCTTTACGAGCTGCGTTATGTGCTGCGCGAGGGCGGACGGGTGCTGGCGCGTCAGCCGGTCGAGGTGCTGGCCGCCGATGCCGCGCTGAACACGGGCGCCAGCCTGACCGCGCCGGACACCGCCGAACCTGGCGCGGTGATCGAGGTGAGCTGGTCGGTGGACAGTGACAGCGCCGATCAGCGCATCACGCTGGCGCGCGGCGATCAGGCGGTGTTCACCTGGATATCGGCCGAAAGGATCACCGGTGCGCCGCCGGTCTCCATCACCCTGCCGGACACACCCGGTGTGTACGAGATCCGGTTTCTGGACGTGTCGAACCAGGAGGTTCTGTCCCGGCATGTCATAAAGGTCGAGTGACGCGCGGCTCTGCCGGGCACGGTCAGAACACCGGATGGCGCATCAGGGGCGCGCGCGTTGTGCGGCGTGCCGGGGCGGATCACGCATAGATGCGGATCGGGGTTCCGGTGCGGACCATGGCATAGATGGTTTCCATTTCACGGTTTTTCACCGCGATACAGCCGGCCGTCCAGTCCGGCCCCATGTTGTGGCGGCGCGCGGCCCAGTTGGGCTGACCATGAATGAAGATGTCCCCACCCGGGTTCTTGCCCGCGGCGGCGGCAAAGGCACGGTCTTTTCTGTTGGGATATGAAATACCCAGAGACAGGTGAAAGCTGCTGTTGGGGTTGCGGCGGTCAATGAAGTAGTCGCCTTCCGGCGTCTTGCCGTCGCCCTCGAACTGCTTGTGGCCGTCCGCGGTGAACCCCAGTTCGACGTTGTACCCCTCAAGCAGCTTCTTGCCGTGATAGAGATACATTTCACGCGTGCCCTTATCGACAACCACCCGCGTGACGGTCGGCCCCCGGTAGCGCTTGAACTTGCTGCGGCTGCAGGCCGTTGCACCCAGCGCCGCGACGCCCGTCAGCAAACCGGTCCGCAAAAAAGTCCGACGTTTCATTCCGTCTTGCCTCGACTGCTCGTCATTTTTCGCGGTTATACCAATTTCACAAGAGTCTGAAAACTCGCTTTATCGTGATCGGAATCCCAAAGACTCACCGCGTGGCAGATGCGCAATCCCGGCGTGCGGCGGTTATTCCGCTGCCTCATCGGCATTGATGAATCCGCCGGACTGGCGCGCCCAGAACCGGGCATAGAGGCCGCCCTGTTCCAGCAGCGCCTCGTGCCGGCCGCTTTCGACAATGCGACCGCCATCCAGAACGATGATACGGTCAATTTGCGCGATGGTGGACAACCGGTGGGCAATGGCAATCACTGTCTTGCCTTCCATCATGCCGTAAAGCGTGTGCTGGATGACGGCCTCGACCTCGCTGTCGAGCGCGCTTGTGGCTTCGTCCAGAACCAGAATGGGCGCGTCCTTGAGGATCACACGGGCCAGCGTGATGCGCTGGCGCTGACCGCCCGAGAGTTTCACGCCCCGTTCACCGACATGCGCGTCATAGCCGGTCCGGCCCTGAGGGTCGGCGAGATCGAGAATGAAGTCGTGGGCCTCTGCCTTTTTCGCGGCTTTCAGCATCTCGGCCTCGGTGGCGTCGGGACGGGCGTAAAGAATGTTCTCGCGCACCGACCGGTGCAGCAGGGCGCTGTCCTGCTGGACCATCCCGATCTGCCGGCGCAGACTGTCCTGCGTCACATCGCGCACATCCTGACCGTCGATCAGGATCTGGCCGGATTCCGCGTCGTAGAACCGCAGCAGCAGCTTGACCATCGTGGACTTGCCCGCGCCAGAACGGCCCACCAGCCCGATCTTTTCACCCGGTGCGATTGTCAGCGACACATGGTCCAGACCGCCGCGGCCGCGACCGAAGTGATGCGACACGTTGCGCATTTCGATTTCGCCGCGGCGCAGTTCCAGCGTTCCGGCGTCGGGCGCATCGACCAGTTCGATTGGCTGCGCGATCGTCTCCATGCCTTCGGCGACCACGCCGAGTTGCCGGAAGAACGAAGACAGCGCCCACATGATCCATCCCGTCATTGCGTTCAGCCGCAGGGTCAGAGCCGTGGCCGCCGCCACCAGACCGACACTGGCCTCGCCCTGCGACCAGAGCCACATCGCCCAGCCGACCACGGCGATGATCAGGCAGCCGTTCAGTGACACCAGCGCCACATCCATGACGGTGAAGATCCGCATTTCCCTCTGGAACGTGCGGCGCGTCTTTTCGATGGCCTCCCTGGCATAGTCCAGCTCTCTGGCGTCGTGGGCGAACAGCTTGACCGAATGAATGTTGGAGTAGCTGTCCACCACGCGGCCCGTGACTTCGCTGCGCGCATCGGACGCCGCCTGCGAGGCCGGGCCGACGCGCGTGACCGTCCAGCGCACCAGACCCAGATACAGGACCAGCCAGACGATCATCGGCAGGGTCAGACGCGGGTCGGCCTCTGACAGCAGGATTGCGGCGCCGACCACATAGGCAATGGAAAAGGTGATTGCATCAAAGGCCTGAAACACCGCTTCGCCCGCGGCGGGCGGGGTCTGCATGATCCGGTTTGCGATGCGCCCGGCAAAATCGTTTTCGAACCAGCCCACAGACTGCCGCAGCACATGCTTGTGCGCGCGCCACCGGATGAGCGTGCCGAAATTGGGCATCACCCCGTTGTTCAGAAGCAGCACATCCAGCGCCTGCACCGCCGGGCGCAGGAACAGGATGAACAGCGCCACCAGGATGATCTCTGTGCCGTGACGGGACCAGAACATGCCCGGATCGCCCGAAAGAATATCCACCAGCCGGCCCATGTAGTAGATCAGCCAGATCTCGATTGCCGCGACGATCACCGACATTCCGGCGGTCATGACAAAGATGCGGCGAAACGGCCGCATGTACTCTTTCATGAAGGGCCACAGCCTGTCGGGGGGCGTGTCGGTCTCTTCGTAGGGGCAGTAGGGATCGACGAGGTTTTCGAACAGCTTGAACATGGGAATCTCCGGTGCCGCATACCTACAGCGTTTCGCGGGGAACCTGAATTGCTGCTTTGCGCGCCGCGCGGGATGGCATCATATGTCGCGCTTCGGGCCGGTCGGACGGCAAGGCCCGCGCCGCCACAGCCCGTGCCCGGCATCGCCGGTCAGGGCGTATCCGGGGCCAGCAGGTCTGCGCGGGTCAGTCTGAAATCCGAGGCGATCCAGCGCGCTTCGAGCGTTCTGAGACGAGCGCCCAGCGCCGCGCCCTCGTAATCCGGCATCAGATCGGATGCCTGAAGCGGAAACCGCGCGGCGGCCCCGCGCGCTGCTTCGGCACGCCAGTCGGCCGCCGGCGGCACGGCGGACCGGGCCGCGCGCAGGGCCAGAAGATCCAGCGCCGTCTGCGCGCCGTGGCGATGGCCCAGTTCGGCCGCCCCGCCCGCCGGGTCCGCGCAAAGCGTGTCCAGCGCGCGCGCCTGTTTCCGGCTCAGGCGCAGGTGCTGCTCCGGGGCATCGGCCCCAAGCGCCGCAAGCCGGCGCAGCGGATCCGGCGCCAGACCGAGCGCGGCTTCCGCCGTCACAAGCGGGGCGATGCGTGCCGATCCGGCACCGGCCAGCGCGTGGCGCAATATGCCTGCGCCCTGCATCGTGGCAAGCACCGGCGCGGGGTCGGGCGCGGCCAGAAGTTTCAGCATCTCGGCGCCCACGCGTTCGCGCGACAGCCTGTCGATTCCGTCGGCCAGTTCGGCGCAGGCCGACAGGCCCTCTGCATCCGGATCATCCCCGGCGCGGCCGTACCAGGCATGAAACCGGAAGAAGCGCAAAATGCGCAGATAGTCCTCGCGGATGCGCAGATGCGCATCGCCGATAAACCGGATGCGCCGCGCCGCGATATCGGGGAATCCACCGAGAGGGTCGCTTACCGTACCATTGCGTATGGAATAGAGCGCGTTCACTGTAAAGTCGCGCCGTCCGGCATCTTCTGCGATGTCGCGGCCGAACGCCACAACCGCATGGCGGCCGTCCGTGTCCACGTCACGCCGGAAGGTTGTCACCTCAAACGCCTGCGCGTCGTTCACGAGTGTCACGGTGCCATGGTCCAGCCCGGTCGGAACCGCCTTCAGGCCGTGCGATACAGCCAGCTCCATCACCCGGTCAGGAGGCGCCTCGGTCGCGATATCGACCTCGGTCACGGGCATTTCCATCAGTGCATTCCGCACGCAGCCGCCCACGAGAAACGCCTGATGACCGTTGTCCTCAAGCATCCGGCAGATGCCTTGCAGGGCCGGGTCCTCCAGCCACGCGCCGCGCAGTTTCGGGATCTCAGCCATCGCTCACGGCAAGCGCCAGCGACCGCAGGATGCGGGCCGTGGCGCCCCAGATGTAATAGTTACCATACGGAACAGTATAGTAATGACGCATCTGCCCCTGCCAGCGGCGCGACTGGATGGCATACCGCGCGGGATCGAGAACGTGATGCAGGGGGACGGAAAAGACCTCTTCAACTTCACCGGCCTCGGGGCGGGGCCGGAACGGCGTGCGCACCACACCAATGACCGGCGTCACATGAAACCGTGTCACGGTCTCGTGCGGCGACAGCGTGCCCAGCACCTCGACCGAGGCGGCGGGCAGGCCGATTTCCTCATGCGCCTCGCGCAGGGCGGTGGCCGTCAGATCAGGATCGTCCGGGTCCTGCTTGCCGCCCGGAAAGGCCACCTGTCCGGGATGATGCTGCAGCGCCGATGAGCGTTTCGTCAGCCACAGCCGCGCCCCCGGCCCCGTCACCTCGATCGGGACAAGAACGGCGGCCGGGCGCAGGCGCCGGCCCGGCGGCAGGCTGACATCCGGGTTCAGGTCGTAATCCGAAGATGGCGCGGCGGGACGCCGCAGGGCCGCCCTGACGTGAGACAGCGGATCAGCCTTCATCACTGGCCTGTCTTTCGGCCTCGAACCCCAGCGTCAGCGGATCCAGTCTGTAATGCGCACCGCAAAACTGGCAATCGGCGGTAACGACGCCTTCGCTTGTGGTCATTTTCTGAATGTCCCGCGCCGAATAGATCGACAGCGAGTTGCGCACCCTGTCCTCTGAACAGGTACAGCCAAAGCGAACGGCCTGCACGTCAAAGACCCGCGGTATTTCTTCATGAAACAGCCGGACAAGCAGATCGGCGGGCGAAACCGACGGTCCGATCAGTTCCAGATCCTCGACCGTGTCGAGCAGCAGGTTGGCGCGGTTCCAGTCATCCGCCTTGTCGCCGCCCACAAGATCCGATGCGGTCAGCAGCCCCTGTGCGCCGCTTCCGCCACCGGTCGCGAATGGCGATGCCTCGGGCATGTGCTGCAACATGATGCCCCCGCCGCGCCAGTGTTCCTTGCCACCCGCCTCTGTCGATCGTCCGCAGCTGAGCGAAAACCGTGTCGGCAACTGCTCGGACTGGGCGAAATACGACGCCGCGCAGTCCGACAGACTGCCGCCCGCAAGCGGAGTTATGCCCTGATAGGGCGCGGTTTCCCGGCCCTGATCGATCAGAACGGCAAAGTATCCCGTTCCCAGCTGATCAAAGGCCGGGGCCGTGCTCAGACGATCGGCATCGAAACTGGCATAGGCGCGAATGCGCGCGGGCTCGCCTTCCTGGGCGGGGGCAAAATAGTCGGTGGCGATGCGACGCACCGGACCATTGGACTGCACCTGCAGCGAAAGTTTCCAGCGCAGCTTGACCGTCTGACCGATCAGCGCGGTCATCAGTGTCATCTCGGCGATCAGATGCTCGACCGCATCCGGGTAGGCGTGCTGCCCGAGAATACCCTGAAGCACACCGTCCAGTCGCGCCACCCGGCCGCGGATGTCGCACCTGTCAAGCTGGAAAGGCAGGACCGAGTCGTCCCATGTGATTTTCTGCCCAAGTGTCATGGAGGTTTCCCTGCGCGCCGAAAATCGGCTAATCGGGGTTATATAAGCAGCAACATCCCGGGGCAAAGGGGGCGGCATGCGACGCTTTGGCGAACCGGTCATTCCGGACCAGAAATACAAAGCGCGTCCAGGGGTTTATGCAATCCTGCCGCGGGGGCGGCAATTGTTGCTGACCTTTCAGGAGGCGCCGGAACCGGAACTTCAGCTTCCCGGCGGCGGGGTCGATCCGGGCGAATCTCCTTTGCGGGCGCTGCATCGCGAAGTGTTCGAGGAAACCGGCTGGCGCATCGCAAACGCCCGTCGTCTGGGCGCGTTCCGTCGCTTTGCCTATATGCCGGAATACGATCTCTGGGCGGAAAAGATCGCGATGATCTATCTGGCCCAGCCGGTGCGGCCGCTCGGGCCACCATCAGAGGCGGGGCACACCGCCCTGTTTGCCGACATCACCGTGGCCGCGCGCCACATCGCCAATCCGGGGGACAGGTACTATGTTCGGCGCGTCTTCAACCTGCCTCGGAAGGGTTCTTGAACTCCAGCAGAACGCTTGAGATATCGTCGCGAAACTCATCACGGCCAGAGAACTGCGCGAGTTTCCACAGCAGTGATTCGTGAAATGTCTGGCTGTGCAGTCCGCGAAGGCCGCCCAGAAGCGTGCTCAGCCCGTCCGTGTCCAGCAGCGCGCCTTCGGGATCTTCGCATTCCACCACACCGTCGGAATGCAGCAGGAGACGATCACCGGGCGCAAGCCGCACCTCGAACTGATCATAGCTCGCGCCGTCAATCAGGCCGACAGGCAGGCCGCCCGCGCCGACAAACTCAACCTCTCCGTTCGCGCGTTGTATGGCCGGGCTGGGATGCCCGGCCTGGGTCATTGTGACCACGCCCGTATCCAGCACCACATCGGCCAGAACCATCGTGAAGTAATGTTCCGTCTCGATCTCGCCCAGAAAGAGCTGATTGAGATCGCCCACTGTCTGCTGCGGCGGCCGCGGAACATACAGGCCACCCGCCGTCCGTTCGAGCGCGACGTTCTGCTCCGGAGACGTGGCCGACAGATACCCGGCCAGCCGCGCGGTCATCAGCGCCGAACTGATGCCATGCCCCGACACGTCAATCGCGTAGAGCCCAAGCCGCCCCTCGCGCGTCTGGAAAAAACCGACAAGATCGCCGCCCACATGCCCGCTGGACCGCAGCATCAGCGAAATCTCCGCCGCGCCCAGATCGCGGTAACGGTCGCGCACCAGCGATTGCTGCAGCTTCTTGGCCTCGATCAGGTCGTTGTCGAGCGAATCATAGAGCTTCTGCAACTCATCGAGGGTTGACTTGATCAGGCGGTTCTTCTCCGACACCTCCCGTTGCATCCGGATGATCCGGTCACCCGCCGAGATCCGGGCGCGCAACTCTCCCATGTTGACGGGCTTGGTCAGAAAATCATCGGCGCCGGCGTCAAGGCCATGCGCGATCTCGGCCTTTTCGCTCTTGGACGTCACCAGAATGAAATAGCCATAGTGATTTCCACACAAGTCTCTGAAACGGCGGCAGAATTCCAGCCCGTTCATTTCCGGCATCATCCAGTCGCTGATCACCAGATCGGGCAATTGCCGCTCGCAAAGGCGCAGCGCCTCCAGCCCCGATCCGGCCTCGGTCACCTCAAAGCCGAATGTCGACAGCGCGGCGGTGACAATGCGCCGTTGCAGCCGGCTGTCATCCACCACCAGAACGCTCCGGATACCGGGTGCCGCCGCGTCCGGCCCGCCCGGGCTGTCCCCGGATTGTCTGATCTGTTGCTCGCCCACATCGGACCCCTACCAAACTGTCCGATCTGTGCACGCCGGAGCTTAATGCCGGATGAAGCCTAAAATGCCGCATAATCACACGGTTCGGACCAGGCCCGCCGACGCGCCCGCCCCCGCACACGGCACAACCCATGCCCCGCCTGTACCGGAGGCGGGTTTCGCGATGCGCCTTAAGCTTTGGCTAACCGATGGGCGTCATTATACCGCGCAGGAGCGTGACCATGATCGACTGGGCCCGCGTGGCTGAACTGAGATCGGAAATCGGCGCCGATGATTTCGGCGAGGTTGTCGATCTGTTTCTCGAAGAGGTGGAGGCGGAAGTCGCCGGTCTGACAGGCCCGGTGCAGGGGCTGGAGGCCAGGCTTCACTTTCTCAAGGGCAGCGCGCTCAATCTGGGCTTCGACAGGTTTTCGCGCCTCTGCCAGGATGGCGAGGTCCGCGCGGCGGGCGGTGACGGCCAGAGCGTCGATCTGGCGGCGATCCGCGACGCCTACACCCAATCCAGAACACAGTTCCTGGCAGAGCTCGACACACGGTTCGACTGATCAGATCAGAAACTCGGCAAGCACCTGATCGTCGGTGATGTCGCGGTACTCGAACCCCACATCGCGCATGCCTGCAAGGATCCGCGTGAAGTTCTGGGCGTCGCTGGTCTCGATCCCGATCAGGACAGACCCGAAATTGCGCGCCGACTTCTTCAGATACTCGAACCGCGTGATGTCATCCTCCGGTCCCAGAATGGTCAGAAAGTCCCTCAGCGCGCCGGGCCGTTGCGGCATGCGCAGAACAAAATACTTCTTGACCCCCGCGAAGCGCTGCGCGCGTTCCTTGACCTCCGGCAGACGTTCGAAATCGAAATTGCCGCCCGACGTCACGCAGACAACCGTCTGTCCGGCGATGCCCGGTCCGAGATCCTTCAGCGCATCCACGGCCAGCGCGCCCGCCGGTTCCAGCACCATCCCCTCGACATTCAGCATCTCCAGCATCGTGGTGCAGACCCGGTCCTCGCTGATCGTCACAAGATCACGCGCCGTCACATCCGCCAGCCGGGCAAAGGGTCGCGCCCCGATCTGCGCCACCGCGGCGCCGTCGGCAAAGGTGTCCACTGCGGTCAGCCGCACGGGCTCGCCCGCCGCCAGCGCCGCGCGCAGACAGGCCCCGCCCGCCGGCTCCACGAATGTCAGCGCAGTGGCCCCCTCCAGATACGACCGCACGCCCGATGACAACCCGCCGCCGCCCACCGGCAGCACGATCCGGTCCGGCACGCCACCAAGCTGTGCCTCGATCTCCACCGCGACAGAGGCCTGCCCCTCGATCACATCCTCATCGTCAAACGGCGACAGAAAATGCCCGCCGACCTGCGCGCAATAGGTTTGCGCCTCGGCCAGCGCCACATCAAAGAAATCGCCCGTCAGACGGATCGTGACGGCATCGCCGCCGTGCTTGCGGGTCATGTCGACCTTTTGCTGCGGCGTTGTGATCGGCATGAAGATCACGCCATTCACAGCGAAATGGCGGCACATATACGCCACGCCCTGTGCATGATTGCCCGCGCTCGCGCAGACAAAATCGGGCGCCGGCCGTTCAGACGCCGCGCGCGCTGCCAGAACCTTGCGCATCGCGTTGAATGCCCCGCGCAGCTTGTAGGACCGCACCGGGCTCAGATCCTCGCGCTTGAGATAGACGCGCGCATTGTACATCTCTGACAGATGCGCGTTCAGCTGCAGCGGTGTCGGGGCAAACACCGTGCGCATCTCGGCCTCCGCGGCGCGGGCCAGGGTCCTGAACTCAGTCATGTCCGGTCCTTGACGCAATCGCCCCTGTGGTGCAAGCCCGCAAACCCGCGTCTTCGTCTTTCCGAAAATACTCATCTGCCGCCGGCCTGCCCCGGGGCGCGCGCCTCTCTTGCCCGTGCCGCCGAAACCCGCTAATCGCCGCCAAAACCCTGGGGGACACGCATGTCGGCACCGAAGAAAGTCGTTCTGGCCTATTCCGGAGGTCTGGACACCTCGATCATCCTCAAATGGCTGCAGACCGAATATGGCTGCGAGGTCGTCACCTTCACCGCCGATCTCGGCCAGGGTGAGGAACTGGCGCCCGCGCGCGACAAGGCGCAGCTTCTGGGGATCGCCCCCGAAAACATCTATATCGAGGATATCCGCGAGGAATTCGTGCGCGACTTCGTCTTTCCGATGTTTCGCGCCAATGCGGTCTACGAGGGGCTGTACCTTCTGGGCACTTCCATTGCCCGTCCGCTGATTTCCAAGCGCCTGGTCGAGATTGCCGCGGAAACCGGCGCCGACGCGGTGGCGCACGGTGCAACGGGCAAGGGCAACGATCAGGTCCGGTTCGAACTGGCCGCCTACGCGCTCAACCCCGACATCAAGGTCATCGCCCCCTGGCGCATCTGGGACCTGACCAGCCGCACCCGGCTGATCGATTTTGCCGAGAAGAACCAGATCCCGATCGCCACGGACAAGCGCGGCGAGGCACCGTTTTCCGTCGATGCCAACCTTCTGCACACCTCGTCCGAAGGCAAGGTGCTGGAAGATCCCGCTGAAATGGCCCCCGATTACGTCTATCAGCGTACGGTGAACCCCGAGGACGCGCCGGAGTCGCCCGAGTTCATTGAAGTGGGGTTTGAATGCGGCGATGCGGTGTCCGTGAACGGCGAGGCGCTGTCGCCCGCCGCGCTGCTGACGCGGCTGAACGAACTGGGCGGCAAACACGGCGTCGGGCGGCTCGATCTGGTCGAGGGACGGTTTGTCGGCATGAAAAGCCGGGGCATCTACGAGACGCCGGGGGGTACACTTCTTCTGGAGGCGCATCGCGGGATCGAGCAGATCACGCTGGACCGGGGGGCCGCGCATCTCAAGGACGAGTTGATGCCGCGCTATGCCGAACTGATCTACAACGGGTTCTGGTTCAGCCCCGAGCGCGAGATGCTTCAGGCCGCCATTGACGCCAGCCAGACTCATGTGACCGGCACTGTGCGGCTCAAGCTCTACAAGGGCTCGGCCCGGACGGTCGGGCGCTGGTCCGATCACTCTCTCTATTCAGAGGCGCATGTCACCTTCGAGGACGACGCGGGCGCCTACGACCAGAAGGACGCGGCCGGATTCATCCAGCTGAACGCCCTGCGCCTGAAGCTGCTTGCCGCGCGGGACAGGCGGTTGAAAGGGCGCTGACCGCCGTCTCCCGCCCCCGGCGAGCGCCGCTTGCGATGGCAGGTGGCGGGATTTGAGTACTTCGGGAAAGATGAAGGATCGGTGCCGTGCGTTCCGTCAACCCCCGCCCGGCGGTTTCAGCGCGCGCTCCTTCAGGGTTTCGTAGAAGGGCAGCGCGCGGTCCAGCAATGCGGCCTGCGCGCCCTCCAGCACGGGCAGGGCGCCTTCGGGTCCGGCAAACCCGGTGGACCGGTGGACGGCCCCGTACCAGTGCGCGGCCCAGACGCCGTCTGCTCTGTGTCCGCCGGCGGGCCAGTGCAGCATCGCGCCATCCCAGGGCAGACCGAGCGCGGTGCACAGCGCACGCAGCATCGGCTCGGGCGCGGCACGAATATCGGCGCTGTCGATGATCAGGGGGCGGTCGCCCGTCGCGCTCAGGGCCTCGATCATTTCAAGCTGCCGGACCACGCCGGTGTCTTCGATCCGGGGTGTTTCGTGCCGGGCTGCATAGCTTGCGATCACCCGGGCGGGATGGCGGATCAGAAAGACGTTCCGCATGTCGCTGATCCAGTCATGCGGCACGCCGTCGACCATGTGATGGCACATGTGTTTCTGGTAAAAATACGGTTTTCCCTCCGGCACCGGACCGGTGAGCGCCGCCACCACGGCATCGGGATCCGTGGGCTGTGACGCGAGAATGTCGTCGCGCATGGGATGCGCCAGACCGGTCCGCGCGAGAAAGCAGGCATAGAACGGTTCGTCGACCACGGCACAGTCGGCGCGCGCGCCAAAGGCGTACATCAGGGCTGTGGACAGGTTGCGCGGCCCGGACCACATCGCAATGCGCATCAGGCGACCTGGCGCGCGACAAGCGCCTTGTAAAGCGTTTGAATCGTTTGCGTGACAGGGCCGATGTCGCCGGTGCCGATCACCCGCCCGTCGATCTCGCCCACCGGCGTCTGCGCGCCGAAGGTCCCGGTCAGGAACGCCTCTTCGGCGCTGTATGTCTCGACCAGCGAAAAATTCCGTTCATGCACCGGGATGTCGTTGGCGCGGCACAGGTCGATCACCTTTTGCCGGGTGATCCCGTTCATGCAGTAATCCCCTGTCGAGGTCCACACCGCCCCTGCGCGGACCACAAAGAAGTTGCAGGCGTTGGTGGTGTTCACGAAACCATGCACGTCGAGCATCAGCGCCTCGTCGGCCCCTGCCTTTTCGGCAGCGATGCAGGCGAGAATGCAGTTGAGCTTGGAATGCGAATTGAGCTTGGGATCCTGGGTCATCGGCAGTCCGCGCTGATGCGGCACGGTGGCCAGCCGGATCGGCCGGGGCAGGGCGGGGCGCGAATGTTCCATGATGATGGCAACGGTCGGTCCCTGCTGCGAGAGCGCCGGGTGCTGAAAGGGCCGCGTCTTGAGCCCGCGCGTCACCATGAGGCGGGCATGGGCGTCCGTCGTCATGCTGTTCGCGGCCTGGGTGTCCAGAATCGCCTGGCGCAGATCCGCATGGTCCATGCCGATTGTCAGGTCGATCGCCTTTGCGGCCTCGAACAGGCGGTCGAGATGTTCATTCAGAAAGGCCCAGACCCCGTTGTAGAGCCGCAGACCTTCCCACACCCCGTCGCCCAGCATGAAACCGCTGTCGTAGATGCTGACCACCGCGTCCTGTCGTTCCACGATCCGGCCATTGAGCCAGAATCGCAGATCGGCGTTGCGCGCGTCTTCTTCTGCCTGGTGGGTTGTGTGCTGTGCCATTGCCTGCCCGGTCTGTAACAAACCGGTCCCTGAAGTGTTTCAAAGCACGCTATGCCGCAGGGATTTGGCTGCCAAGACGCAATTCCGCTCACCACGCCGTGAAATCACGCGCCGTTGAATTGGAATTTTCCGCGCCCCGGGTCAGACTTTCACAAGCAGCGGAGAATCCGACCATGTCACACCTCAGAACGTTCAAGGCCATCTCACTTGCCGTGCTCATATTCGTGGGCCTCGGCATCCAAAGCCGCCCCATCCATGCACAGGACAGCGAAGTGCTGACGGTTGCCGGCGGATGTTTCTGGTGCGTCGAATCCGACTTCGAGCGGGTGAAGGGCGTCAAGGAGGTCGTGTCGGGGTACACCGGCGGTACGGTGGACAACCCGACCTACAAGCAGGTGGTCCGTGGCAACACCGGGCATTACGAAGCGGTGCAGATCATCTTTGATCCGGCCATCGTATCGCGGGATCAGATCCTGTCGATGTTCTTCCGTTCTGTCGATCCGACCGACCCGGCGGGACAGTTCTGCGACCGGGGTCAGAGCTATGCCACCGCGATTTTCCCCGGTGATGAGGCCCAGGCTATGGCGGCCAAGCGCGCCAAGGCGGATGCAGAGGCGGCCCTGGGCCAGAGGGTGGTGACGCCGATCCTTGAGGCCGGCCCCTTCTGGGCGGCCGAGGACTATCACCAGGATTACTACAAGAGCGACACTCTGGTGCTGACCCGGTTCGGACCCAAGTCGAAAGCGTCAGCCTACAAGGCATACCGCAAGGCCTGCGGGCGCGACAAGCGGGTCAGGGACCTGTGGGGCAGCGCTGCGCCGTTCACCGGATCCTGACCCGGAAGGCCGACACCTCCGAGGCCGTGGGGATCGCCCGTGCCGTACCGTGGCGGGTCGTCATCAGAGAGGCCGCCAGAACCGCGGTCTCGATCCCTGTTTCAAGTGCCTGACCGGCGTCGAGGGCCGACGCGAGGACCCCTGCAAAGGTATCGCCTGCCCCGGTGGTGTCCACGGCGTCGACCGCAGGCGCGGGAAAGCTGGCGGTCCCGCCATCGGCGCGGTGCAGGGTGGCGCCCTCCGGCCCTTTGGTGACGATCACGGTTTCGACGCCAAGCTCTGACAGCGGGCACGAGACGGCGGACTGCAACTGACGCGCCTCGACGGCATTGAGAATCAGCACCGTCGCGTGGTCCAGGATCTGCGACACGGCATCCGCGTCGAA
>JBCCHI010000059.1:0-22243 GCA_039028815.1 Pseudomonadota bacterium
CTGGATGTGACCGATATAGGGCAAGGCGATGCGCAGCCTGTTCAACACCTGCCCCTCGGCGCGCCCGACATGGTAGCAGTCGAACAACAGCTTCACGTTGTCTTCCGCGACTTCATCAACAAGGCGAACGGCCTGCGCCACAGTACGCAGGAAGTAGCCCGGGACGTCATCGGTATTGATCGGCTCGATCAGTATCTCGATGCCTCGTTTTGACGCGACGCGGGCGGCGAAGCGCAGGTTCTGCACAAAGACGATATGCGCGTCCGGTCCTTCCGCAATTCCGGCCATGACATGGACAGCGCGCGCCGAGACAGCTGCCGCGTAGTCGATCGCTTCCTTGATGACCGATTCCGATTCACCCTGTCTTCCCGTCAGCGCGGCAAGCCCGAACTCACCGTCCTCCACCCGTCCCGGTCGGGTGTTGATCGACAGCATCGGAAGACCGGCCAGATGCAGGACCTCACGGACCTGTTCTGCCGGCGTGTCGTAGGGCCAATGGCATTCCACCGCCGAAAATCCGGCTGTCCGCGCCGCAAGTATCGCATCGGTCAACGGCAGATCTGACCAGAGGAATCCAAGATTTGCTGAGAACCGGCTCATGCTGCCGCGCCCCGGGGCGCAGGGCAGTCAGCCTGTTTCGGACGTTTTCTGGATTCAATACGGGTCACCGGGCTGATCTAGTCCGAGGCCGATCCGTCGCCAAGGCAAAGTTTCGGTGACGCGTGCGACGTGTCTGCGCGGGTCATTGGCGGGTGGACAACGGATACCCGAAATCTGTCGATCATGATGCACTGTCCGCCATGCCGGGCTGTGCAAGATCCGTCGCCCTGCGGGGCAGGATGGTCATGCGTCTTCAAGAACAAGATCAGACGCTTTCTCGCCGATCATGATGGCCGGAGCATTGGTGTTGCCCGAGACGATTTCCGGCATGATCGAACAATCTGCCACGCGCAATCCCTCTATTCCGTGCACGCGGAGCCTTTCATCGACCACGGCGGATTTGTCGTTGCCCATTCTGCATGTTCCCGTCGGGTGGTAAATCGATGCCGTGTTGTCCCGTACCCAGTCGAGCGTGGCCTCATAGTCGTCCATCGGCAGATCCGCATGCGGACGAAACTCCTCGGAGATCTTGGAGGTGAGTGGCGCGTGCCGTGCGATGCTGCGTGCAATCCTGACGCCTTCGACAATCGTTTTACAATCTGTGTCGGTGCTGAGGTAATTGGGTATGATTTTGGGATAGGTGCGACTGTCCGCGCTGCACAGTTTGATCTCGCCTTTCGATTCCGGGCGCAATTGGCACACTGACATTGTGAACGCCGAAAACGGGTCAGCGCCCTTGCCCGGGTTTTCCGCCGAAAGGGGTTGGACGTGGAACTGGATATCGGGCGTTTCCAGATCGTCGCGGGTTTTCATGAACCCCGTGGCGAGACTTGCCGCCATTGTCATCGGACCGGCCCTGAACAGCAGATATTTCAGCCCGATTCTGGCCTTGCCCAACAGGGAACCGACCTCGTCGTTGAGCGTCGGCTCGTTGCATTTGTAAACCAGACGTGCCTGCAGGTGATCCTGCATGTTCTTGCCGACGCCGGGAAGATCGGCAACAACAGGGATCCCGTGATCCCCCAACTGCGCAGGATCGCCAATACCCGACAGCATCAGCAGCTGCGGTGAATTGATCGCGCCGCCGGACACAATGACTTCCCGTCCGGCCGAGATGGTCTGTGCCGTTCCGGACCGGTCAAGATAGGTGACGCTGGTCGCCCGCTTGCCGTCAAAGTTGATCTTTTCGACATGGGCGTGCGTGACGACTTTCAGGTTCGGCCGGTCCTTTGCCGTATGAAGAAACGCAACCGCGGATGAGCAGCGCCGCCCGTTATGCGCCGTGAGTTGAAAAAATCCGACACCTTCCTGCGTCGCGCCATTGTAGTCTGGGTTGAACGGATAACCTGCGGCCTGTGCCGCCGCGACCCATGCGTCGGTGATCGGTCGCTGGATGCGCATGTTCGACACGGACAGACTGCCCTGATCGCCATGATAGGCGTCCGAGCCGCGTTCGTTCTTTTCCGATCGCTTGAACAGCGGCAGCACATCGTCCCACGACCAGCCGGAGTTTCCCATTTGCGCCCAGCGGTCATAGTCCTGCGGCTGTCCCCGTACATAAAGCAGGCCGTTCAACGAGGAAGATCCGCCCAGAACCTTGCCGCGGGGCCACTCGATAGAGCGGCCGTTCAGGCCGGGATCCGGCTCTGTTCTGTAACACCAGTCGACCGTCGGGTTATGAATTGTTTTGAAGTATCCGACCGGAATATGGATCCAGGGATTCCAGTCTCGACCGCCCGCTTCCAGCAGGACAACGCTGTTTGAAGCCTTCGCACTCAGACGATTTGCCAGAACGCAACCAGACGATCCGGCCCCGATGACAACATAATCTGCTTGCACGACATCCTCCCTTGTCGGAAAAAAACTGTAGCCAGATTGGAAATACTAATCTAGGCTTTTTTGAAACGATATGTCTCACTAATTGCTGATATGGGAGGAAGCAATGGGAATATATGATCGTATTCGTGGTGTATCACGAAGAGATTTTCTGAGAGTCGCAGGCACATACGGCATGATCTCGACGCTTCTTGCGGCTGGTACGTTTGGCGGCGCGATGACGGCTGCCAACCTGGCCAAAGCCGCAGAGTCGACATACGACAAGCGGTTTTCGAAGGAACCCAAGTTCACGCTGAAGTTCGGCGCGGCGGGGTTTAATCCGCAGAACCTGCTGATTGAGCGCGCGGGATGCCTTGAGTTCGCGCGTGACCTCGAAGAACGTACCGATGGTGAAATCCGAATCGAGTTCATCGGCAACAACCAGATCTGCGGGCAGTTGTCCTGTGTCGAGAAAGCGCAGCAGGGCATTGTCGACATCTATGCGGCATCAACCCAGAACTCTGCCGGTGGCGCGCCATATCTGAACGTGCTTGATTACGCGTACATGTTCCGTACGCGGGCGGATCAGTACTACTTTATGTACAGCCCGAAATCGGTCGAAATTCTCCGGGATCCGTTCGAAAAGCGTCATGGCCTTAAGTTTCTGTTTACTCATGCGGAACTTCGGGGCATCCAGCTTGGTCTGTCCTGGGAGGACAAGCCGACGGTCACGTCCATCGAAGAACTCTTTGGGACGAAAAACCGTGTGACGGGTACACAGCTTGGCCGGATCGCGATGAACGCGCTGAACCTCAACCCGGTACCGGTGGCGTGGGAAGAAACGCTCGACGGTCTCAAGCAGGGCCTGATCGATGGCGCGGAAACGTGGGCATCGGCCGTGGCCTATGCCAACATGTCACCCGTGGTCAGCCAGTGCGTCGATCTGCGTTTCTTCTGTGGAACAGAGCACACGGCCATGAACGCCGAGACCTTCGACAGCCTTGGAGGCGAACTGCAGGATGCGGTCATGGAATCCTCTTATCTGACCCAGGTTCATGTTCAGGCCGCAAACGAAGCGGCGCTGGTGAACACGGTTGGCTTCTCGCATCCGCATCAGGGGCCGGACACGATCTTTGCCCAGAACAACGTGCGCGTTGCCGCGCTGTCTGATGCAGAAATCAAAAAGGCGGAAGAAATGTGCTCGCCCGAGTTCCAGCCGCAACTGTGGGAGCAGTGGCGCGAGCGCATAAACGGCTGGGCTGGCGGCCTTGATACGTATCAGGCCATCTACGATGTTGCGCGTGAGCACGACAATACGCTGGCCGAAAACGTCGAGCCGCGCCGGTGGTGGAAAGGCTAAGTCGGCATAGCCGAATGTTCCATTGAGCCGAATGTGCGATCCGGACGGCAACCGCCCGGATCGCAACTGGCGCAAACTACATATTAGAACCAGCCCGTAGAGAACACAGAATCAAATGACGCGGGTCCTGGAGCAGAGGGAGGTGTCGTCATGGAGGCGATTGGAGGAATGGGCGAGATCTTCTCTGCACTGTTCGCCGGTGACTCGTTTATGTTGCAAGATGCAATGCGCAACAATCCCGGCCTGTGGCCGCTTGGATTGATTGTGACCCTGGTCGGGGGCATGGCCGTTGCGGCGTTGTATCGGTTTGTTCCATTTGTTGAACGAAATCTGGAACCGGCCGTGATGGTCACCGCGTATCTCGCGATCGGTTACATTATCTTTTCCGGCGTGGTGCAGCGGTTTTTTCTTTCCGGTCAGCCGCCCTGGTCGACGACAATTCCTCCGTTTCTGTTCCTGATCATGACCTGGGTCGGGTGCAGTTATAACGTGAAGCTTCGCACGCATCTGGCGTTCGCGGAGTTTCGCAAGAACATGCCGCGCGGGGCGCAACTCTTCTGTCTTGCCCTTGACGCCGTGCTTTGGTTTGGCATCGCCTGGATCGTGGTCGTGACGACAACGCAGGAAACAGTCCGTGCGGCGGCAAACTTCTCGATCATGCTGGGGACCGACAATGTCATGCAGTGGTGGTTTCTGGGCACCGTTCCGATTGCGTTTATCCTGTTGACTGCCCGCGTCATCGAAAACTTTCTGGCCGATCTGCGCAAGTACCGCGAAGGCAGTGAGATGATCGAGGCTGCGGTGATCGGAGGTGATGCATGAGCGATCCGACAATCATCACAGTCATTTCGATTGCCGTCACTATTCTGTTCATGATGGGCGTGCCGGTTTTTCTGGTCATCGCCTATTGGGTGATTGGCATGTCCTTCGTGCTGGAGCTTCCGCTGCTGAACACCGGCGCGGCCCTGCAGGATGTCTTTACCGACGGCTTTGCATTGCTTGCCATGCCGCTCTTTATTCTCACCGGAGACTTGATCAACCGCTCCGGGATCGCGCGGCGACTCAGCGACTTTGCCTATTCGTGTCTGGGTTGGGTGCGTGGCGGGCTGGCGATGGCCAGTCTTGGCGCCTGCGGACTGTTCGCCGCGATCTCCGGGTCGAACTCGGCCACAACCGCGACAATCGGTTCCATGCTGCACCCTGAAATGGTCAAGGGTGGCTACGACGAACGGTTTTCCGCCGCGACCGCAGCGGCCGGCGGAACCGTGGGGATCATCATTCCGCCTTCCATTATCTTCATCGTCTACGGCTTTCTCATGAACCTGCCGATCTCCGACCTGTTTGTCGCCGGGATCATTCCGGGTGCGCTGATGGTTGGCGGCATGATGCTGGCATGCTTTCTGGTATGCTGGCGCAACGGCTGGGGATACCTTATCCCTCTGTCTCTTCTGCGCGTGTTCAAGACCTCGATCGGCGCGTGGCTCGGGTTTTTCGCGATTGGTCTTGTGCTGTGGGGAATTTACACCGGCAAGTTTTCTCCGACCGAAGCGGCGGGGGTCACGGTCGGTTTCGGCATTATCGCAGGACTGGCGAGCTGGGTTGTCAGCAAGGCACTGAACATGGACCAGACAAAGGACTGGTCGGAAAAGTCGGCCGCCTCGATGCTGGTCGTGGAAGGGTTCACGATTCCGCAGATCCCGGGCATCGTCATGCGATCCGCGCAGATCACCGGAATTCTGGCGCCTCTCATCGCGGTTTCGGTGGTGATGCAGCAAATTCTGTCCCTGCTCGGCGCTCAACAGGTGATTGGCGATTTCGTAACCTCAATGGGTGGGTATCATGCCGTTCTGTTCACAGCGATGGCGATTGTTTTCGTTTCCGGAATGATCCTGGAGAGCCTGCCCGTGACGATCATTCTTGCGCCAATTCTCGCACCGATAGCGGCCAGCGTTGGCGTCGATCCCGTCCACTTCTCGGTGATCTTCCTGGTCGGGGCCTCGATCGGCTTCATTACGCCGCCATATGGGCTTAACCTCTATGTGGCGTCCGGTGTTACGGGTGTTCCGTACTTCCGCTTGCTGCGGTACACCACGCTTTATCTTGTGGCGCTGATCAGCGTTTGGGTGTTCGTGGCGCTGACACCGGAGATGGCGTTGTTCCTGTTGCCCGACAGATAGGTGGTTGAATGATCGCGGACGACGAGATCAGAGCGCAAAGGGCGCAGATCCCGACGAATCTGCGCTTGCTTCTGATTGTCGAAGCCGTTGCCAAGGCGGGTGTTCCCGTTACGCCAAGCGCATTGTCAGATGCGCTTGGTTTGCCCAAGGCAACAATTCACCGGCTGCTGACTACGGCAGAGGAAGAGGGTTTCCTGCAGCGCGATGTCGATGGTCGGTCCTACGGGCCGGGCCGCCGGCTGCGGCGCCTGGCAGGAACAACGCTGAGTTCGGAGCGTCTGCGCACCGAACGGCTTGCCATCATGAAGTCGCTGGCCGATGACGTGGGTGAAACCTGCAATCTCGCCGCCCCTGGCCGGTACGGCATGGTCTATCTGGATCGGGTGGAAACGCACTGGCCATTGCGAATACAGCTGCCGATCGGAACCCAGGTTCCGTTTCACTGCACGGCGAGCGGAAAGATGTACCTCTCCTCATTGCGCGCGGACAAGCTTGACCGCCTTCTTCGCGTGCTGCCCCTTGACCGGCATACCGACAGAACCCTGATCACCGAGAGTGCCCTGCGTGCCGACCTGCAAGACGTCAGGCGCCGTGGCTATGCAACGGATGACGGGGAGTTCATGGACGACATGACGGCCGTCGCGGTGGCAATCGAAGACAATGTCGGCCGGCTGTTGAGCACCCTTTCCATGCATGCGCCCGCGCAGAGATCGCATCTCGAAAAGCTGCTGGACAAACTGCCAAAGCTGCAGGCCGCGGCCACCAAGCTGTCGGACCTCAGTCAAAGCTGAGCGGACAGCACCGCCCCGTCATTCAAAAAACATGGGATTGGTCCAGGCCCGGCGTCCGGCGGCGTCAACGACGGTTATACGAAGCCAACGGGCATCGGCGAAGTGATCCAGAGGTACGGTCGTGCGTGTCATTGAATGGCCGTGAACGCCTCTCGCTGCACTGCCATGACCCTGGACAATCACGCGTGCAACCGCGCTGGTTTCGACGACGACGTCATTGTCCGACCAGTGAACACCGCGAATTTCGGGACCGGTTGATGCGTAGGACTGTCCGGCTTTCAGCGCCTCGAGCAGCGCGTCGGGGTCGTTTTCCGTGGCCTTGACCATCACCCAGCCCCCGAAATGATCGGGTTCGGTGAAATGCGCGTCATCTGTTGCGCACAGATTAAGCTCCTGACCATCGCTCAGCAACTGGTCAAGCGTATAGAATCCGTGCGGGCGGTCACATCCTACTGCGCACCCGTGATTATAGACCTCGACCGCGTGAGCCGCGCCGATCGTGCGGGCGTCCTGGGTGGTCAGTCCCGACCATTCGGGATGCGCGACAGCGACATAGGCCCCCGCCTTGCGCGCCCGCGCTGCAAGCTCGGCGCCGCTTTCCTGTCCCTCATGTGCGGCGAAATCCGGTGCATCGGGGGGATCGAAATCCATCGGCAGGCCGACCGCCAGAATATGCCACAGCTCGCCGTTTTCCATTGCGCCGGAATGTAATTCCGCCCCCAGAATTGTCGTAAAGTCGCGGGTCCGGAACGGTCTGGTGTCTGCAACCGGGTAGCCGTAAAGACCAACCATATGATCCGTAAGGGCGATAAAGTCGTACCCTTCGGCGCGGTAGCGGCGGCATACTTCCTCCGGGCGGAGGCATCCGTCTGACAGATCGGAATGCGTGTGCAGGTTGCCGCGATAAAATCTTCCCGGTGCTTCAAAGATGTCTTTTGCCATTGCTGATCCTACGTTGCGCGCTTCCTGCACGGAATGTGTGACGGGTCAATGACATGAGCGCAATACCTCTGGCGACCGCAACTCCGTTTCGCGCCATGGCGGCGAAAATCGGGTTCTGTGTCGTTCAGAATCGGGGCCCCCGGTACACTGTTACTGTCCTTCTGCAGGCGCCGGTTTTCCGCGTTGACCTTTCAGGAACTCGCGCAATTTCTGAAGCAGCACATACAAGATCGGAACAAGTATGACGCCCAACACCGTGGCGGCCAGCATTCCCCCGAACACGGCGATACCGATTGCTTTCTGACTGGCAGCGCCGGCGCCGGACGCGGCCAGAAGCGGAACCACGCCAAGAAGGAACGAAAGCGCTGTCATCATCACAGCGCGAAAACGTTGGCGTGCCGCCTCAAGCGCCGCTTCGCGGATCGTCAGGCCTGCGGCACGCCGTTCCATTGCAAACTCGACAATCAGAATCGCGTTCTTTGAGGCCAGTCCGATCAGCATGATCATACCGATCTGCGTATACAGGTTCACGTCGCCGCCCGCGGTTCCGACCGCGGCCAGGGCTCCGAAGAGGGCGACCGTGACAGATAACAGAATGGCCAGGGGCATGGTCCAGCTTTCATACTGGGCCACCAGAAACAGGTATCCGAACACGACCGCCGCGCCGAGTATCAATATGACCAGCCCACCCGCGGCCAGTTGCTGTTGAGCGGTTCCTGTCCATTCATAGGCAAAGCCGGGCGGCAACGCCGTGACGGCTTCTTCCTCAAGGACATTGATTGCATCGCCTGTAGAGTAGCCGGCGGCCGGCACAGCCGTGACCGTGGCTGACCGGAACAGATTGTACCGGTTCAGCAGAACAGGGCCGAGTACGCTTTCTGTCCGGATCAGCGTTGACAGCGGAACCATTGTCCCGTCGTTGGCCCGGACATAGAATGCGCCAATGTCATCGACGACATTGCGGTTTTCGCCTTCGGCCTGGATCATGACCCGATAAACACGGCCGAAGAGGTTGAAATCGTTGACGTAGTACGACCCGAGATAAGCTTGCAGCGTCTGAAAGATCTCGCTGATCGGAATATCCAGCGACTTGGCCTTCTCGCGATCGAGATCGACGAAGATCTTGGGAACGTTTGCCCGGAATGTGGTGTAGGCCTGCGAGATCTCGGGCCTCTGGTTTGCGGCATAGACCAGCGACCCAAGCGCGGCGGACAAATCCTGTGCTGTTCCTCCGCCGGTTTGCTGAACCTTCATTTCCACGCCGGCGCTTTGTCCGAGACCCGAAATCGGCGGCGGGTTGAACGCTATGACATTGGCCGCAATCTCCTGATTGGCGAGGGCAAAGATCTGCGCAAGAATGCCGTTCGCGCTGAGTTCTTCGCCGGGGCGTTCGCTCCAGTTTTCGAGGTTGGCAATAATCATCGCTCCATTCGAACCGGCGCCGCTCAGCAGGCTGAAGCCGTTGACCTGAACAGTTTCCGCCACCCCTGGGATTTCCATGATCTGCGCGTTGACCCGGTCTGTGACCACTTCGGTCCGTTCCAGGGACGCGGCGTCAGGCAGCTGGACATCGACCATCAGATACCCGTTGTCTTCCAGAGGCAGAAAGCCTTTGGGCAGGGACGAAAACAGCGTGCCCGATCCGATCCCGAGACCGATCAGCACAACCACACCGATGATCGGCAAACGGATCAGACGTCCGACAATACCAACATATCCGCCTCGCATGCCTCCGATGAACTTTTCGAACAGGGCAAGCAGCCCTTTCGGCTCTCCCTCGCGCCGCTTGAGTATCAGGGCGCAAAGGGCAGGTGAAAGTGTCAGAGCGTTGACAGAAGAGATCACGACAGCGACTGAGATCGTGACGGCGAATTGCGAAAAGAGACGCCCCGAAATGCCCGGCATGAAGGTGACTGGCACAAACACGGCAAGCAGGACAAGGGTTGTCGCGATGACAGGCGTGGTGATCTGCGCCATCGCCTTTTCGGTTGCTTCCGCCAGCGACAGTTTCGGCTCTTCTGCAAGAATGCGTTCGACGTTTTCGACCACGACAATGGCGTCGTCCACGACGATGCCGATGGCCAGAACCAGAGCGAACAGCGAAATTGTGTTCAGCGACATGCCGAAAAGCAGCAGGAAGGCAAATGTACCGATCAGCGACACGGGGATTGCAACAGCAGGAACAAGCGTGGCGCGCAAGCTGCCGAGGAAAATGAATACGACCGTGATGACAAGCACGAAGGTCAGCATCAGGGTCGAAACAACATCATTCAGAGACTGCTGCACAAAGTCCGTTGTATCCATGGGGACCGCATACTCGACGTCCTCCGGAAACGTGCGGGCCAGTCTGTCGAGTTCGACGTATATCGCCTCTGCCACGGCAAGCGCGTTGGCGCCGGGTGCCTGATAGATGGCCAGAACAGTCGCGGGCTTGCCCTGAAAGCGCCCAGAGGCATTGTAGTAATCCGCACCCAGTTCGATGCGTGCGATATCGCGCAGTCGCACGATGCTGGCAGCGTCCCCGGTGCGCACAACGATGTTCTCGAACTCGCTGACAGAGGCCAGACGGCCCTGCGCGGTGATCGTGTACTGAAACTGCTGGCCGGTGGGCACAGGGGGTGTACCGATCTGACCGGCGGAGACTTCCAGGTTTTGTTCGCGTATCGCCGCGATGACGTCGCCCGGCGTTATGCCCAGACCGGCCATGCGTTCGGGATCCAGCCACATGCGCATCGCATAGGCAAAATCCGTCAGAACCTCTGCCTTTCCGACCCCTTTTATCCGCGCCAGCGCATCTTTCAGATTGATGGAGGCGTAGTTCGACAAAAAGACCTCGTCATAGGTCTCATTCGGTGAAAACAGCGCCACCACAATCAGCATGTTGGTCGAGGACTTCTGGGTCACGACACCGGATGACGTAACCTCTGTTGGCAACTGCGACATGGCCTGCGCAACGCGGTTCTGCACGTTGACTGATGCGATATCGGGATCGGTGCCAACTTCGAACGTCACGTTCAGGCTGTAATTTCCGACATCCGTGCTGTCTGATGACATGTAAATCATGTCATCCACACCATTGACTTGCGCCTCTATCGGCGCGGCAACGGTGTTTTCGACAGTCTCGGCATTGGCCCCGGTATAGCTGGCGGTGACACTGACGACCGGCGGTGTTATTTCCGGAAACTGTTCAACAGGCAGAACAAGATACCCGATGATGCCCATCAACGTCAGGACCGTCGATATGACGATGGCCATTTTGGGCCGGCGTATGAAAACCTTGGAAATCACTGATCAGTTCTCCGCGCTCTGGCCTGCCAGCACCGCGTCAACCGCGATTCCCGGGCGCACGCGTTGCAACCCTTCGACAATCACGCTTTCTCCGGCTTTCATGCCATCCTCAACAACCACGGCTGTGTCGATCTGCCGTCCCAGTGTCACATAGCGTTGTTCAACCAGACCCTGATCGGTGACGATCAGCACAAAGTCGCCGCGTTGGTCGCGCTGCACGGCGGCCTGTGGAATCAGAAGACTGGGTGTGGGTTGCAAAGCCTGAATTCGAATATTCACGAATGCACCGTCCAGTATCAGACCGCGCTCGTTGTCGAAGCGGGCCCGAAGCGCGATGGTTCCCGTCGCCGGGTCAATCTGATTGTCGATAAAGATCACGCGGCCCGCCTCTTCCAGAACGGTGCCGTTTGGCAGCTCCACAAAAACATCCGGAGAGGTTCCGTTGCTGGCCAGACCGTTCACGTCGGTTTCAAGTTGCTCAAGGATATCTGCCAGTTGCGGTTCGCTGAGCGAAAACTCGACGTAAATCGGTGATTCCGACACTACGGTCAGCAACGGTCCTGAGTTGGGCCCCACGAGAGCACCCGCACTGACCGTGACCCGGCCCACCCGCCCGTCAAACGGTGCGACAATCTCGGTGTAGCTGAGTTCAAGTTCCGCCTGCTGAATTGCGGCCTTGGCCGCAGCGACCTCGGCTTCTGCAACCTGCTCATTGGCGCGCGCGATATCGAGTTCCGAGATCGGCGCGGCGTCGCGTTGAACAAGTTGTTGCTTTCTGTCCAGCTCGATCCCGGCCAGTTCCAGATTTGCCTGGGCGCGGCCAAGATCCGCCTCTCTGGCCGCAAGAGTTGCTGCATACGTGTCCGGTTCGATCTTGAACAGGATATCACCTGCCTTGACGCGGGTGCCGTCCGTTGCGGTTATGTCCTCGACAAACCCGGTCACCCGGGCCACCACATCGGTCTTTGACTCCGCCTCCCCACGACCCAGAAAGCGCGCTTCCTCAACGATTTCTTCCATGTAAGCTGCGGCAATCGCGACCTTTGGCGGGGCTGCATCTTCGTCTTGCGCGATGCTCGAACCGGCAAAGGCCAATGCGGCAACCACGATTCCACCGAAGAAAACCAAGCTGAAACCGTCACGCACGTATCGAGCCATTGCACCCCTCCTGATGCCGCTGACGGTCGTCGCAGACCGCCGGGCAAAGACTAAGTCGATGGTGTCGAGAGTGATCCCCAAACGCGCTCAATGCAATGAGGAGCATTCATCTTTTGGCGCATGAGATGTCAGATCACCGCTTTCTTTGGTCCGCCACGCCTCGCGTGCGCCCGAAAACGGGACGACGGCTGAAACACGGACCGGACAGGGGCAAGCGTTCTGACGCACGCGGACCAGCGAATCGCGGCGCGTTTGCGGGGGCGGTGCGATCCACGTGTTGCCGCCAGCGGCACTGGCGCATGTGCGAGGTCGTGGTGACCACAGAAAGCGGTGTGCGATAAATTGAGTTCCATCACGGTGTTTCCGTGTTTACCAAGGGCACATGATGCTGTTCTTGCTGGGTCTCGCACTGGTCGTTGTTGTTCTGGTCTGTCTGTACTGGTCCAGGTCGCGCAAACGCACTGTCCTTCTTTCCAGCGGGCTGTCCGGCCAGCAGAAGGCGATCCTGGACCGGTACGTGCCCATTCTGCAGCGCTTGCCCGCCGGGTTGCGCGGGGCGCTGGAAGGCAAGATAAACCTGTTTCTCAATCAGGTTGATTTTGTCGGCTGCAATGGCCTTGAGGTAACCGAAGAGATGCGGCTTTCTATCTCTGCCCAGGCGTGTCTGCTCATTGTGAACACGGACAACTGGTATGACAATCTGAACACAATTCTGATCTATCCGGCGGCATTCAAATCGCGACAACGCCGCCATGACGGCTTCGTCGTGACAGAGAAAGAGATTGTCAGAACAGGTGAAAGCTGGGCGCGCGGTCCGGTGGTGCTGTCTTGGGCACACAGCAAACAGGGGGCCTTGAATGATCGCGATGGGCACAATGTTGTTTTTCACGAGTTTGCGCACCAGCTGGACGACCTGACCGGCAGCACCAACGGCATTCCCGTGCTGAGAGATGCACAAAGTGTAAAGGAATGGCAGACCGTGTTCCTCAAGGCCTACGAGACGCATGTGCAGGCAGTCGAGCACGGACGCAAGACAGTGATTGATGCCTATGGCGCGGAAGGCCACGAAGAGTTTTTTGCAGTTTCGGTCGAGGTGTTTTTCGAAAAACCGGCGGCGTTGCAGCGCTCTTCGCCAGAGGTTTACGAACAGCTCGCACAGTTTTTCAGGCTGAATCCGGTCACCTGGTCCCAGGCGACTCCGCCGCCTGGCCGTCTCTGATCAATTCCAGTTCCGGGAACTCCCTTTCCACAAGCTCCCGTATGAACCGGGTCAGTTCTTCGAATGCATGGGCCCGCCCTGCGCCCCGGCGCCAGGCCAACCCGATGGACCGGGCCAGACGCCGCCCCTTCAGCGGCAAAGCTATCACGTCACTTTCATTCTGTATTTCAGACCTTGCGTACAGCGCGGGGACGAATGTCGTGCCCATGTTCATGGCCACCATTTGGCGCAGCGCGTCCAGGCTGGTTCCGACATAGCCAAACAGGACCCTGGCGCCGAATTCATCACAGAGCGACAGGATTTGGTCATGCATCTTGTATTCGGGCAGTAAGGTCAGCACAGGAAGATCGTGCAGGGCATCAGGTGTGACATGGTCCTGCGCGGCCAGAGGGTGATCGCGAGAAACGGCCAGCAGAATAGGCTCCCGAAACAATGGCGCTGTCACGACGTCGCGGCTTTTCAACGGCAGTTTCGCAAGAATGACATCGTGAATGCCGCTGGCAAGCTCACCTTCAAGATGGCTCCAGAGACATTCGCGTATGTAGAGCTTGAACTCCTCATGATCACGGTGAAGCGCGGATGCGACACGCGGCAACAGGTACGGTCCCAGTGTCGCCTGTACGCCAAGACGCAATGTGCCCGTCAGGCCAAGCTGCGCGGTCGACGCCACATCTGCAATTGCCTGAACGTCGGACAGCACCAGGCGCGCCCGTTCGACAACATCTCGACCCGTCGGGGTGAGCTGCACCTCGCCGCGTCCCCGCTCCACAAGCCGGATCCCAAGGTGATCTTCGAGATTCTGTACCTGCACACTGAGCGAGGGTTGACTGACGCCACAGAATTCTGCGGCGCGTCGAAAGTGCTGATGGTCCGCAACTGAAACGAGAAACCTCAGCTGCTTCAGGGTGATCTTGGTCATTGCATCGCCATCCACGTTTCCGGGTCTTCAATAGAAAAAAACTATCAAACAATCTGACTTTCAAATGTTTTTTTCCGCGTTGCCGTCCTCATATGAATGATGAAGCGACGGGAACACCAAGCCGGACCGATCTTCCGGCACGCTCATGGCAGCGCACCGTCGATCATCACAAAAATCAGTAGCTCAGCGAGTTCAGGAGTTCGAAATGACGTATGGAAAATATCTTAAGACCACGGCCGCAATCGCAGGTCTCGCCTTGTTGTATACAGGTACACCGAGTGTCACCTACGCGTCTTCGGTCAACATGTGTAAATGGGAGTCTGTCCCGGACGATGTGATCGAGAACATCAAGCAACGCTCTGGTTTCGGGGACATTCTTGAGGAGATGTTCCAGAAGTGTCCGAATGCCGCTTTGTCTCTGACGGAGGCATCTACAGGATCCGTGAGCGGCGCAGGCGGCACAGAACCTGGCCGTGACACAGCCGGCGGCCGCGACGGCGCTGGCGGAGGCACAGCTGGAGGTGCCGGCGGCAACCCTGGCGGCGGAAGTGACGGCGGCGGCGGAAGTGACGGCGGCGGCGGAAGTGACGGCGGCGGCGGAAGCGGCAGCGGCGGCGGAAACGGCGGCGGCGGCGGAAACGACGGTGACGGCAAGGGCGGCGGCAAAGGCGGTGACGGCAAAGGCGGCGGCAAAGGCGGTGACGGCAAAGGCGGCGGCAAAGGCGGTAACGGCAAAGGCGGCGGCAAAGGCAAGTCCTGACGCTGAACCAAAACTAAAGGCGCCGGTCTTCGGCGCCTTTTTCAAATCCGCAATGCGTTTTCGCCTGAACCCAGAACTTTCCTTCCGGTGAAACCTGTGCCCCATCGCCGGGTTTCGCGGCGCACGGTGAACGTCCGCGCAACCGGGGGTTCGCCGGACGCCTAGTTGCTGGCCACACGGCGATCCTTGATCACGCCCCCCGCTATGACGGCATGCCATGTCGCCAGCGCGTTGGGGTTCTGCAACTTCAGGAAGGTATAGCCCGTCTGGCGCCACGGCAGAACCTTGCTGGTCAGGTTGTCCAGCACCAGATCCCCGCGCTTTGTTCGCAGAATGAGCACAGCATGGTTTTCAAGGTTCCGGTCAAGCACGGTTGCAATCAGCAGCGACTCTGACGGCACGCCTCTGGACACCAGTTCATACTTTTTGGCGAGCGCGAAGTCTTCGCAATCCCCGCCACGCGCTGTCGGCATGGCCCAAACTTCTTCGCGGCCATACTGACGCCGGTCGGTGATCTCGACTGTCGCCTTGTTCACGCGCGCATTCACGGCTTTCGCCAGTCTAATCACGGTTTCCGTGGAATGACGTGTGTCGCCTGTTCGGGCGCAGGCCCAGGGATAGCGCGCGCAGACGCTCGAAAATCCGCCCGGTGCCGAGGTTTTCTGCTTTGGAAGCAAAAACAGGTCGCCGGAATTGCCCGCGACCGCCGGCGAGCCGAGCAGCGTCAGAACAAGACACGTCGCCCCTGCAAACGCCATCCAGAGCGGCGTTTTCGCCGCTGAACCGGGCCGTATCAGTGTGCGAGCCTTGCGCCCTGTCATCCGTTTTGCCGCCTCGAATCAAATGTGATCCGAATAGAATGCTAGCCCATTACGTCGACAATGTGACCCACCGTGCCCCAATTGATCCAAAGCTCCGGACACAAATGTGTGTGCGACCGGTCTCCGGCGCCGTTCCAGGGCCGTCGTACCTCATATGTCAGGCCATGCTTTCCTGTACTTTCCGCGCTTTCGGTTTCAGCATGAGATAGTAAAGGCACGGCACAAAGAACAACGTGAGTGGTGAAGAAATGAGCAAACCGCCGATCATCATTGTTGCCATCGGTTCGAAAAGCAGACCGCCGGACATCGCCATGGGAACCAGACCGAACACCGTGGTCAGCGAGGTCAGCATGATGGGGCGTGCCCGTTGCATGGACGCCTTGACCACCGCATCTGAAAAGGCGTGGGTCTGCTGCTCTATGTCGATCTGATTGATCAGCACGATCGCGTTGTTGATGATGATGCCCATGAGTGACATCAGCCCCAACATTGCAAAGAAGGAAAAGGGCTGGTTCATCATCTGCATCGCGTAGGGCGCGCCGATTGCGATCAACGGAATTGTAAGCAACGTGATCGCCGACCGCCTCAGGGAATTGAACTGAAAGACAAGCGCAGCAATCATCACGCCCAACGCAAGCGGCATGTTGGCACCCATCTGGTTCTGCACATCTGCGCTGTCTTCCAGTTCACCTGCAATGGTGACGGTGTACTCGGGCCCGAGGTTCAGCCCGTCAAGCACAGGTTGCAGGGCCTCAAGTGTCTGGTTTGCCGCCAGAAGCGCGCTTTTCCCCGACACGACAACGCGGCGCACCTGGTTTTCGCGACGGATTTCGGACAGTTGCAGACTGGGGTCGAACTGCGCCACCTGGTCTATCGAAATGATACCGCCCGAAGTGGCCACGGACAGATCGGCAAGGTCCTCTACGCTGTCGCGGCTGCTTTCGCCGGCTCGCATCACGATGGGAATCTGATCATCGCCATCGCGGAACGTCGAATAGCGCGTTCCTGAAAAGTAGGCTGCCATCACTTCGGAAATATCCTGCGACGTCACACCGTACTCGCGGGCCTTGTCCTGCGCGATATCGACTGTGATCTTCAGGACCTTGTTGCCCCAGTCGCTTTCGTTCTTGACCACGGCCGGCAGTCTGGACAGTGCCGCCTGCAATGTGGCTGCTGCCGACATCAGCGTGTTCTCGTCCGGGCCATAAATCTCGATATCGACCACACCTGATTCTGCGCCGCCCTGGTTCAGTCGTGTGACGCGAAACTCTGCCTCGGGGAACTGTTCAATGAACACGCGTCTGGCGCGGTCGGCGGTTTCGATCGTCGAGTCGAGCCCGTCCATGCGCACCGCAATGAAGGCGCTGGACGGGTCAGGGTCCGCAGGGTTGAGACCCAGATTGAACCGGGGTCCGCCATCCCCGACGAAAGCCGTGGAATTGACAACGCCGGGGTTGATCGTCGGGTCTGAAAGCCACCCCTGAACGCGAAGGGCCAGGTCTTCGGTGTCGGAAATCGCCGCTTGCTTGGGCAGGTCCATGTAGATCAGGAAATCGGCGCGCTCGCTGTAGGGAAACTGTTCCTGTTTGAGAACGCCAAACTGCAGGCCGCTGACCACCACGGCCGCATAGATCAGTGCCGCAACCGGGATACCAAAGGGTAGAAGTCGCCGGATAAGCTTGCCGTAGAGCTTTGCCAGTCTGCCTGGTTCTTGCGTCCCGGTCGTCTTTGCACGCAGCAGACGCACACAGATGAACGGCAGTATGTAAAGGGCGGTGATCCATGAACCGAACAGCATCAGTGTCACAACCGCGCCCAACGAGAATGCAAACTCGCCTTCTACTCCCTCCAGCATGAGCATGGGCAGAAACGCCGAGACAGTTGTGATCGAAGCCACGCCAAGCGGTATCAGATACTGTTTTCCGGCCGCCAGTGCGGCCTCGTGCGGATCCTGGCCCGAACCAATACGGCCTTCCAGATCTTCAACGACAACAAGACCGTTGTCGACAAGAAGCCCAAGAGAGATGATCACGGCGGCAATCGAAACCTGTTCGATATCGACGCCGATCAGCCCCATTCCGGCAAGCGCAAAGCAAATGGTGAAGGGGACAATGCAGGCGATCGCGAGTGCCGCGCGAAAGCCGAGAAACAGCAACATCACAATGAACACGACAGCAAATGTCTGGCCGACATTCTCGACCGCGCCGCTGACCGCAGCCGAGACGTTTTCTTCCTGAAAGGTCGATATCTCCAGTGCTACTCCGATGGGCTGCCGGTTTTCGAATGCAGCCAAACGCTGTCGGAGTTTCGCCCCCAGATCCTGGATGTCCGTCCCCGAAGCCATCTCGATGGAGGCGACAATCGCCGGCTCTCCGTTGAAAAAAACGGGCTTGGATTTCGGGTCTTCGTATCCCCGGCGCACCGACACGAGATCCGACAGCCTCACATAACCCGACACGCCGTCGATCCGCGTGAGCACGCCGCGTATCTCATCCACAGATGACAGATCGCCATTGGCCTCCAGCACTATTCTTGTGCCGTCGGCGTCGATCTCTCCGGCTGGCAGGATGACGTTTTGTTCGGAAAGGTCAGACAGCAACCGCTCGATCTGAACGCCGACACTGGCCAGCTTGGCGGTGTCGACTTCCAGCCAGATACGTTCTTCCTGAAGGCCAAACAAAGTAACCTTGCTGACACCCGGTTCGAGGAAAAGATCGGTGCGTAAATCATCGGCCACATCTTCCAGCTCTGCCAGGCTGAAACCGTCGCCCGTGATCGCGACCGTCGCGATCGCCACGTCGCCGTAATCGGTGTTCACGAAAGGGCCGATCGTACCCTCCGGCAACTCGTTGACGACGTCGTCTGACTTGTTGCGCAGATCTTCCCAGGCGCTGTCGATGCCGATGCCCTGGACCGTGTCGAACAGTGAAACCTTGAACAGGGCCTGACCGGTTGTGATGATTGTCTCAATGTCTTCGACTTCGCCAATTTCCCGGATTCGCCGTTCCACCGGCGTGGCAATCAGATTTTCGACCCGCTCCGGCGCCATTCCATCGAATGTAAACTGCACCAGGGCCGTGCGAATGGTGATCTCCGGATCTTCGCGCTTGGGAATGGCTGAATAGGAGGCAAGTCCGAGCGCCAGAATGGCCAGCATCATCAGGACGGTGAAACGGGACTTTTCGAGACCAAAGCGTGTCAGAAAGTCCATGTCTCACTCCTTGCGCTCAAGCAGACGAACCTCCATCCCGTCGCGCAGGAACGACACGCCCTTGATAGCCACCCGTTCTCCGGCTTCCAGGCCGTCGACCACAAGAAAACTGTTCTCGCGCAAACCGGCGAAGGACACCGTGCGTCGCTGAACCGTCGATGTTTCGGGGTCATAGACATAGACCGGCACGGGCTGAATGCTGTTCGGTCCGGCCGCCTCGGGAATTTCGCCATCGGTGATTGCCGCGCTCGTCGGGATCAGAAAACCGCCGTCACCCGGAACGTCGAACTCGAACGAAACTTCAACCGACATTCCGGCCTTCATCACTGGCGAAATGTCCGTCAGTGCGACGACAACGGGAAACGATGACACGGTATCGGCGCGCTCGCCCAGTTCGCTGACCACAGCCGCGAGCGAAATGTCGGGGTTGTCCGCCAGCCGCACGGATGCCGGCGTGCCGACGACAAGTTGGGAGGCCACATCGAAACTGACAAAAAACGAAACCTCGAAGTCGGAGGCCTCGTAGATCGAAAGAACCGTCTGGCCGGATGCCAGTGTCGCAAAAGAGTCGACGTCCAACGCGCTGACGATGCCGTCAAAGGGCGCAGTCAAAACAGTGTCCTTGAGGTTTTCTTCCGCCTCTCGCAGCGTTTGCTCCGCTTGCGTGCGTTCAGCCTGAAGTTCCCGGACCCGGGTTCTGTCCTCGTCGCGTCGCACACGCGTTACGGCGCCTCGTTCCAGCAGGCTTTCGGATCGTTGCAGATCCTCCTCTGCCTGGGCCAGTCGCACGTTTACCGCGTCCAGGGCGGCGCGGCGATTTTCCACCGTGCTTTGAAACTGGGCGCTGTCGAGACGCGCCAGAACCTGGCCTTCCGTGACGCGCTGTCCGACGGACAGATCCAACCGGCCCATTTTCCCGCCCACTTCGAAGGACAGGGCATTGACCTCACCAGGTTCCAGAATGCCGGGATAGCGGCGTATGGTGGTTTGCTCTTGTTCCTCGACCAGAGTCGTAATCAGCCCCCTGACGGGCGGTGTCGTCTCGGTGGTGTCCTCGTCTTCCTCGGGAAGGCATGCGGACAGGCACATCGGGACAAGCGCCGCAATCACGATCCTGCGCATGTCAAGGCGCCTTTGCCGTGTGCGGCTGCACCGAAACCGGGCACGCCGGGCTGCCGGAAAAGTCCGTGACCGCATTGGCCCGGTCGCGCCGGATACGTGGCCGGAGCCTGTGCTCGCGGGGCTGCGGGTCAGGTCTGAAAGACTCTCGGACGTCTGGGTCCGGCCTCTTCAAGCGCACGGGCGAAACTCCATTCTGGCGGGCATTGACCGACCCGCTCCGGGCCGTTGCGGATGTCGCGGGCCGGAACCGCTGTGAGTTAGCTGTGGATCATTGCTGGCGTCGGCTGCTATCACCCCATAGGGATCAGAGGGAGCATATCAGTTTATTGGACTAAGTCCATATTTTTGTGGACAAAGTCCAGTGCTTGCGCTCAAGTTCGTGTGAAGTCTGAAATTGTCTATCACCTGAATCGGGTCATGCGGCGGATCGATGCAGAAATGCATCGGCGGGTTCCGGCCATTGATACAGAGAAGATCGGACCCCTGGGGTGCATGATCCTGCTGCGTCTTCAGAACATCGCTCCGGTTCAGGTGCAACGGCTCGTGGACGAAATGGGACGTGATCCATCGCAGATGACACGTGTTGTCAGACGTCTGGAAACCAAAGGCTTCATCACGCGCTGCGCGCACGAAACCGACAGGCGTATCAGTGTGTTGTGCCTCAGTGCGGCGGGTGCCGATATGGCGTCCGAACTTGAGGTCATCATGTCCGATGTCGTAAACGAATTGCTGACCGTTCTGTCGCCTTCGGAACGCCATGCATTGAGCGACCTGCTGAGCCGCCTTTAATCGTATGCCCGGCAAGCAATCAGTCTTGCGACCTGGCGGTGACATGGCGCGCACCGCACCGGCTGATCGATGGCCAACAGGTCGCAACGGCGGTTGCGTTCCGGTACTGTATGCCGGTTGTCGCGCCGCTCAGATGCATTCCATTGACGATTCGTTAAAAAACACGGAATGGTTGAAAGGCGCATGGGTTGGAAAAATTTACTCGCCAGGCCAGTCCTTTGTGCTCCTCATTTTGCGACGTATGAGGCGGAAAAACAGGGTGTAGACCCGTTTGCGCCGACAATTTTCTTGATTTTTTGGGTAATAAATGGGTAACTTTCTGTTCATTGAGAAAATCCGTACGGAAGAATTAGGTCTTTCGTGGACTGGGTAACTATGGAGACTAAATTGATTATCAAGCAATTGGGGGCCGCAAGCGCGTTTGCGCTTTGCTTTGCCGCACTCCCCGCGTGGGCTGATTCGATTGACCCGCCGGAATACTCTGCAGAACTGGGTCTTGGGGAAAGCGTGACGATCGAAAAGACCGTTACGATCTCTGAAGGCGGTCCGACAGACGCGCTGATTGACGTACATTTCCTGATCGACACTTCGGGTTCGATGGGCAGTGAAGTTAATGCTGCGAAAGCTGCTGCAACAGACCTGTTCAATGAACTTAACAGTACGTTTGGTGACGTGCATGCCAGCGTCGGCGTGTTTTCCGAAGCCGCTAATCTGGTCGATCCTGGTGGTCGCGACAACGCGGTCGTGGTGTTCGGCGATGGCCTGACGGGCGATGTGACAACGTTCACAAACGAAGTGAATGAGGTGGCTCTTGGCGTTCCCGATGGTGGCGGTGACAGGCCGGAAAGCGGTTTCACCGCTGTTGCGCTTGCAGGTGGCGCACTCGACTGGCGTGAAGGATCGACACGCTTTATGTTCATTTTCACAGATGCTGACGGCAAAGGTGATTCCGCCGGCGCGCTGGCGGCGATTGCCGAAGATGACATTAATCTTGTTGCTTTGGCGTATCGCGGGCGGGATTCCCTCGTCGCAGATTATGCCACTACCCTTGGCGCTGAACTTTTCTCTGCAACGACAAGTGCGGAAGGGATCATCGACGATGTGACGGACGGAATTCTCGCCGGGTTCGCAAATTACGATGAAGTCACGGTCAGCGACCTGGGCGCTGGTATGCCGGAAATCGATGTAAGCGTCGTCTGCACCGGTGCCGATATCGGCATGTGCAGCGGTGACACCGCGATCGGAGACTATGACCGTTCCATCGAGCGTGA
>JBCCHI010000060.1:0-22222 GCA_039028815.1 Pseudomonadota bacterium
AGCAGATGTGTCGCCATATCAGAGATCCATCAGCAGGCGGCGCGGATCCTCGAGGGCCTCCTTGACGCGGACGAGAAAGGTGACCGCGCCCTTGCCGTCCACGATCCGGTGGTCGTAGCTGAGCGCGAGATACATCATCGGACGCGCCACGATCTGGCCGTTCACCACCATCGGGCGTTCCTGTATCTTGTGCATTCCCAGAATGCCCGATTGGGGCGGGTTGAGGATGGGCGAGGACATGAGGGACCCGTAAACCCCACCATTGGAGATCGTGAACGTCCCGCCCTGCATCTCGGCCATGGAGAGCTTGCCGTCTCGGGCGCGCGCGCCCTTTTCAGCGATGGCCTTTTCAATCGCGGCAAAGCTCATGGAATCGGCGTCGCGGATGACCGGCACCACAAGCCCGGTGGGCGTGCCCGTCGCGATCCCCATATGAACAAAGTTCTTGTAGACGATATCGGTGCCGTCGATCTCTGCGTTGACCTCGGGCACTTCTTTCAGGGCATGGCAGCAAGCCTTGGTGAAGAAGGACATGAAGCCCAGCTTCACACCGTGTTTCTTGAGAAAGAGGTCCTTGTATTCGCCGCGCAGCGTCATGACTTCCGTCATGTCCACCTCGTTGTAGGTGGTCAGCATGGCGGCCGTGTTCTGACTGTCCTTGAGGCGCCGGGCGATGGTCTGGCGCAGACGGGTCATCTTGACACGTTCTTCGCGCGCCGCGTCCTCCGCGTTGACCGGACCTCGTGGCGCCTGAACGGGTGCAGGGTCCGGGGCGGGGTTTGAAACGGCCTCTGCCGAGGCGGCCGCACGCGCGACATCCTCTTTCATGACACGTCCGTCGCGCCCGGTGCCCTGAACCGCGTCGCGGGACAATCCGGCTTCTGCCATTGCCTTTTCGGCGGAGGGGGCATCCTTGGTGTCCTTGCCCTGCCCCGCCTGTGGGCTCGGGGCCTCGGGTGCGGTAACGTCCGAAGGTGCCGCCGGCACGGCACCCGCGCCTGTCGACATCACGGCGAGCTTGCCGCCCGCCTCGACCGTAGCGCCCTCTGCGGCGCGAATTTCGGTTAGCGTGCCGGTGGCCGGGGCTGGAACCTCGACCGACACCTTGTCGGTTTCCAGTTCGCACAGCATTTCGTCCGCGGTGACAGCGTCACCGACAGCCTTGAACCATGTGGACACGGTCGCCTCGGTCACGGACTCGCCCAGTGTCGGCACCATGACATCGATCATCGCGCCACCGCTGTCCGATCCCTTGCCGGATTTGGCGGCTGTTGCCGAGGCACTGGCGGGCTGCGCCGCTGCCGTGGCGTTGTCCGCGCCTTCGCTGACCGTCGCCAAGAGCGCATCGACCCCGACGGTTTCACCCTCTTTCGCAATGATGTCACCCATGACGCCAGAGGCGGGAGCAGGCACTTCAACCGTCACCTTGTCGGTTTCCAGTTCGCACAACATTTCGTCCGCGGCCACCGGATCTCCGGGTTTCTTGAACCATGTGGCAACCGTGGCTTCCGTCACGGATTCACCCAGCGTCGGAACGCGTACTTCAGTGGTCATCGGTGCTATCCTTCGATCGTGAGCGCCGCATTCACGAGCGCGGCTTGCTGAGCTTTGTGTTGACTGGCGAGCCCCGTCGCGGGTGAGGCAGAGGCCGGCCGGCCGGCATAGCTGGGGCGTGTATGCTTGGCCTTGATGCGGCGCAGGACCCATTCGATATTAGGTTCTATGAAGGTCCAGGCGCCCTGGTTCTTTGGTTCTTCCTGACACCAGACAATCTCTGCGCCCTTGAATCGTTCGAGTTCCTTGACCATCGAAATCGCGGGGAAGGGATAGAACTGTTCGATCCGCAGGATGTAGATGTCGTCGATGCCTCGTGCGTCCCGCTCTTCGAGAAGATCAAAGTAGACCTTGCCTGCGCACAACACGACGCGCCTGATCTTGTCGTCCGCCTTCAGCTGCGTATCGGAATTGCCGAATTGGGCGTCATCCCAAAGCACCCGGTGAAAGCTGGAGCCGGTGGTGAAGTCCGACGCGCTGGAGATGCAGAGCTTGTGACGCAACAGCGACTTTGGCGTCATCAGGATCAGCGGTTTTCTGAACGTGCGGTGCAGTTGTCGTCGCAGGATGTGGAAGTAGTTTGCCGGAGTCGAGCAGTTGGCGACAATCCAGTTGTCCTGACCGCACATCTGCAGAAACCGTTCCAGCCGCGCCGAACTGTGTTCCGGCCCCTGACCTTCAAACCCATGCGGCAGCAGGCATACAAGGCCGGACATCCGCAGCCATTTGCTTTCACCCGAGCTGATGAACTGGTCAAACATGATCTGAGCGCCATTCGCGAAGTCACCGAACTGGGCTTCCCACAAGGTCAGCGCGTTGGGTTCGGCCAGCGTGAAGCCATACTCAAACCCGAGCACCGCATATTCCGAGAGCATTGAATCAATGACATCGAACTTCGCCTGGCCGTCGCGGATCCGGTTGAGCGGGTAGTATCGTTCTTCGGTGTTCTGGTCGATCAGTCCCGAGTGACGCTGCGAAAACGTGCCGCGGGTACAATCCTGACCTGACAAACGTACCGGATACCCTTCGGTCAGAAGCGACCCGAAGGCCAGCGCCTCTGCGGTGGCCCAATCAAAGCCTTCGCCGGTTTCAAACATCTTTGCCTTGGTCTCGAGCAGACGCGCCACGGTCCTGTGGTGCGGGAAACCATCCGGCGCGGAACTCAGCGCGCGCCCGATCTCTTCAAAGGTCTTCGGTTTGATCGCGGTCTCGCCACGCTGATAGTCCTCGTCCTGCCGATCAAGATGCGACCACTTGCCGTCCAGCCAGTCGGCTTTGTTCGGGCGATACTCCTTGCCCGCCTCGAATTCTTCGGAGAGGTACACCTGAAAGGCGGCCTTCATGTCCTCGATTTCGCCTTCGGGGATCAGGCCGTCACGCACCAGCCGTTCAGTATAAAGCGCAAGCGTTGTCTTGTGGGACTTGATCTTCTTGTACATGATCGGGTTCGTGAACATAGGCTCGTCGCCTTCGTTGTGCCCGAACCGGCGATAGCAGATGATGTCGAGAACCACGTCCTTGTGGAATTTCTGACGAAACTCCGTAGCGACCCGCGCGGCGTGAACGACCGCCTCCGGGTCGTCGCCATTGACGTGGAAAATCGGTGCCTCGACCATCAGTGCGATGTCGGTCGGGTAGGGCGAGGATCGCGAAAAGTGCGGCGCCGTCGTAAACCCGATCTGGTTGTTGACGACGATATGCATGGTGCCGCCTGTCTTGTGCCCCTTTAGGCCGGACAGACCAAAACACTCCGCCACCACGCCCTGACCGGCAAATGCCGCATCACCATGCAGCAGGATCGGCAGAACAGTGATCCGGTCGACATCGTTCAGCTGATCCTGCTTGGCACGGGTTTTGCCCAGAACCACGGGGTTCACGGCCTCCAGGTGGCTGGGATTGGCGGTGAGCGACAGATGCACGACATTGTCGTCAAAGGTCCGGTCCGACGACGCGCCCAGATGATATTTTACATCACCAGACCCATCGACATCCTCCGGCTTGAAACTGCCCCCCTGAAACTCGTTGAAGATCGCGCGATAGGGTTTGCCCATGACATTGGCCAGCACGCTGAGACGCCCGCGATGGGGCATGCCGATGACGATCTCCTGCACACCCAGCGAGCCGCCGCGCTTGATGATCTGCTCCATTGCGGGGATCAGGCTTTCGCCCCCGTCGAGGCCGAAACGCTTGGTGCCCATGTACTTGACGTGCAGGAACTTCTCGAACCCTTCGGCCTCGACCAGCTTGTTCAGGATGGCCTTGCGCCCTTCGCGGGTGAAGGTGATTTCCTTGTCGTAGCCCTCGATGCGTTCCTTCAGCCACGCCGATTGCTCGGGGTCGGAAATGTGCATGTATTGCAGCGCGAAGGTGCCACAGTATGTCCGCCGGACAATGGCGAGGATTTCCCGGATCGACGCAATCTGAAGCCCCAGCACGTTGTCGATAAAGATCGGCCGATCCATGTCGGCTTCGGTGAAGCCATAGGATCTGGGATCAAGCTCTGGCCGGGTGGGCATCTCGCGCAGGCCCAGCGGATCGAGATCGGCAGCAAGATGCCCCCGGATCCGGTAGGCACGGATCAGCATAAGCGCGCGCACACTGTCAAGCACTGCGCGCTTGATCGCCTCGTCCGAAACCTCGACGCTTTGTTCCGCGGCCTTGGTCTTGATCTTGTCGCCGGCCTTTTTCGTTTCGGGTTCGGGCGCGTATTCCCCGGTCAGCGCGCCGGTCAGGTCATCGGCGGGTTGCGGTGGCCAGTCCGTGCGCGCCCAGGACGGGCCTTCGGCGTCGCGCTTGACCGAGACCTCATCATCCCCCATCGCCCGGAAAAACGCCTGCCAGGCCTCATCCACCGCGTTGGGATCGTTGGCGTAGCGCGCATAGAGCTTTTCGAGGTATTCCGCATTGTGCCCCTGCATGAAGGAGGAGGCATGGAACTGGTCGTTGGGGGATTGTTCGGTCATCTAAGTCCCTCACTCTTGCTGAATTGGGGAAATTGCGACGACAGCCTCCGGCATATCATCGAAAATTGTCGGATCGAATTCACGTGACGTGTAAGGTAGTACTATGGTCTCAGACGCGAACAATTGCGTGATCGCAACCCGGTCGAGATAGAAAGCAGCTATATTGCCTGTCTGTGTTTCACCAAAATTTGCTTTCACGCCAGGTCGATTACTTCGCGGAAAATTCTCCGGCCATTCCGCTTCAAAGTCTTCGAACGAGATTGCGTGATCTGCAAGACTCTGTGGTCCTCCAAAAATGCATTGGCCTTTGCCTAGGCTTAAACCGAGCACCGCTAGTTTTCGCTTTCCTTTCTGATAGGAAGGCTGACCTTTGGGCAGAGCTGAGTTCCCTAGGGTCGAGGCGGCCATGAAGTCAGAATTAATGATAAGGTACCCGAGGTGTTCCCCGCGATTTTCGGAACCAGAAATCAGTTGCAAACTTTCGTCAGTGTACACCGAAAAGTCTCTCGCGAAGAAGAGCCACAGGAGCAGGTCAGCAGGTGCTCGGGGATCTTCAGTCAAGGTCCAGCCCAACTCAGTCATCTTTCTATCGACAACATCTCTGTCCATTCCGAGTTGCTGGCAGAGTTCGAAAGTGGCCATAATGTTTTCGTTGCCGTTTGTTGCCATGGCTGGGTTAGCAAAGAGCGCGGCCAGAGAGAAAAATATAGCGGCAACCCATTCCGCCCGGCGGCACCGCCGGGCAGCGCCCGACCACCCCCCCGGGCGGGCGCTTTCAGCGCGACGCCCGCGACCGGCCGCTGACCTCAGAGCGTTGATCCGACCCTCGAGCATTGTGTCACCCAATCGCCTTCGTCATTGCCTCGATCTCGTCGTCCGCGCCGCCTTTGCCGCCCGCGACAACGGCCCCGGCCTGGCCCATGCCACGACAGGCGCCGTGCCGCGCCCCATCGACGGTGCTAGGGTCATCGGCGAAGCGCGCATAGAGCTGTTCGAGGTATTCCGCATTGTGCCCCTGCATGAAGGAGGAGGCATGGAACTGGTCGTTGGGGGATTGTTCGGTCATTGCGTTTTTCCCTTAAGGCGGAACCACGTCCCGATGACAAACACCAGATCGTAGCGGAGCGGCGTGCCCAAAGCGGCCTCTGCAAGATCAGGATAAAGATAGAACAGCGCGCCGCTTGCATTCGGGGGCGCATCCTGGCTCACCGGGCTGACACGTCGGTTTGAAAAATTGGCGTCAGGGTCGACTTCAGTGAAACTGCTTCTCATCCGCCGTTCTTCCAGAAGGGACGCGATCCATGCGGTTTCCTGTTCCGCCACGCCCATCAGTGTGCAGGACAATTCCACATCGGTGCTGTTCCCCTGGGTGCGCGCGTTAACGCTCAGCATCAGAACTGACTGATCGCCGTCGCGGCGCTTCAGGATCGATTGTGTCTGTTCATGCGGAGTCAGCAGACTCAGGATTCGCCGTTTGGCGACTGACCTCCGGGCCCTTAACAATTCTGGCGACAGCGCGGTTTTTCGACCAAGGCCTGCGTAGGTCATCGCATCGATCATCGCTGCGCGTTCTTCGTCCTGCACGTGTGCCGGCGGCACTTCGCGCCATCCGAGATCCTCGAAGGCTGAAACATAGGCCGCAAGCGAGGGCAGGCCCTGACCGCATACACTCTCAAGATCGGAAAAGGGACTGCTTGTCGATGGACCGCATGCGACGGCTGCAAAGGGCAACGCGCCCAGCAGGCCCAAACGCATCCCTCCTGCAGTCCGACCGGCGCCTAGCACAGTCTCACCCAATCGCTTCCATCATGGCTTCGCCCAGACCGGCAGGGCTGTCAGCCACCACGATCCCGGCGCTGCGCATCGCCTCGATCTTGTCATCGGCGCCGCCTTTGCCACCCGCGACGATGGCCCCGGCATGGCCCATGCGGCGGCCCGGAGGCGCGGTGCGTCCCGCGATGAAACCGGCGACCGGTTTGGACCGGCCCTTCTTGGCCTCGTCCTTGAGAAACTGCGCGGCGTCTTCCTCGGCGCTGCCGCCGATCTCGCCGATCATGATGATGGATTGTGTCTCATCGTCAGCAAGGAACCATTCCAGCACGTCGATATGCTCGGTGCCCTTGATCGGATCTCCGCCAATGCCCACGCAGGTCGATTGCCCGAGCCCCACATCCGACGTCTGCTTCACCGCCTCATAGGTCAGTGTGCCCGAGCGTGAAACCACCCCGCAGGAACCGCGCTTGTGGATGTGGCCCGGCATGATACCGATCTTGCAGGCCCCGGGTGTGATGATGCCGGGGCAGTTGGGTCCGATCAGGATGCTTTCGCTGTCCATCAGCGCCCGTTTGACGCGCATCATGTCGAGCACGGGAATACCTTCGGTGATGGCCACGATCAGAGGCATTTCGGCGTCGATCGCCTCCAGGATCGAGTCGGCGGCGAAAGGTGGCGGCACGTAGATCACCGAGGCATTGGCGCCCGTTGCCGCCATCCCCTCGTGCACCGAGTTGTAGACCGGCAGATCCAGATGCGTCATGCCGCCCTTACCCGGCGTCACGCCGCCCACCATCCTGGTGCCGTAGGCGATGGCCTGTTCTGAGTGGAATGTGCCTTGGCTGCCTGTCAGACCCTGACAGATCACCTTGGTGTTTTCATCGACGAGCACGGCCATGCGACGTCTCCTTTACTTTGCGTTCTTCGTGCCGGGCGGTGTCGTCCGGCGGTTGGTTGAGGTGGGTCTACATCACCACCATGATCTGAGATGTTCCGTTGTCGATGCAGACCGGATCCTGTCCGGCCATGCCGGCAGACACCCACAGCACCTTGTCCCCCAGAACGGCCCAGAACCCCGAACAGGAGTCGTTTTGCCCCTCCGGGCTGCCGATCTGGATATTCTTGCCTTCCATGTCACCGGGCAGGGTCATGGCGTCAGGGTAACTCTGCTTGGTCAGGTCCTGCGCCTTTTGCAGCGCGTCGGCGAGGCCGATCGTTTCACTGGAAATGGCGCAGAAGCGTTCGAGCGGTGTAGTGCGCAGCAGCACGGTGACATCGGCCTCTCCCGGCGTGACGTACCAATGCAGCGTTTCGGTGTCGTCGATCTGCTCGGGCTGGTGTTCGAAGCCGGCCGCCACCAGCGCCGGACCGATATCGGAGGCATCGCCATACTCGCCCAGGCAGAGCGTGTAGGCCTCTTCGAACTTGTTCCGCGTCGCGTCATCCGCCAGAACCGGCTGACCCGCCAGCAAAAACGTTGCAGCCGCCAGAGCCGCCGGCAGACGGTCCCGTTTTGTGGAGCCGGTCAAACGATCTGCATCCGTGATCATCGTGCCGCCCTAATCCTCTCGTACGACAATGGCTGCCCCCTTGATGCCGGCGATGTCCTGTTGTGCCGTCAACCCGATCAGAAAGTGGGTTTTGCCATCGACAGAGTTTCGCCAGGCCTTGTTCATCAGCGGGCCAAAGGGATCGGTGGTTTTGGCGTCACCCCCGCGAATCCAGGGTTGAGCCAGCAGGTCCATCTGCTGTTCGGTCGCGTCGATGCCGACAATTGTGCATTGCGGCTTGCCCTGATGGGTCGACAGACGCACCACTGTGGCCTTGCCGCGGCCCACGAAAACCTCGGCGAGCCTTGAGAAATGGTGTGCCACCAGCGCCTCACCCGTTGGCGCGGCACTGGCGTGATGGCTGACACAGGCGCTGATCGCCACGGGCACCTGGCGCAAAAGCTTGTGGTGCTCTTCAGCGAAAGCCGGCGCGCCCGAAAGAGCAAGGGCTGCCGCGAGCCACAGCGCGGCCCGCGTCATCCCTTGACCGCCTTCACGATCTTTTCGGCGCCGTCGCGCAGATCGTCGGCGGCAATGACATCGAGGCCGGAAGAGTTGATGATCTCCTTGCCCTTGTCGACATTCGTGCCTTCCAGCCGGACGACAAGCGGGACTTTCAGACCAACCTCCTTCACGGCTTCCACCACACCCTCCGCAATGACGTCGCAGCGCATGATGCCACCGAAAATGTTGACCAGAATGCCTTTGACCTGCGGGTCGGAGGTGATGATCTTGAAGGCTTCGGTAACCTTGTCCTTGGTCGCCCCGCCGCCGACGTCGAGAAAGTTGGCGGGCTCCGACCCGTAAAGCTTGATGATGTCCATCGTTGCCATGGCCAGACCTGCGCCGTTCACCATGCAGCCGATTTCGCCATCCAGCGCGATGTAGTTGAGATCGTATTTGGAGGCTTCGAGTTCCTTGGGGTCTTCCTCGCTTTCGTCGCGCATTTCCGCGATATCGGCGTGGCGATAGACCGCGTTGCTGTCGAACCCCATCTTTGCATCAAGACATTTCAGGTCGCCATTCGTGGTCAGGATCAGCGGATTGATCTCCAGCATCTCCATGTCGTTGTCCAGGAACATTTTGTACAGCGTGCCCATAAGCTTGACGCATTGCTTGATGGCGGCGCCTTCCAGTTCCAGCATGAAGGCCACCCGGCGGCCGTGAAACGGCTGGTAGCCTGTCGCCGGGTCGACAGAAAAACTCAGGATTTTGTCAGGGGTCGAGGCGGCGACCTCTTCAATGTCCATGCCGCCCTCTGTCGAGCAGACGAAAGACACCCGGCTTGTTCCCCGGTCCACGAGCAGCGCGAGATAGAATTCTCTGGCGATGCCTGCCCCGTCTTCGATGTAAACGCGGCCCACCCGTTTTCCGGCCGCGCCGGTTTGTTTGGTCACCAACGTCCGGCCCAGCATGCGCTTGGCCTCTTCGGAGGCTTCGGACACGGACTTTGCTATACGCACGCCGCCGCCTTCGCCAGCCTCGGGCTCTTTGAACGTGCCCTTGCCGCGGCCGCCGGCGTGTATCTGCGCCTTGACCACCCAGATCGGGCCGTCAAGTTCTCCCGCAGCTGTTTTCGCCTCTTCCGCGCGCAGCACGATCCGGCCGTCAGAGACCGGCGCTCCGTATGAGCGAAGCAGAGCCTTCGCCTGATATTCGTGAATATTCATGAAATTGCCCTAACTTCCGACATCTCCCGTAGCACAGGTTAAGCCATAGTCTGACTGGGGACTGAACAGCTTTGTCGGCTGGGTGATGACTTTTTCAGAGAATCCCGGCGTTTGTGATCACGCCCCGCTGGATGTGATCACAAGCGGTTAAGGCGAGTGGGAATCAACCGGCAAATGGATGGTTTTCCCGATGTCTGCGGTGTTCTGCCCGGAATCCAACGTGCGGGTGACGGTGAAACGACATCTTTGAAAAAGAGAGAAAATTCTCTCCTGCTGACCCGGTTGAACCCTGAAGAGCAGGTCGGCCTTGAAGAGTCGCCCTGAAAACACGCGCCGGATGACCCAGAGCCGCGCGGCCATGCGCCCATCCGACATTGTCATTCGTGGCGGGATCGTCAGCCTGCCGTGTCAGGATGGGTGGCCGGGTTTCAGCCAACGCCAGGCCAGTCGTCGTCGGAAGGCCGCCGCGAGAACCAGAGCAAACGGGTATCTCACGTCGCTTGCTGCGCGGCGCGTCCCGACACGACACGCGCCGCAGTGATCATCGCATTCGGATCACGCGAGACTGTCGTCGATCCCCTTGCAGGCGTCCACCAGCCCTTTGACGGCGCTGACGGACTTGTCGAACATCTCCTGTTCGTCCTTGTTCAGGCTGATCTCGACCACGCGTTCGATGCCACCTGCGCCAATCACGGTCGGCACGCCGACATAGAGACCATCCAGCCCATACATGCCGTCGACATGCGCTGCGCAGGGCAGTACCCGTTTCTGATCCTTGAGATAGCTTTCAGCCATCTCGATTGCCGACGTGGCCGGGGCATAAAACGCGGATCCTGTTTTGAGCAGCCCGACGATTTCGGCGCCGCCGTCGCGCGTGCGCTGAACGATGGCGTCAAGCTGTTCCTCGGTGGTCCAGCCCATCTCGACCAGATCGGGAAGCGGGATACCCGCAACCGTGGAGTATCGGGTCAGCGGCACCATGGAATCGCCGTGACCGCCCAGAACAAAGGCCGTGACATCCTTCATCGACACATTGAATTCCAGCGAAAGAAAATGACGAAAACGCGCGCTGTCCAGCACTCCGGCCATGCCGCAGACCTTTTCGCGGGGCAGGCCCGAAAACTCGCGCAGTGCCCACACCATCGCATCCAGCGGGTTGGTGATGCAGATGACAAAGGCATCGGGTGCGTTGTCGCGAATGCCCTCGCCAACCGACTTCATCACCTTCAGATTGATGCCCAGCAGATCATCCCGGCTCATCCCCGGTTTGCGTGGAACGCCCGCTGTCACGATGCAGACGTCAGCGCCTGCGATGTCCGCGTAGTCCTGTGTGCCCCTCAAGGCCGCGTCAAAGCCTTCGGAGGGTCCGGATTCGGCGATGTCCAGTGCTTTGCCCTCGGGTGTGCCCTCGGCGATGTCAAACAGAATGACGTCGCCGAGTTCTTTCAATGCAGCGAGGTGAGCAAGTGTGCCGCCAATCTGCCCTGCACCGATTAAAGCAATTTTGGGTCGTGCCATGATTTCCGGTCTCCGATGGGTTAGCTTCCGGCCAAGTGGCTAGTCGCAAACCGACAGGCACGCAAGTCTCGCCGCTCGCCGCGCGGCTCTGCGCGGGGCTTTCGCGCCTTCGGTGTTGTAAGGAGCGTACCACGATCCGGAAATGGAATCGGAGCGGTGTGCATGCGCCTCTTTCATCCGGTTGGGGCGGATCGGGCGAATGCAGAGGGTGGTCCGGGCGAAACAGACAGGGCCGCCCGGATTGCCGTCAGGCGTCGTTGCCTTCTGCGGGAAGAACCTCGGTCAGTTCTTCAAAGGCCTGTCCGCTTGCCACAAGACAGGTCATGCCACTTGCTGACGTTACGGTGATCGTCCAGGTACCGGTTTCTTCCGATGCAAACACCTCGACCACGGCGTTGTTCGCGCCAAGACCCATGGATTGACGCGACTCACCGTATTTCGATGCCAGACGTTCAATCACCATTTCGCGTGGCGCGCAATTCGATGCGAAGGCGGGTCCGGTTAACCCGATCGCGATTGCGGCACCGATAAACAAATCTTTTGATTTCATTGCTCTGCCCTTTCGGAAAGTTCTTCCTGCCGGTTGACTGTCCAAAGCCTGCCTGTCTGCCTACCAAATTATCGTTAACGGAGCGTTCGCAGCCGGTTATACAGAGTTGCTGCGCTGCAGCACCGCGGGGCTTGTGTTCTCCGGGCAAAAAATGGCAAGCCTGCGCAGCGACGCTGCGCAATACGAACGGACAGAGCTCATGGATCTTCAAACCCACCCTTACAGATCAGTCTTGTACATTCCCGGCTCAAAGCGGCGGGCGCTCGACAAGGCGCGGTCTCTGCCCACGGACGCAATCATTTTCGACCTGGAAGACGCGGTTGCCCCGGATGCAAAAGCCGAAGCGCGGCAAATTCTGGCCTCCGCGTTGTCCGACGGGGGATATGGCAACCGCGTCAAGATCGTGCGGATCAATGCGCTGACAACCGAATGGGGATTCGAAGATGTCCGTGTGCTGGGCCATGCAGGCGCGGACGTGATCTTGCTGCCCAAGGTAAACGCCTACCCGGATGTCGACAGTCTGGCCGACATGCTTGGTCCGGACGTGCCGATCTGGACGATGATGGAAACACCGGCGAGTGTCTTCAATGCCCGCGAGATTGCGGCGCATCGGCAGGTCACCGGGCTGGTCACCGGAACCAACGATTTGACCAAGGAACTGGGGTGCCGGTTTCGACCGGACCGAATGCCGCTTTTGCAGTCGTTGCAGATGATCGTCATGGCCGCGCGGGCCAGTCGCGGTGTGGTGGCGATTGATGGCGTTTACAACAAGTTTCGCGACGGCGATGGCCTGAAGGCCGAATGCGAGCATGGCCGCGATCTCGGATTTGACGGTAAGACATTGATACACCCCGCACAGATAGACGTGACCAACACGGCGTTTGCGCCCACGCAATCAGAAATCGACATGGCGCGCCGTCAGATCGAGGCATTTGAAGACAGCCAGCGGCAGGGGCAGGGCGTCGCAGTTGTGGACGGGCAGATCGTCGAAAACCTGCACGTCGTTGCGGCGCACAGAATCCTGGCCAAGTCTGACGCCATTGCGCAGATGGCCGCGCAGTAGCTGATGTTCGTGATTGGATAAAGGTATGAAGCTTTACCGGTTTCTCTCGGCGGATGACACCTCTGCCTTTTGCCACAAGGTGACCGCTGCGCTGAACGCGGGCTGGTCCCTGCATGGCGATCCGACCTATGCCTTTGACGCCGCGAACGGCGTGATGCGATGCGGTCAGGCTGTTGTGAAAGAGAAATCGGGAACGTACAGCCCCGAGATCAAACTTTCGGAGCAGTGATGACAAAGACCAATCCAGGCCGATTTTTCGAAGACTACCAACTGGGCCAAACGATCGTCCACGCAGTGCCACGCACTGTTACCGAAGGCGAAAGGGCGCTTTATCACGCGCTTTATCCGGCACGACACGCGCTGTGTTCGTCAGATGAGTTTGCCCGGAACTGCGGACTTCCGCGAAGCCCGCTGGATGATTTCGCCACATTCCACGTGATCTTTGGCAAAACCGTGCCGGACATCTCGCTGAATGCCGTGGCCAATCTTGGCTATGCCGAAGGACGCTGGATCAGGCCCGTGTATCCGGGCGACACGCTGCGATCCGAGTCAGAGGTGATTGGCCTGAAACAGAACTCCAGTGGCGCCACCGGGATCGTCTGGGTGCGCAGCCGCGGGCTCAATCAACGTGATGAGACGGTTATGGAATATGTGCGCTGGGTTATGGTGCGAAAACAGGATCGCGACGCGCCTGCGCCGACGGCCTGCGTGCCAGAGCTCAAGGCCGCCTTGACAGTCGATGATCTTCTGGTCCCGCAGGGTCTGACGTTCGATGCGTATGATTTTGCGCTTGCAGGAGAGCCGCACCGGGTTGCCGACTACACACCTGGCGAGTTGATCGACCATGTCGACGCGGTGACCATTGAGGAAGCCGAACACATGGTGGCCACGCGGTTCTGGCAGAACACGGCGAAAGTTCATTTTGACGCCACTGCGCGCGACGATGGCAAACGGCTGATTTATGGCGGCCATGTGATTTCGCTGGCGCGCGCGCTGAGTTTCAACGGGCTTGCCAACGCACAGCTGGTGGTGGGACTCAACGGCGGCGCCCATGTCAATCCCTGCTTCAGTGGCGATACGGTGCGCGCATGGTCCGAGGTGCTGGATACGGCGCAGACGGGGACTCCGGGCATCGGCGCAATCCGGTTGCGCCTGGTGGCGACCACCGGGCCGGGACCGGGTGAATTGCGCGAAGCGGATGGCAAATATGCATCGGGCGTTCTGCTGGACCTCGATTACTGGGCACTGATGCCATCCTGATCACGGTCGCACGGCTCATTTCCGGCGCGCGCTGCCAGCTGTCCGGTTGCGGTGCTGGCGCGCGGCACTTCTCTTTGGTTTCGGAATTGCGCATGTTGCGGACATGAAAGCGTGGCACACACTTCGTCTGGCAATGGGCATCGCATTGCTGTCATCTCGCGCTTTTGGCTGCGACCTGGCACTGGTACTGGCGGTTGATGTGTCAGGGTCTGTCGACAACTCTGAATTTCGTATCCAGATGAAGGGTTTGGCCAATGGGCTGCGCGACGATCTGGTTGCCACCGCGCTGCAGGATGCGCAAGCTGCGGTCCTGGTGGTGCAGTGGACGGGCTCATCCCGTCAGTCGATTGCCGTACCGTGGCGGCGAATCTCGGAACATGCTGACGTGGTTGCACTTGCCGAAGACATTGAGCGCGCGCCGCGTCGCTGGCGAAACTTTTCCACGGCGATTGGCGAGGCGCTTAACTTTTCGAACAGTCAATTTGCCGACGTCACCGATTGCGCGCGGCGTGTGATCGACGTGTCCGGCGATGGCCGGTCAAATGAAGGACCCGACCCAAGAGAGATACGCGGCGTGCTGAATGCGTCTGATGTCACGGTGAATGCTATTGTTGTTGAAGGGGCAGAGCCCGAACTGACGGAGTACTTTCGATCGCACGTGATCTTCGGTCCCGGATCATTTGTGATCACAGCCACGTCCTATCAGGACTACCCGGAGAGGATGCGCTTGAAACTGTTGCGCGAAGTCACCGTGCCGATTGTTTTGCGCTGATGAAATTCAGTGCGCGCAGATACGTGATCACGCTGGGTAACTTGTGATCACAAATTTTGGTATTGCGACATTTTGCAGGCGCGAAATACCGATTAATCGTTTGCAAAGTTAGTGTTTGGATGAATAGTTGCTGTGCGGGACATAGCGCCGTTCGCGCCTGTAGGCACCGGACAGGAACTGGAGGGACACGAATCATGGCCGACGTAAACCGCGGTAACAGGCCTCTGTCGCCACATCTGACGATCTATCGGCCGCAGTTGACCTCGATCACGTCGATCCTGACGCGGATCACCGGCAATGCCTTGTTGCTGTCGGCTTTGTTGATTGTCTGGTGGTTTCTCGCTGCAGCCACGTCGCCGCAGGCATTCGCAATTGCCGACTGGGTCATCACCAGCTTTCTGGGTGATGTTGTGATGATGCTGTCCCTCTGGGCCTTGTGGTACCACACGCTTGCCGGCATTCGGCACATGATCTGGGACAATGCCATGATGCTCGAGATCAAATCCGCAGAAAGGCTGGGATGGGCGGTGGTCATCGGCTCGTTCGTCCTGACAGCGGTGTCTGCAGGTGTGATCCGGATCATCGGAGCGTTTGCATGAGATATCTGACTGATCGAAAGCGTGCTGTCGGCATGGGGTCCGCCAAGTCCGGGGTTGAACACTTCTGGGCGATGAAAGTACAGAGTGTGGCGCTTCTTATCCTGATCCCGCTGTTTGTCTTCACGTTCGGTCCCGTTCTGGGGGCGGACCACGATGCAGTGCTGAGCTACTACAGCAGACCGTTCCCTGCGATCGTTGCTGCGCTGACGCTGATTGTCGCGTTCAAGCATTTCTCTGATGGCTGCCAGACACTGATCGAGGACTACGTGCATGGAACAGCACAGAAATACACAATCATTCTGGTAACGTGTCTGAGTTACGCGGCAATGGCGACGGGCGTGTTCGCGATCGCCCGTCTCGCGCTGTGAGTACACGGCAAACCGATCCAACGCTTCTGAAGCGGAGTTAGTCTTAATGGCTGTATACGAATACGAGACGCATAATTATGACGTCGTGGTCGTAGGGGCAGGGGGGGCCGGACTGCGTGCCACGCTCGGCATGGCAGAACAAGGGCTGCGAACGGCCTGTGTCACAAAGGTGTTTCCCACCCGATCTCATACCGTTGCCGCGCAGGGTGGTATCGCCGCGAGTCTCGGCAACATGGGGCCCGACAACTGGCAGTGGCACATGTACGACACTGTCAAAGGGTCTGATTGGCTGGGTGATACGGACGCGATGGAATATCTCGCGCGGGAAGCACCCAAGGCCGTCTACGAACTGGAACACTACGGCGTGCCGTTCAGCCGGACCGAAGACGGCAAGATCTACCAGCGCCCGTTTGGCGGGCACACAACCCAGTTCGGCGAAGGTCCTCCGGTTCAGCGCACCTGCGCGGCGGCAGATCGCACTGGTCATGCCATTTTGCATACCTTGTACGGGCAGAGCCTGAAGAACAACGCGGAGTTCTATATCGAGTACTTTGCGGTTGATCTGATGATGACCGATGATGGCGTCTGCACGGGGGTCGTGTGCTGGAAACTCGATGACGGGACATTCCACGTCTTCAACTCCAAGATGGTTGTTCTTGCCACCGGCGGCTACGGCCGCGCCTATTTCAGCGCCACCTCGGCGCATACGTGCACGGGCGATGGCGGCGGTATGGTCGCTCGCGCGGGCCTACCTTTGCAGGACATGGAGTTCGTGCAGTTTCACCCCACCGGGATTTACGGATCCGGATGTCTGATCACCGAAGGCGCGCGCGGCGAGGGCGGGTATCTGACCAACTCCGAGGGCGAGCGGTTCATGGAACGTTACGCGCCCAACTACAAGGATCTCGCGCCCCGCGATTATGTCAGCCGATCCATGACGATGGAGATCCGCGAAGGTCGGGGCGTGGGCGAGCATGGTGATCATATTCACCTCAATCTCAGTCATTTGCCCGCCGAAGCGCTTCAGTTGCGTTTGCCGGGCATATCGGAGAGCGCCCGCATTTTTGCCGGGGTGGACGTGACAAAAGAGCCGATACCGGTCCTGCCGACGGTGCATTACAATATGGGCGGTATTCCAACCAATTACTGGGGTGAAGTTCTGAATCCCACCCATAACAATCCCAACAATGTCGTGCCGGGTCTGATGGCGGTCGGCGAGGCCGGATGCGCCAGCGTGCATGGCGCCAACCGCCTTGGGTCCAATTCGCTGATTGACCTTGTGGTGTTTGGCCGCGCCGCGGCAATTCGCGCCGGCAAGGTGGTGGAGGCCGAAAGCGCTGTTCCCGCCACCAATGTCGCGCAGGTCGACCGGGCGCTTGACAGGTTCGACACCGTCAGAAACGCCAACGGCACTGTCCCGACGGCCGAATTGAGGCTTGAAATGCAAAGGACGATGCAGGCCGACGCCGCAGTGTTCCGCGCATCAAAGTCTCTGGCTGAAGGCGTTCAGAAGATGGATGGCATCGCGCGAAAAATGGATGATCTCAAGGTGACGGACCGCAGCCTGATCTGGAACTCTGACCTGATGGAAGCGTTGGAGCTGACAAACCTCATGCCCAACGCCCTGGCCACGATCTACGGCGCAGAAGCGCGCAAGGAAAGCAGAGGAGCGCACGCGCACGAAGACCACGCCAAGCGAGATGACGACAAGTGGCGCGTTCATACGGTATCGCGGATAGATGGTCACGACGTCGATCTGAGTTATCGCCCCATTATCGTGGACCCGCTCACCGCGGAAATCGAGGGAGGCATCAAGCTTCAGAAAATTGCGCCGAAGGAGCGGACGTTTTGATGCCTGTTTTCGATGATGTACGGGGACTCTTGTGTTGAGCCGGGCAAAAGCCATCCGGTCCGCGAGACCGGCCGCGGTTTTGCTGGCTGTGCTGAGTGGCTGCGCCGTTGCCGACAACCTTGCGCAGGATCAGGCGAAGACTGTGGTCAACAGTGTGGTCGAAAGCAGATTTCCCGGCGTCAACGTCGCGCCGGTCACGGATTGCGTGATCGAGGCCGCCTCGGCCGGAGAAATCATTTCGCTGGCCAGTGCTGCGAATTCCGGTGTGACACAGCAGACCGTTGAGACCGTGCTTGAAATCTCGACGCGACCGGAGGCGGTAAACTGTATCGCGGAGAATGGTCTGAAGCTTCTGGCCTGATCGGAGAAACGGAAACATGGTACAACTCACGCTTCCCAAGAATTCCCGGATCACGATCGGGAAGACGTGGCCTCAGCCGGAGGGCGCGACAAACGTCCGTAAGTTCCAGATCTACCGCTGGAACCCTGATGACGGTCAGAACCCGCGGGTCGATACCTACTTTCTGGACATGGACCGCTGCGGCCCGATGGTTCTGGACGCGCTGATCAAGATAAAGAATGAAATTGATCCGACGTTGACCTTCCGCCGCTCTTGCCGCGAAGGGATATGCGGATCCTGCGCCATGAACATTGACGGGATCAATACACTGGCCTGCATCTACGGGCTGGACGAGATCAGGGGGAACGTGAAAATCTATCCGCTTCCCCATATGCCGGTCATCAAGGACCTGATCCCGGATCTCACGCATTTCTACGCGCAGCATGCCTCTATCATGCCGTGGCTTGAAACCAAGACCAACCGTCCCGCCAAGGAGTGGCGTCAGTCGATCGAGGATCGCGCGAAGCTGGATGGTCTTTACGAATGCGTGATGTGTGCGAGTTGTTCCACATCCTGCCCGAGCTACTGGTGGAACGGGGACAAGTACCTTGGGCCGGCGGCGCTTCTGCATGCGTACAGATGGATCATCGACAGCCGCGACGAGGCAACCGGAGAGCGGCTTGACGATCTTGAGGATCCTTTCAAGCTATACCGCTGCCACACGATCATGAACTGCGCCAAGACGTGCCCCAAGGGTCTGAATCCCGCCAAGGCGATTGCGGAAATCAAGAAAATGATGCTTGAGCGCGCGGTCTGAAACGCTTCGCGATAAACCTGACTCACAGAGTGTCGCGAAACGCAGAGCAATGCTCATATGTTGCGCGCCTTTCACCTTCAGCTGATGTCTCAGGGTAAAGGCGAAAGGCTTTAGAGCGCGGCCCGCCAGCCTGAGGCGTCAGACCAAGACCGGGTGCAGGCGATGCAGACAGGTTACGCGGCGTTCTGCCAAACCCTGTGACTTCGCGCGCTGACCGAATGCGTCAGGCGTCGTCCCGGTCGAGATGCGCCAGCAGGTCGCACAGTCGGGAGGATTGCCCGGGACGCATCCGCGCACTCCAGAAATCGGCCAGTGCGCTTTCGTATTCTGTCAGCGCCGCGCGCAATGACTCCGCGCCTTTTTTCGACAGACGGACAAGTTTGATGCGCTTGTCTGCCGGCAGAGCGTTCCGTGCAATCAGCCCGTCCTGCTCCATTCGGTCCAGAAGGCGAGACACACCGTATTGCGGAAGCAACAGATCCTTTTCGATCTGCTTGGCCGACAGGTCGACCCCCTTGTCTGCAAGAAGCCGCAAGGCCGCAAGTGTGTCCAGGTCCGGTGCGCCTGCGGATTTCAGCCTGGCTTCCAGATAGGTGTTGCCGCGCCGGAACGCGCGATGAAGCGCGGTCCATGCGGCATCGTTGGTTTTGTTCACTTTGGCCATGAATTTTGTTAGGACGCAGGCGCTTGATGTACAAGACCATGCGGGTGCATCGGCTGCAACGCGCCTGAGTCCGGCGGATCGAGGGTTGCGTCATGTCTGCAATGGCAACGGTGCCGGTACCTGTTGGGAGAGATACGTGAAATGACCGCGCCAAAGGATGCTGACCAGCGACGGGCTGTCGCACCGGTCATCTGTTACCCGACCGAAACGCTGCCCCAGCCTGATCTGGCGTTATACGCATCGGCGCGGCGCACAGCCGAAAGGACATCGGACGTCATTGTGCCACCTCGTGATGCGCGCACATTTCTGGTTCCGAAAGGCTCTTTCTTTCGCATAAGCAGTATCGAGGGCCCTCAGGTCGGGGACCTGAACCTGTGGAATGCGCATGACCTGACCGAGCGTTTCTATTCCGGGAAAACGCGTGCGTTGCACGGCACGCATCTGAACGTCGGAGACCGGATGTGGACCGGGTTTCCCACCTTGCGCCCGATGGCGACGATCACCGCCGACTCTCTGAGCTGGTACGGGATAGACGAATTCGGAGGCTCCGTGCACGATGTCATTGGCACGCGGTGTGACCCTTATACAGGCAACCTGCTGTCCGGCACGCAATATCACTATTGCTGCCACTCCAACCTGACCCGCGCTCTGGCGGAGGCGCGTGGTCTCACTGCGGCCGATGTGGAACACCACGTTCACGACGTGCTCAACGTCTTTATGTGTACCGGGTTCACCCGCAACACAGGCCAGTATTTCATGAAGGCAAGTCCGGTGCGTCCGGGCGACCATATCGAGTTTTTCGCTGAAATTGATCTTCTGGGCGCGCTCAGCGCGTGTCCAGGCGGTGACTGCTCATCAGAACACTCCAGCGACACGGCGCGTTGCTATCCGCTGCTTGTCGAAGTCTTCACGCCGGAAAGCGACGCGTTACATGGTTGGCAAAGTCCGCCAGTCAATGGCTACGATCGCACGCACGGAATGCGGTGATCTGCCTGACGGGGGACGACAGGAGGCAAGCGACAACATGGCCGAGAATGAACTACCGGACAGCAAACAGGCGCGCGTTGACTGGGTTATTCGCGCGCCCGACAACAGTGAGATGCGCCGCAGATACGATGTGTGGGCCGACCGGTACGACGGCGATGTGGGTTCGGTCGAGGATTACGCGGCCCCCGGACATCTCGCAGAGATGGCGCACCGCCATCTGGATCCGAATTCATTGGTGATAGATGCCGGCGCGGGCACCGGATTGGTAGCTGCTGCGCTTAAGCCAAAAGGCTTCCGGCGGATGATCGCACTGGATTATTCCGAAAGGATGCTGGCTGTCGCACGCGGCAAGAACCTCTACACGGATCTTGCGCAATGCGACCTGAGCAGACAGACATCCTTTGCCGCCGATTTCGCAGATGCCGTTGTGACCTGTGGAACCACAACGCAAGTCCCGTGCGAAAGCCTGAATGAATATGTCCGCCTTGTCAGACCGAGTGGAAAGATAATTTTCGCAGCGGTGACAGGCACCTGGCAGGCGTGCGGGTATGCAGCTGTCTTTGACCGGCTGGAAAAGAGCAACCGAATCAGACTGATCGAAACAGGCGCACCCTTTCAGATGATGCCTACGACGGAACCGGACTTTATCTGTGAAATCATGGTGATGGAAACGCTCTAGCGCGTCCGGTAACCTGCTGTCGAAGTATTGTCGCTGTCACCAAAGGCCAGACCCGGGCCGGCTGGCGGAGGTGATGAAGATCGACTTCGCGCTGCCCGATTCAGAAGAGTTCGGCAAGCGCAAGCAGCTCGGTCCTGATCAGTCCCTCGATGATCCTCGCCCGCACAACACGGCCAGCAGACGTGATGTTTCACGAAACGGGCTGCAAAAAAGAAAGCCCCGCCGGGACAGCGAGGCTCTTGTCCGATCGTGTTTTGTATCAGCCCTGACGCGCCTTGAAGCGGCGCTGCGTCTTGTTGATCACGTAGACGCGGCCCTTGCGGCGCACGACGCGGCAATCGCGATGGCGGTTCTTCAGAGACCGCAGCGAGTTCTTGACCTTCATCGGTCGTCTCCTTTGTCGCGGCGCGTGAGGCGCCCTTTGAATAATCCCGCCTGAGCGGAACGATGAAACGTGGTGGGCGATACAAGGTTCGAACTTGTGACCCCTTCGATGTCAACGAAGTGCTCTACCACTGAGCTAATCGCCCGATCACCGGCGCGATCCGCAGATAGGGTGCGTGGCACGCTGTCTCGCTCCGGTGACGGGAGCGTATAAAAGGACTCGAATGGTGGATCAAGGGCTTTTAGGCGCCCAAATTCCGGCTATTATCCGCTCTGGAGGTGCAATGTCCAAATACGCTTTCTCACTTGCTTATCCGCAGAGCCGCACGACATCGGTTGTGTTCGCCTCGCCGCATAGCGGTCGGGAGTATCCTTGGACATTCATGAAGAGCACCGTGCTGGATGAACGGGTCGTGCGCAGCTCGGAAGACGCATTTGTCGATGATCTTTATGACTGCGCCCCCCGGTACGGGGCGCCGCTGATCAAAGCAGGTGCGCCGCGCGCCTATGTCGATCTGAACCGGTCACCGGCCGAACTTGATCCGGCGCTGATTCAGGGCGTGCGCAAGAACGGGCACAATCCGCGGGTGGCGTCAGGTTTGGGTGTGATCCCGCGGGTCGTGGCCAACGGGCAGATGATTTATTCGGGAAAGATCACACAAAACGAAGCGCAACGGCGGATTGATACCTACTGGCGCCCGTATCATGAGGCTCTGAAGGCCGAGCTTGATCAAGCGCGCACCATGTTTGGAGAATCCATTCTGATCGACTGCCATTCCATGCCGCACGAGGCGATGGACAATATCGCCAAGACGGGCGTCCCGCGGCCTGAGGTCGTGCTGGGCGACCGTTTCGGTGC
>JBCCHI010000061.1:0-21786 GCA_039028815.1 Pseudomonadota bacterium
ACATTGGCCCCCATCTGTATCGAATAGGGTCCGCCCAGCACGTAATACGCCACCATCGCAAACTGTGCCATTTCGAGCGTCCAGAGCGATGGCAGCAGAAAGGTTTTTGAGAACGAGGACCACAACAGGATCGCCATCATCGCGAAAAGGCCCCACATCACGACACGTCCGAGAGCATAATTGATCGCGTCAACGGCGCGGACATAGGCGTGCGCGACCCGCATCATGATCGGACCGCCCGGGGAATGCGCGGACCGACACGTCCCGGCAGGGACGGGACAGGGCGCAGTCCGTGCAGCCTTTGTGCATGTGCGTCCGGCTCTTGCCGCGCCGTGATGATACGGGTCGCGAGTGTCTTGCGCGCACCGCGCCGGCCACTCCCGGATAAACTAGAACTTCTTCCTATGATGCGTTGAAAAATATGCGGAAAACGCCGAACAGCCCTGCGGAACGACGCAGAGCGGCACAGGCGGTGATGGCCAGGAAGGCCAGCGCACACGGCGCGGCGCGTTTCGGCTTCGTTGCGCGGTCTGCCAATGCAAACCTCGCGCAGGATCCGCGCCGGATATCCGGCCGTTGCGAGGTGCGGTTCTGCAATGACGTCGTATTTGCTCTCGATCGACACCTGGAAACAATTCGTCAGATTTCATGGTCGCGTCAAGAGGGTTTCAGGGAACAAATCACCAGCCTTGTTCGGGATGTACAAATTTGTACAATCTCACCCCAGACAGCCGGAGCCGACCCGTGACGATTGCAGAGAAACTGAACGCGCTGCGACCGGAAATGACACGGTCTGAGTCGCAACTGATGCGCACGATTCTGGATGGATATCCGATTTCTGGCCTGTGCAGCATCACCGAACTTGCCCAGAAGTCCGGCGTGTCGACCCCCACTGTCGGACGGTTCGTGCAAAAGCTGGGACTGCAGGGTTATGCACAGTTTCAGTCAGCTTTGCGCGAAGAACTGAGCGAGATGATTTCCGACCCCGCCGCAAAGCGGAATGTCTGGAAAACCGAGCTACCAGAAGAGCATATTCTGACCCGGTATTCCCGGCAAGCGCTTGAAAATCAGGGCAGATCGCTGACGGACGTCGATCTTGGAGAGTTTGACCGATTTTGCGATCTTCTTGCCGATCCCGACAGAAAAATCGTCATTGCCGGCGGGCGCATAACCGGAACGCTGGCGCGGGTCCTGTTTCTTCATTTGCAGATGCTGCGCCCCGATGTCCGGCTGATGTCCGAGGGGGTGACGTGGCTGCACGACATGATGGATGTTCATGACGGCGACATTCTGGTCGTTTTCGATATTCGCCGGTACGAGAACACGACATTGAACATGGCGCAGCTCTGTCACGAGCGCGGGGCAGAGGTGGTTCTGTTCACCGATTCATGGAGGTCCCCGATTCACGCCTTTGCGCGGCTGACGTTCTCGGGGCGCGTGGCGGTGCCGTCCGCATGGGATTCAATCGCCTCGTTGCTGCTGCTCGTGGAATGCAGCGTTGCGTCAGTGCAGGAAAGGCTGTGGGAAAGCGCTTCGGCGCGAACCGATGCCCTGGAAGCGGCCTTTGACCGAACGCGGCTGTTTCGAAAATTCACCTGAAGCATTTCGCAATAAACTTGAACTGCAGAGTGTCGCGCAACGCAGGGCAGCGTTCCTGTGCTGCGCGCCTTTCACATTCTGCTGATGTTTCAGGGTAGAGGCGAAAGGCTTTGGACCTCTGCGGTTGTCGCCTGTTCAGCCCCGTACCGCAGGCAAATGTGGCGGCGCGACGGGCGCTGGACCAGCCAACCCCCGCCGACCCTGCGATCTGCAAGGCAGAGTGTTCGCGACTGGCCCGGGTTTTTGGAGGCATTCGTCACGACGGTGGTTGAGTGACAATGCACTCCGTGCTTCGTTGCGACTCGTGGAAGATTATCGAAGTCATGACATGATCGGTCTTTCGGCGCTCATCGCCGGTGGCAGCGTGCGCGCGGACGAAGTCCTGGATGCGGCTCTGGCGCGCATGGCGCAGGTGAATCCGGTTCTGAATGCGGTTGTTCACGACTACAGCGCCACGGCGCGTGACATGTTGCGCACGCGACCGCTCGGGGGACTGTTCTCCGGTGTGCCGTTCCTTCTCAAGGACATGGGCGCAGAGGCGATACCCTTTCCGGCCAGTCTTGGATCGCAGCTGTTGCGCGACACGGCGTTCTCGCGAAACTCTGCGGTGTACGAGAGGCTGGCCGCGACGGGTCTTGTCGTATTCGGCCGGACCGCCGCGCCCGAAGGGGGCGTTGGCGCGGCAACCGAAGCAAAGGTTTACGGAGCACCCACGCGCAACCCGTGGGACCTGTCGGTCACGCCGGGCGGGTCATCGGGGGGCGCGGCCGCGGCCGTCGCCGGTGGCATCGTGCCTGCCGCGCATGGCAGCGATGGCGGGGGGTCGGTGCGGATTCCCGCCTCCAACTGCGGTCTGCTGGGGTTCAAGCCCACCCGTGCCATGGTGCCGGACGGCCCCTATGCCGGCGAGGGCTGGGCCGGTATGGCGATCGAGGGTTTTCTCACCCGCTCCGTGCGTGACACCGCCGCGTTGCTGGATGTTGTCTGCGGGCCGGATCTGGGCGCGCCCTATTTTCCACCACCGATGCCCTGCCGTTTCATGGAGGCAATCGAACGGTCCTCGGAGAGACTGCGCATTGCGCTGTGCGACACGACACTGACCGGACATCCGGTTCATCCCGACTGCGTGATAGCCGTTGCCGATGCCGCCCGGCTTTTGCAGGACCTGGGGCATGACGTGACACCGGCCCGGCCGGCAGAGGCCGACACCGACGCCATGATGTCGGCATGGACCAGGATCGTGGCCTGCGGCACGGCCTCGTGGGTGCGGCGCGCGCTGGCCAGGAAGGGCCGCGGATTGCAACAGGGCGATATCGAAGGGGTCGCACAGGGGGCGGTCGCCTATGCCGCGACGATCAGCGGGTCCGATTATCTGGATGCCGTGGAGACCGTGCACTCCTACGGTCGCCAGATGGCGGCTTTCTTTGAAGACTACGACATCCTGCTGACGCCGACACTGGCCGAGCCGCCCGCGGCGGTCGGGCGGTTTGCGCACCATACCGACGACTATCTGGCGTATCGGATGGGACCGGATGGTATTTTTGCCTATTCGCCCTTTACGGCGGCCTTCAATGCCAGTGGTCAGCCCGCGGTGTCTGTACCGCTGTGGCGCAACGGTGACGGCCTGCCGGTCGGCGTTCATCTTGCGGGCCGCTTTGGAGAGGACACGCGCCTGATGACGCTGTGCGCAGATCTTGAGCGGGCGCGCCCCTGGTTCGGGCATGTGCCGGCGATACAGGGCGTCGACACGAAAAAAGCTTGATGTGGTTTGGTTTGTTCGAGAGGTTGCAGTCTAAGGTGGCCGGGGGAAGAGAATGAGCACAGCCGTAACGGTGCAATCGGCTCGAAAGGAATACGGTTCAGGGGACAAACTGGTGCGCGCGCTGGACGATGTGTCCCTGACCATTGAGACAGGCGAGTTCTTTACGTTGCTGGGACCCTCGGGGTGCGGCAAAACCACCTTGCTTCGTCTGATCGCAGGTTTCGAGACACCGACGCGCGGCACGATCCTGCTGGGAGACCGGGACATCAGTGCGATGCCGCCCTTTCAGCGGCCCGTGAACACCGTTTTTCAGAGCTACGCCTTGTTCCCGCATCTGTCGGTTGCAGAAAATATTGGCTTCGGCCTGTCCATGCGCCGTGTTCCAGGTGCCCAGGTCGAGGCGCGCGTTCAGGCAATGCTGGCGCTTGTGCAGCTCGAAACCTTTGCCGAGCGCAAACCTCAGCAGCTTTCAGGGGGTCAGCAGCAGCGCGTCGCGCTGGCCCGCGCCCTTGCACCCGAACCGGAGGTGCTGCTGCTGGATGAACCGCTCTCGGCACTCGACCTGAAGCTGCGCAAGGACATGCAGATCGAGCTCAAGCGCCTGCAGAACGAGACCGGGATCACCTTTGTCTTTGTCACCCACGATCAGGAAGAGGCATTGACCATGTCCGACCGGATCGGCGTGATGCGCGATGGCGTGATCCTGCAGATTGGATCTCCGCGGGACATCTACAACAAACCCGTCAATCGGTTCGTGGCCGATTTTATCGGCGAAACCAACATATTAAAGGGCGTTGTTGAGGAAAATCAGGTGCGGTTGACATCCGGTGATCTGATCGAGGCGGCGGGATTGAATGGCGCGGCGAATGGCGCGGATGTGGTTCTTGCCGTCAGGCCGGAACAGGTGCGGATCGGCGAAGGTGCGTTGCAGGCCAGCGTCGCCAACACGGTCTATTTCGGAACCGACACGCATTGCCATCTTCGGGTGAGCGACGACACCGAGATCGTGGCGCGCATGCAGAGCCCGCCGTCGGGCGATGTGGGTCTGCATGAGGGCGAGTTTGTCCGCTTCGACTTTGTGCCCGGGTCGGTTCGCGTGCTCGAGGATTAGATGGCGCCGGGATCTTCATCAAACTCGCGGACCGGATGGGTCCTGTCGCTGCCGGCTCTGGCGCTGCTGCTGATCGGTGCATCGGGTCCGCTGCTGATCGTTGTGGTTTATGCGTTTCTGGAGCCGGGCGAGTACTCGGGTGTTGTCTGGAACTTCACCACCGAAGCCTGGTTTCGCGTGTTTTTCGAGCGCGATATCTTCGACGACACGCTGTCTCTTGCCGATGCGCATCTGACGATTCTCTGGCGTTCGGTGAAACTTTCGGTTCTGACCACGCTGATCACGTTCGCTGTCGGCTTTCCCACGGCCTGGTTCATCGCCACGCGGCCGGTCAGCCAAAGAGCGATGTGGCTTTTTCTGATCACGATCCCGTTCTGGACGAACCTGCTGATCCGGACATTCGCTATCATGGAGGTGGTGCGCAATCAGGGGCTGCTCAACACGGCCCTGATCGGATTGGGTCTGATCGAGCAACCCATCCAGATCCTGTACACCGATACGGCCGTTCTGGTCGGCATGGCCTATGTCTATCTGCCGCTGATGGTGCTGCCGCTTTATGCCGCAATCGACAGGTTCGATTTTCGACTGGTAGAGGCCGGGTACGACCTGTACGGCACGCGCTGGCAAGTGCTGCGCAGCGTGATCCTGCCGATTGTGAAGCCGGGGATCGTCGCAGGCTCCATTCTCGTGTTTGTGCCGTCTCTGGGGGCCTATGTGACGCCGCGCATTCTGGGCGGCGGAAAGAACATGATGATCGGCAACTTTATCGAGTTGCAGTTCGGGCAGGGCCGGAACTGGCCGCTGGGCGCTGCCTTGTCTCTTCTGTTGCTCATGATCGTACTGGTTGCGCTGGTGTTCTATGTCAGAGTGACGTCGCGGGATGACCGCGATGGCTAGGGTCAAAGCCTTCTCCGTCACCGCGCTTCCAGGATTCACGGCCATCGCGATCACCGCGTTTTTTTTGCTGTACGCGCCGATTCTGACGCTGGTTGTGTATTCATTCAACGCCTCTGAATCCGTTGCCCTGTGGGGCGGGTTTTCACTGCGGTGGTACGAGGAAGCCTGGGCAAACGTGCAGGTGCAGGAAGCCACGGTGCGATCGCTTGTCGTGGCCACCTCCGCGGCGTTCATTTCCACAACGGTCGCGACGATGGCGGCGCTTGGCACAACGCGCCGGGGGCGTTTCAAGGGGCAGACCTTTATCTATGTGCTGATCAACCAGCCGCTGATGGTCCCGGAGATCGTGACCGCCGTCGCGCTCTTGATTTTCTTCGCCGCCATCAAGGTCGCAACCGGCTACACCGGTCTGCTCTACCTTATTCTGGCGCATTCGGCCTTCTGTGTGCCGTTTGCCTATCTTCCTATCCGGGCACGGCTTGAGGGGATGAACCTGTCGCTGGAAACGGCGGCGGCGGACCTCTATGCGACCCCGTTGCAGACGTTCCGTCATGTCACTCTTCCTCTGATGATGCCGGGTATCGCGGCGGGCGCGATGCTGGCATTCGTGATATCGCTCGACGACGTGATCATTACAGAGTTTGTCAAATCCGCCGGACAGGATACGTTGCCAACGTACATGCTGGGCCAGTTGCGGCGGGCCGTGACACCGGAAGTGAATGCGATTTCAACGGCACTTCTGGCGCTTACAATCGTGCTGCTGACCGCGTTTTTCGTGCTCACGCGCAAGAAGGAATGATGCTGAAACACTTTCAAAGAGGGAGACTACGATGAACAGACTGATGACTGCCGTGGTGGCGAGCTTTGCGCTTGTCGGAGCAGCGCAGGCCGAAGGAGAACTGAACATCTACAACTGGGGCAACTACACCAGCCCCGAAATGATCGAGAAGTTCGAGGCCGAAACCGGCATCAAGGTGACGATCACGGATTACGACAGCAACACCACCGCGCTGGCAAAAGTCGAAGCCGGCGGGCACGGGTTCGACATCGTGGTGCCAAGCCACAGCTACATCCCGGTCTATGTGGAAAAAGGGCTTATCATGAAGCCCGGCATCCCCGAGATGGAGAACTACACAAACATTTCCGAACAGTGGAAGAATGTCGATTGGGATCCCGGACGGGAATGGTCGGTTCCGTGGCAGTGGGGCACGACCGGCGTTGCCGTGAACAAAAGCGTGTATGACGGCGATATCAACACATCCTCAATCTGGCTTGACCCGCCCGAAGAACTTGTCGGCAAGGTGAATGTCGTGCCTGAAATGCAGGATGTGATGAACCTTGCGCTTTTCTACGTGGGCGGCGAACCCTGCACGACCGACAAGGAAATGCTCAAGAAAGCAAGGGATGTGCTGATCGAGGCCAAGCCGAAATGGATGAGCATGGATTACGGCATGACCGAGAAGCTGTCCAACAGCGACGTCATGGCATCGGTCAACTGGAACGGCTCGACCTTCCGGGCACGGGTGAACAATCCCGACGTGGCCTATGGTTATCCGAAGGAAGGCTATCCGGTCTGGATGGACAGCGTGGCCATTCTTTCGGACGCGCAGAATGTCGACAACGCGAAAACGTTTCTGAACTTCATCATGGACCCGGAAAATGCGGCCATGATCTCGGCCTTTGCCCGGTATGCAAACGGGATTGACGGGTCCGAAGCCTTCATGCCGGACGACATGAAGACGGCACCGGAAATCGTTGTTCCTGAAGATCTGAAAGCCGCAGGCAAGTTCACGCTTGCGTGCCCGGCGGAGGCGCAGGAGTTCTATACCGCAATCTGGACAGAGCTTCAGAAGTAGGCCGGATCAACCCTGTGGCGGGGTCTTTGCCCCGCCGCAGCGACGGGCGTGCCGGCGCAACACGGGGCCGGATTACCTGTCAGGCTCGACTGGCACGGTAAAGCCGGTTTTGACGCGTCCCATGACGGCACTGGTGCGAAACCGCAGAACATTTTCTTCCTCAAAGAAATAGTCTGACGTGAATCTTTCGAAATCGGCCATGTCTCTGGCAGAGACGATCAGAACAAAGTCCGCATTGCCCGTCACGTAGTAGCACTGCATGACTTCGGGCGCAGCGCGCATGCGTTCCTTGAAATGCGCCAGATCCGTTTTTTGTTCGCGCTGAAGGGAGACTTCCACAATCAGAATGAGGCCACGCCCGACCTGATCGGGGTTTACGATCGCGACTTCCGCCTCGATCACGTCTGATGCACGCAAACGCGCAAGCCGCTTGCGGCAGGCATCAGAAGACAAGCCGACTAGTCGCGACAGCGCCTCTGCCGTCAGGCGGGCGTTTTGCTGAAGCGCGTTCAGGATGGCGGCGTCGAATCGATCCATACGAGCAAAATCAACAAAACAGGACAGCGTGCGGTGGCATTTCGGAGTTTTGTCCTATTTTCAGATCAAAATGGCATTAAACAAGTAATATCGGCCAGTTCATCCCAAAACAATCTGATTTTTTGCGCCAATTCTTGCATAAGCTGAGCGTGAAGCCGGACGCAAACTGCAGGCTTGCATTTTTTCTTTTCGACTTGCCCATTTTGGAGATGTGACTTTGAAAATATTGAGATTCAAGAGTTTTTTCATTGTATGCGCCCTGGCGGCAGGCCCTCTCAGCGCCGGCACGGTGTACGACTCCGGAAAACTGTCGTTCACGACGGAAACACCCCAAAGCATGTGGGGAGAAGGCAACGCCACGCGGTTCGAGGGCACAGAGCGGCTTGGCGTGGACATAAGTGGCAGTCAGACGATCAACGGCATTGCCGGCTCGGTCACATCCTCGACGATCCCGACAAACCCGCTCTGGTTTGCCTGGAAAACGTGCAAGTCGACGGTCAATATCTTCTGCGGCAGTGAACCCAGTCGAAACAACAAGACCGTCACGATTGACACGCGCACCGGCGCCAGCGTGACCGCCAGTTCCGATGGTTTTATCGGAGCGGAGGTCAGCTATCTTCTGGATGGCGGCTCGGTCAACGCCGATCTTGACTACCGGGCGCAGGCGGTCATCCCCGATGTCGGAGTCGGTGAGGCATTCAACCTTAACCCGCTCAGCGAATGGGTCGATGGCGAATTGTCGGCACAGACGCCGACCGCCGGGGCGTCCCTGGGCACGTATCTGGACCTCGATCTTGGCGTGTCCGGCGAGTTCTGCTTTTTCGGAGCGGGTTGCGAAGAGACCGGTACGCTCAAGGTCATTGACACCGGCGTGCAGCGGCAAGAAATCGTGGGCATTGATCCCAGCGGTGTGCGGTACCTGGACGGGTTCATTCCCGGCGTGACAATCGAACAGGGACTTCTTGACCAGACGGCCGAGCTGAGCGCAGGCGTTTCGGTCACAGGGCCAAGCGTCTCGGTCACGGTTACGTCGAAGAACGAGGACGGTTCCGAGAAGAAAACGACCATCAAGGCCGGAGTGCCGATCGATATCTCGACGAAAGTGGCCTCTGCCAGCATTGTCTTTCCCGAGGACAGCGGCACCGCCGGTCTGTCCGGTGACGAGATCAATCTCGGCTTGCGCTCGGATTTCCTGAGCGCGGGAATTGATCTGGACGCGGTTGTCCCGATCATCCCGGTGGGCGGCTTCAGCATTGGTCTTGGGCCTCTGTCGGTGACGGCCAACGCCTATGACGTCGAAGTCGGCCCGTCGCTGGATGTCTTTCAGAATCTCAAGCTTGTCAGCGATCTTCATGTCGATCTGAGTTTCGACAAGGAAGTCGAGGTCAGCGGATCCGGAAAAGTCAGTTCCTGGAGCGGCCTTTGGAAAAATCTGCCGGACTTCAAGGTGTTCGAAAAAACAGAGTTCACACCGCTGTTCAGCGTTGTGTCGAGCCTGATGAACACAACCGGTCTGTCGCTGGGCTTCGACCTGACGGCGAGCCTGTTCGAGATTGGCGCGTCGATTGATTTCGGCATCGTGAACGTGCTGAACGAAACGCTGGGGCCGTTGTTCGAAAAGACGATCCCGCTGACCGAGGATTTCCTGACGTTCGATCTTTTCGACAAGGAGTTTTCCCTCACCGGCTTTGAGACCGTGCGGGGCGCCTCGTTCATCGTCGATCCCGACGGCCCCGGAGGTCCGGCTGCCGTGCCGCTGCCGCTTGGCGTGTGGCTGATGCTGACCGGGATTGGTGCACTGGGTGTCGCGGGGCGTCGGCGGCGCGCCGCGTTCGCCTGAAACGGCCCGCGCGCACCCTCTTTTTTCCCGGTGTTGTCCGTCACTGCGCCCGACCAGGGCGCGCCGGCCTTGTCTTGTGGCCGGGCCGAAGCATTGTGGCCGCGCGCGCCCTCTTCCCTGGATGCTTTGCCATCGGGTGACGGCCGCCCGATGTCTGAGCCTCTTAATTTCGGGGCAGGGAAGATTGCCATTGTCCATGCAATGCGATGAAAATACCCTGAAACGCAGATGTGACGAAAAAAGATCAGGGAGAACGCAATGAAGACCGGGAAAGTGACACGCATGGGATCGGCTGTTGCCAGGGTATCGGCGGTGGCGGCTGTATCGGTTGTGGCCATGTCGGGGGCCGCGTTGGCGGACAAGATCGTTATCTCCAACTGGGATGGCTACATGCCGGCCGATCTGCTTGAGAAATTCACAGCGGAGACGGGGATCGAGGCAGAGCTTGCCCTGCACGGCACAAACGAGGAGATCATGGGCAAGGTCGTTGCAGGTGGCGGCGAGGGGTACGATGTGCTGTTCGTGTCGTCTCCGTTTGCAGAGGCGCTCAACAATCTGGGACTGGCGGCGCCGATCGACCATGCCAAGGTGCCCAACATGGCAAACCTTTATGACGAAGCCATGCAACTGTCGCACGATCCGGGCAACACCTATTCGGTGCCCTATGCCTGGGGGACAACCGGTCTTTGCTATCGTTCGGACATGATGGACGAACCGACGTCATGGAATGACTTGTTGTCTCCCTCCGATGATCTGAAGGGCAAAGTCACGATGCTGTCGACTGACCGCTGGCTGATGGGGGCGGCTGCACTGGCGTTGGGCAAGTCGCTTAATGACACTTCGGACGAAACGCTGGCCGAGGCCCGGGACATGCTGATCGCCGCCAAACAGAACCTGTTGTCCTACGACGATACGACCTTCTACCAGAAACTGGTCTCCGGCGAGGCGACACTGGTGCAGGCATGGGACGGCTGGTGCAATTACGGCATCGCCGAGAATGCGGACATCAAGTACGTGATCCCGGAAGAAGGCACCGATCTTTGGGTGGACACGATCGTCGTCACATCCGCGTCCGAGAATGCGGACGCCGCGCATGCCTTTGTCGATTACGTTCTGGGCCAGGAAACCGGTGTCTGGGTGGCGTCCAACATCCTGTACAAGACACCCAACCAGAAGGCGATGGAGGCGCTTGACGCCAGCCTGCTGGAAGGGTTTCCGAACATGGCGATGCAACCGGCCGACATGACCCGGTATGAACAGCTGCGCGATCTGGGGGAGGGGCAAAAGGCCTTTGCCCGCACCGTGACCGAGATCATGGCGGCGCAGTAAACCGGCCTTGGCGCGTCTGCCCCGCCCGGGGCGGACGCCATCTGACGTTCCGCAGGCATCGTCTATGAAACAGCGTTTGAAAACGGCAATCCTACTGGGGCCGGGGCTTGGCTGGCTTGCGCTGCTGATGGTCGTGCCCTGTGCGCTGATCTTCACCTATTCGGTGTTCGAGAGGGGCGTCTATGGCGGCATTGACTACACCTTCACGCTGGAGAACTTTCGCCGCGCCGCCGATCCGCTGTTTCTGGGCATTTTCCTGCAATCGGCCAAGATTGCCGGACTGGCGACACTGATCGCGATCCTGATCGCCTATCCGGCCGCGTTTGCCATCACCCGCGCCCCGCGCCGGTGGCAGACGGCGCTTCTGATCCTGGTGATCCTGCCGTTCTGGTCGAACTACCTGATCCGCACCTATGCCTGGATCGTGATGCTGAACCGCGAGGGTCTGATCAACAACGGGCTGGCGGCAATCGGGGTGATCGAAGAGCCTCTGCCGCTTCTGTACAACACGTTCGCGGTCGTGGTCGGGCTGGTCTACAACTACACGCCCTTCGTGGTTCTGGCGATCTATGCCTCGCTCAACCGCATCAACCGTGAAACGATCGAGGCGTCCGAAGACCTTGGCGCGCCGGGCTGGGTCACGTTCCGTCGGGTGATCGTGCCGCAAACCGTGCCGGGCATCGCGGCGGGGGGCGTGTTTGTCTTCGTGCTGTCGATTGGCAATTTCATCACGCCTGATCTGCTGGGAGGCGGGCGGCTGCAGATGGTGGGCAATCTGATCTACGACCAGTTCCTGAGTGCCCGCGACTGGCCGTTCGGCGCCACATTGTCGATGTTCCTGATCGCGCTGATGATGATCCTGCTGTTCGCTCAGGCGATGGTGGCGCGGCGCGCGGCGGGCGAGGCGGCCCGCTGATGGCGCGGCGCATGAACCCCGGACTGAAGCTGCATCTCGGCCTGTTTTTCGGGTTTCTCTACATACCCGTGCTGGTGCTGATGGTCCTGAGCTTCAACCGTGCCGGGCTGCCCACGGTCTGGACCGGCTTTTCACTGGAATGGTACGGAAAGCTTTTCAGCGACGAGCCGATCCTCAGCGCGGCGCGCAACACGCTGATCGTGGCGCTGGTTTCGACCGCGCTGGCCACGGTGATCGGCACGCTGCTGGCGGTGGGCGTGGAAACCCGGCGCAGCTCGCCCTTTCTCGATGCGATCCTGTTTGCGCCGATGATCATCCCCGATATCGTACTCGCCATCGCGCTGCTCAGCTTCTACACCGCGATCAGCCTCACGCTTGGCCTGCATTCGATCATCCTCAGTCACGTGGTCTTCAACATTGCGTTCGTGGTCGCCGTGGTGCGCACGCGGATGCGCCATTTCGATCATTCGGTTCTGGAGGCCAGCGCGGATCTGGGCGCGTCGGAGTTCACAACATTCCGCCGCGTTCTTCTGCCGGCCATTGCGCCGGGGGTCATTGCGGGGGCGCTGCTGTCCTTCACGTTGTCCGTGGACGAGTTCATCATCGCGTTTTTCACCGCCGGAGCGGGGCAAAGCTCGACCACGCTGCCGATGCAGATCTATTCCATGATCCGTTTCGGCGTGACGCCCGAGATCAACGCCATGGCCACGATCGTGATGCTGGTGTCCTTCACGCTGGTCCTGATGGCCCAGCGGGCCGACCGGCGGGTGTTCACGCAATGACGGGTGGGGTGCAACTGAGCGACGTGACCAAGCGTTTTGGTTCGGTCACGGCGGTCGATGGCGTTTCGCTCGATATCCGCGACAACGAATTGTTCGCGCTTCTCGGGCCGTCGGGGTGCGGCAAGACGACGCTTCTGCGCATGCTTGCCGGGTTCGACATGCCGGATGCGGGAAAAGTGGTCGTCGGAGGGCAGGACATCACCAGCTGGCGGCCGCGCCATCGTCCGATCAACATGATGTTTCAGTCCTACGCTCTGTTCCCGCATATGAGCGTCGCGCAGAACGTGGCCTACGGGCTCGAGATGGAAAAGCTGCCCCGACATGAGGTGCGCGCGCGCGTGTCGGATGCGCTCGACGGTGCGCAACTGGGGGCATTCGCCGCGCGCAGACCCGATCAGCTGTCCGGCGGCCAGCGCCAGCGTGTGGCCCTGGCGCGGGCGCTTGTGAAGCGGCCCAGGGTGCTGCTGCTGGATGAACCTCTGTCCGCGCTCGACAAGAAGCTGCGCGAGGAAATGCAACTGGAACTCAAACGTCTGCAACACGAGGCCGGCATTACGTTTCTGGTGGTGACGCACGATCAGGATGAGGCGCTGGTCATGGCCGACCGGATCGCCGTGCTGCGCGACGGACAGGTGGCGCAGGTCGGCACCCCGCACGAGCTGTACGAGCATCCGGGCAGCCATTTCGTGGCCCGTTTTGTCGGTGAGATGAACTTTCTTGAAGGCACGGCGGCCCCGGACGGGGTCACGGTGCCGGATCTGGGGGTTCTGCGCGGCGCGGGCGACATCACCGGGCCGGCCGTGCTGGCCGTGCGACCTGAACGGGTGAGGCTGTCCAGAACGCCGCAGGTGGACGGACAGAACAGTGTCGAAGGCACAATCACCAACCTGGCCTATCACGGCACGGATGTCAGCGTGCATGTCACGCCCCCGTGCGGACGGGCCCACATCGCCGCGCGCATCCCGGTCTCGCAGACCACGGACACGCCACTGGAACCGGGCGCGACCGTCTATTGCTGCTGGGCACCGGAAGACACACGCATACTGAAACCAGAGACGCACTGACTGTCACGAGAGGGTGGACCATGTCACAGAAAACTATCGCATTCTTTCCCGAGGCCGCGTTCGGCCCTGCACTCAACTCCGTTGGGATCGCGCAGGCGTGCGAAAAAATGGGGCACAAGGCGGTGTTCCTGTCCGATCCGGGTTTTGTCGAGGTCTATGAAGGCTACGGGTTCGAGGCGCATCCCGTGGCCCTGTCAGAGCCGATGGACCCGGACGTGATGGCAAAATTCTGGGAAGATTTCATCAACGGCCATATCCCCAATTTCCGCAAGTCGCCGATCGACCAGATCGACAACTACGTCAAGGAATGCTGGGAGGCGATCGTCGACAGCGCCAAATGGGCGGAAAAGGATCTGCCGGGCGTGCTCGCCAAAGTGAAACCGGACATGATTTGCGTCGACAACGTGATCATGTTCCCTGCGATCAAGCAGTATGGCGTGCCCTGGGTGCGGATCATCTCATGTTCGGAAAATGAAATTCCGGACCCAAAGGTGCCTCCGCACCTGTCGGGGTGCGGGGTGAACGATCTGGCCTGCATGAAGGCCTATGACGCGCGATTCAAGGAGGTGATCAAGCCGATCCACGACGACTACAACGCCTTTTTGGCCAGGTGTGGGGAAGCGCCCTATGAGATCGGCGAGTTCTTCGAGGCCTCACCCACCATGAACCTGTTGCTTTACCCCGAACCGGTGAAGTTCGACCGCGAGGTGCCTCTGGACCCGGCGCGGTTCCAGTATCTTGAGGGCTGCGTGCGCCAGGAAGCGCCCTATGAGGTGCCGCAGTTCAGGGCCAACAATGACAAGCCGCTGATCTATGTCTCGTTCGGCTCGCTCGGGGCGGGGGACACAGAGCTGCTCAAGAGGATCATGAAGTCGCTCTCGACCCTGCCGTACCGCGCGCTGGTCAATGTCGGCGATTATGCTGACAGCTATGCGGACGGCGATGTGCCGGACAATTGCCACATCGAAGGCTGGTACCCGCAGCCCTCTGTCATGCCACTGGTGGATCTGGTCATCCACCACGGCGGCAACAACTCTTTCACCGAATGCCTCTATTTTGGAAAACCCGCAATTATCATGCCGTATGTGTGGGACGGGCACGACAATGCCACGCGGGTGCAGGAAACCGGGCACGGATTCGGATTTCACCGCTATGACTGGACCGATGCGCAACTGACCGACGCGATCGAACGCTGCCTGACCGACGACGCCATGAAACAGCGTCTTCAGGCCACGTCGGCGCATATGCAGTCGCGCCACGGGCCAAGTCGGGCCGCCGAGATTTTGACGGGCATTGTCAATGGATAGGCCCGCGCAGACACCGGTGATGCACAAGCCGCTGCAGCAAGACGACCTCGCCGATTGGGGGGCTGTCCCGACCATGATCGAGGGCACATCGCACACATCCGGCAAGCTTCTGCACAAGGGGCCGGAGGGACGGTCGGAATGCGGGGTGTGGGTGTGCACGCCGGGCAGGTGGGACTGCCACGTGACGCGGGACGAGTTCTGTCATTTTCTGGAAGGGCGCTGCACCTACCAGCGCGACACCGGCGAGGTCATCGAGATCACGCCGGACACGATCGCCTTTTTCCCGCAAGACTGGACAGGTGTATGCACCGTGCACGAGACAGTGAAAAAGGTCTACATGATCCGATAGACAGGGCCGAGCATGCCATTCGAACCATTCCGCGCAAGCTACTTTCTGACCCCGGATCATCATCCGGTTGCCGGTGACGGCGTGCCGATCCATGACCCCGGTACCCTTGAACAGGTTGGCGTTTACGGCCTGCCGGGCCCGGACCTCGTCGAGGACGTTCTGGACCGCGTGACCGTGGCGCAAAAGGCGTGGGCCGCCACCGATCCCAAGGCCCGCGCCCGCGTTCTGCACCAGCTTGCCAGCGCGATCGAACAGGGCGATATGCACGACGTGGCGCGCCTCATGACCCTTGAGACGGGCAAACCCTATCCCGAAGCCATCGGTGAAATCGCCAATATCCCGCCGGTTTTTCGCTATTATGCGGAACTGGCCCGCCATGATGCGGGCCGGATCGCGGGCCCGATGCAGCCGGGGTCGTTTCAATACGTCACGCAAGAGCCGATGGGTGTCAGCGTGCATATTGTTCCCTACAACTTTCCACTCATTCTGGGGTGCTGGACAATCGCGGCCTCTCTGGCGGCGGGCAATGGTGTGGTGCTCAAGGCATCGCCGGTGGGCACGCTGTGCACGATGGCCTTCATGGCGTTCTTTTCGGCGCTGCCCGAGGGCCTTGTTGCATGTCTGCCGGGTGACGCGGACGTGGGCCGGTCCCTTGTGCGCAGCCCGAAAACTCATGTGGTGGCCTTCACGGGATCGGTCACCGCCGGTCGCGCTGTGGCCGTGGCGGCCGCAGAGCAGATGAAACCCGCGATCATCGAGGCGGGTGGCAACGATCCCTGCATCGTGTCGCGTCACGCCAATATCGAGGTGGCGGCGGCAGGTGTGGTGACGGCCGGGTTCCTGCAATCGGGTCAGGTCTGCACCTCGACGGAACGCGTTTATGTCGACACGGCGGTGCACGACGTCTTTGTTGCAACCCTGGTTGAGCGTACGCGACGACTGCGCGTGGGATACGGGCTGGACATCGCCGAAATTGGTCCGATGGTCTCTGAGGGCGCGCGCGACCGGGTGATTGCCCTGATCAGCGATGCGGTTGCCAAGGGGGCCCGGGTTGCGCTTGGCGGTCATGTTCCAGAGGATCTCGACACGGGCTGGTACTACGCGCCGACCATACTCACCGACGTGACCGACGACATGTCCGTTCTTCACGAAGAGGTGTTCGGCCCGGTCGTGTCGGTCGTACGGGTTGCCGGCTTTGACGAGGCACTTGAGCGCGCCAATGCCTCGGAGTTCGGCCTGGGGGCCTGCGTGTTCACCGACGATCTGGCAGAAGCAATAAGCGGTGTGCGGCGTCTTGAAGCGGGTATGGTCTGGGTCAACAACCCGTTGGTCGACAATGACGCCCTGCCGTTCGGAGGCGTCAAGCGGTCTGGTCTCGGCCGGGCTCTCGGTCAGCAGGGGCTTGACGCCTTTCGCAATGCCAAGATGGCGGTCATTGATCCTGTCGCTGTCGAGCAGGACTGGTGGTATCCTTACGATGATGACTGGTTTTATGACGCGACAACACGCTCTGGCAGAAAACACACATAGCGTCTTATCCTGTCCGTGGTATGGGTCGTGTTTTACATGATTCTGAATTTAAATTATCAAAAATAAGGTTTTAAACTGCAACTCTGATGTAAAACAGCGGGAGGGAAGCCTGTGGACCGATCGCAGGGCAGTTGACGCATCAAGGTTCTGCTCTTGTGGCGGGCCGTCAGGCCAGGAACATGGCACATCCGGTTCGTTTCGAAGATATCGACGCCCTGTGGCAGCGTTTTTCGGGCAATCGCGATGCCGTGTCCGGCGAAGACCTGCGCCAGGCTCTTGCGGACATCGGCGAAGATCCTGATGCCCGGCATGTCAGGGACATGATGAGTGAGATCCCCGAGCGGCAGAGTGTGACGCGCACACAGTTTCTGGCGACGGTTGCATCCCTCCGGGGTGATCCAAAAAGCCGTCTGATCGTTGCCTTCGATCTCTTTGACGAGGATGGCGACCGGCAGATCACGCGTGACGAACTGCGCGATGTTCTGCTTGCATTCGGGATTGACGATGCGCAGACGGCGCGCCTGCTGGACGCAGCCGACGCGGACGGAAGCGGCACGATCGGATTTGACGGCTTCTGCGCTCTGGTCCCTGAAGACCAGGAACCGCACCCGAGGGGGTTGCGGGATGCCCATGTGTCTTCAGGCGATTTTGCGCCTCTCGAAGCCGCGCCGCCACCTGTCCCGAATTCATCGCAACGCCGGGACGGGCATGCGCGACAGGGCGAAGGCACGTCCCGTCTGCAAATGCAGATCGGTCTTTTCCGGCTGCTGCAGGGTGCGGCGTACAGAAGCTTTCGCGAGAATTTCGCCGCGAACTACGAGTCGCATCTTTCGGCCAAGACGATGCCCTACAAGATTACGGATTGTGCGGATTTCACCGAGTGCGCGATCGCGCTCTATAAGGCGTTGGGTATTGTTGAACCGGCCTGCTTTGATGTTCTGGACGACCTCACGTGCGCCCTGCGCGAAGAAATCGCACGGCTCAAGGTCCGGATCGACACCTGGGACTCGGTCGACAAGACGCCGGAAATGCGCGCTGCCGCCACGGCGATGCAGGCCGAACGCGAAACCACATCGGCCACCCGTCATGTGTTTGGCGCACTGGTTGAATGTGCGCTTACACTGTGCAGAAAAAACCTGACACCGGCCGATCTGGCCGGCGGTTCGCTTGACCTGCACGAGCTGAATCGGCTGCTGACGCTGGATTTGCACGATCCCCCAACGCCGTCTGACGCGCAAGCCGGTGATCAGCCCGATGATCAGGCCGGTGATTACCTTCGGGCCTGGAACCGTGTCATCCTCGACACTGCCGAAGAGCAGATCGACGGCGCAATGATGCCAAGTGCGTTCTGGTACGAGGATTTCATGCCGAAACTGCTGGCCGCCTGCAGCGTCGGATCAGCCAGTGATATCGAGGGCAATACGGTGCCGGACGGCCCCGCGCTGGACCGCTGGATGGCCTCGGCGCGCGCGGCGGGAGAATTCGACAGGTTCGGCGCGCCCGAGATGGCGCATTTCGAGACGTGTCGCCCGCAGCAGAAGCTGATGATGCGGCAGGCGTGGCGTCTGACGCGGCACTATCTCAACGGTGTGCAAAAACAAAGAGAGCGCGTGGAGTTCGGACGCGACAGCGGGTTTCTGTCACAATATATCGCATTCCTTGACGTCTATGTCGGACGCACCGATGTGCGCGATGCGACCATGCGCGTCAGTTTTCCTTATTTCATCGGGCCTGCGACGTGGCGGTTTCTGCATACGACCGCCGAGATCATCTGCAGCCGGGATGCGGCGGATCAGGCAGCGCTGATCGCCCTGTTCAAGGACTTCTTCCGACTGTTTGCGGCAATGTATCCGTGTCCTTACTGCCGCTACCATCTGAACCGGTATGTCGTCCGTAATCGGGAGGCAGAGTATTATCCGCTGGAATACCTGGTTCTGGGATGCGACGAGGCCGAAGAGGGGTTCGACGCGTCTGTTGCCGGAAAGCTCGCCACAATCACCGATGGGCCGTCGCTTCGACTGTTTCTCTGGAAGCTGCACAATGCAGTGTCTTCGTCAATCACGCGGACCGAGGCCTGGTTCCACAGAGATGAGCGTGCGTTCTATGCCAGCCGCTATTGGCCAAGTCTGAGCGAGGAACTGGCCCGCACGCGTGCATCCGGCAAAAAGGAAGTTTCGGTTGCGCGGCTGTCGCCTTTTTCCCGGTTGCTGACGCCGGTCGGCCGGCTTGCATCGCTGCGCGGACGCTGGCGCGGAATGCAGATGATGTCCGGATCGCCCAGTGTGGCCACCTTGCTGGACGACGCGCAAGGCCCGGTGCGCGATCTCGAAGAGGCTCTGGCAGCCGGTCAGTTTCTGGAACGCACCTACAGGTTTGACCCGACCTACGAGGATCAGGCGCCTCATTTCACGCCCGAGGAAGAAGCCTACAGCCGAAGTGGGCTGTTCGTAGAGGCATGAGGACCGGATCGGGCAGGATCGTTTCGACCGAAACAGACGGCTTTTCTACATAAATAAGTTCTTTCAAGATATTGAAATAATGTATTTAAGATGTGTTTGTGCGACGCGGAAGGCGAGGCCATCGCGTACAGAAAGCCGCCGGATGGCCCGATGTGCCGCCTACGGACCCCGGAAATTCTGGCGATACTCTGATGGCGAGACATTCAGCAGCCGTGAAAAGGCGCGCCGCATACGATCATGATCCTTGAAGCCACACATCGCCGCAATCTGCTTCAGGCTCATCGAAGTCGTTTCCAGCAGGGTCTGTGCTTTCTCGACCCTCATCGCCTCAATGGCCTTTGCGGGTGTCGTGCCCATTGCATGCGCATAGGTCCGGGCAAAGGTCCGGGCACTCATGCCGGCTCTGGCGGCCAGGGTGTCGACGCGCAGCGATGTGTGCAGGTTGTCCTCAAGCCACGCATGCAGCGCCTCGAAGCGTCCTGCGCCGTCACTTTCCTGACGTTGCAGGGCCGGGCTGTACTGCGACTGACCACCGGCACGCACCATCTGCGCGACCATTGACCGGGCAACTCGCAAGGCCGCGCCGCGCCCGAGGTCTTCGGACACAATGGCCAGCGCCATGTCGATGCCGGCCGTGATCCCGGCGGATGTCCAGACATGACCGTCCTTGATGAAGATCGGATCCATCTCGACCTGAACACGCGGAAATCTGTCCGCCAGCATCCGGCAATCGTCCCAATGCGTGACGGCACGCCGCCCATCCAACACGCCCGTTGCGGCCAGCACCAGCGCGCCCGAGCACACAGAGCAGACGCGCCGGGCGCTTTGCGCGAGCGTTCTGATCGAGTCGACCAGCGCGGCGTCACGCATGCCCGGAATGGCGCCGTCACCGCCGACAACGACCAGAGTATGGATCGGCCGGTTCTTCACGCTGGAGATGGGCAGGCTTGGAATGGTCACAACCGTGTTTGTCGTGGTCATCTCTCCGCTGACGGAAACAACCACGCACTCATACCCCGTTGCGCGTGTGACCGGGTCCGGCGCATGGGAAAACACCTGCAGCGGACCCACAAGATCCAGCAGCACGATATCGGGATACACCACAAAGACGACCAGCCTCGCGGGGATGTCCGGGGGATGCGGTTTGGCAGTTTTTGATGTCATATTGGCATTTCTGCCATTCGCCAATCGCGTAGTCTAGTGACAGATGATACGGAGGCGATGCCATGATGATTTTGAAACCAAACTGCGAATGCTGCGACAAAGACCTGCCACCAGCCTCGCCGGACGCGCGCATGTGCACGTTCGAATGCACGTTCTGTGCCGACTGCGCCGAGACAAGGTTTTTCAACGTGTGTCCGAACTGCGGCGGCAACCTTGTGCAACGTCCTGTGCGTCCAATGGAAAAGCTGGTGATGTATCCGGCATCCACAACGCGATTTACCAAGGCGCATGCCGTCTGTGCAGATCTGTTCAACTGAGGCGGAGCAACCGGGATGGACGACCTTCAGCACATACTGAACTGGCGCAGGATTGATACCCGCCTGACCACCTCGGGGCAGCCCGACGCGGACCAGCTTGCCGATATCCGGGATTGCGGTGTGACCCATGTCATCAACCTTGGTCTGGGCCACGGCAAGGGCGCACTGATCGGAGAGGCCGAAACAGTTGCGGCGCTTGGTATGGTTTACATCCACATTCCCGTGGATTTCGAAGCGCCGACCGATAAGGACTTCGACGCGTTCAAGCGTGCGCTCGAAGACAATCCGGGGGCGACACTGCATGTCCATTGCATCTACAACGCCAGGGTCAGCGCGTTTTTCTATCGCTATGCGAAGATCAGAAGCGATATGTCAGAGGACGATGCCTTTGCCCTGATGGACAGTATCTGGAGGCCGGGGAACGACTGGGCGGCCTTTATCGGCGATCCCGATGCCGAAGGACGGCCAAACCGATACGCCGGCGAAGACTACTGACGCGCCCGGACGACGCGCTCCGACGACGCACCCCGACGACGCGCCCGGACAAGGTTGACGTCTGGCCCGGAGACGCGCACTCTGCCGGGCGTGGCGCAAACACGGTCGAGCCGAACAGGCACCAGTGCGCGGCGCGGCTGATCGCAAAGCGGTTCGTCGGTTGTCGAATCCGGTTGGCGCGGCCTTGACGTGATTGGGGGACAGATGCTGCGCTGGTTATCGGTTGTGTTCATTCTGGCGGCCTCGGTCGCAAGCGCGCATCATACCACGCCGATTTGCGACACAGACGCGGGAAAAATACTGTGCACCCCGATCCCGGATGGCGCAAAGGACGGCGGAAAGACCAAGACCGAAAAGTAGTCCGGCACAATAAGAAGCTGCAGACATGCCGTGTCCAGTGCTGAACGATGTTCCAGCGGGCAGCCAGGCGTGACACGGCGCATGCTTGTCAGATGATGTCGCCGGATGCACC
>JBCCHI010000062.1:0-21739 GCA_039028815.1 Pseudomonadota bacterium
GCGGGGTTCGCGGCCATTGACGCCGCGTTGAGACAGATCGAAGCAGCGCCATGATCGAAACCTTCACCGCCCTGCTCTTTGCCCATGCGCTGGCCGACTTTGTGCTGCAAACCAACTGGATCAATCGCAACAAGGCGCACGCGGGTGTGATGCTGTTGCACGGCGCGATCGTTCTGGCCGTGTCCCTTCTGAGTGTCGGACACTGGTTCGCGGGGCCGGTGCTGGCTCTGGCCGTCAGTCATCTGGTCATTGATTGCATCAAGACGTACGGCAAGTTCCGCGGCTTTGCCGCGTTTGCCGCGGATCAGGGCGCACATCTTGCGACCCTTGCCGTGGTGGCGGCCCTTGCCCCGACCCTGTGGTCGGACGGGCAATGGTCGGGCAGTCCGTCGCTCTTGCCGTTCATGGCAGTGGGCGCGGGTCTGATCCTGACGCTGAGGGCCGGCCAGTATGCGGTTGGGCTGATCATGCACCCCCACACGTCGCGGATGCGCCTGCGCGGCCTGAAAGAAGGCGGCCGGCAGATCGGTCTGCTGGAGCGCGGCCTGATCTTTCTGTTCGTGCTTGGCGGGCAGCCCGTCGCGGTCGGGTTCCTGATTGCGGCCAAGTCCATTCTGAGGTTCGGAACCGCCACGCGCGATCAGGCCACCGCCGAATACGTGATCATTGGCACGCTGGCCTCTTTCGGTTGGGCCTTTCTGATCGCCGAGGCCACACGTGCCATGCTCTCTGTTTTGCCACCGCTTGAGATTGCCCCGGTGCTGGCCTAAATTGAACGGACAACACACCGTGAGGGGTCGCCCATGTTCGGCATTCCCGGAAAACAGGCCGTCACCATAACCGACAAGGCCGCCGCGCAGATTGCGAAACTGATGGACGCCGACGGCCATCAGGGGCTGCGCATTGGCGTCAAGAAAGGCGGCTGCGCGGGTATGGAATACACGATGGAATACGTGACCGAAGTGGATCCCCACGACGAGATTGTCGAACAGAACGGCGCGCGCGTGATGATTGCACCCATGGCGCAGATGTTCCTGTTCGGCACCGAGATCGACTATCAGGTCTCGCTTCTGGAATCCCGCTTTGTGTTCAACAATCCCAATGTGACCGACGCCTGCGGCTGCGGCGAATCGATCAAGTTCGCGGGAATGTAGACCGCTCTTGTCCACGCCGTCCGAATCGAACCCGCGCAGGCTTGCCGCCGGAAACTGGAAAATGCACGGAGGCGCGTCCGATCTCGGCGAGATCAGGCTGTTGGCCCGTTTGCATCCCGCCCCATCCGTGGATCTGCTGATCTGCCCGCCCGCGACCCTGATCGCGCAGGCGGCGCGCGAGGCGCAGGGGTCATGTGTGAGCATCGGCGGCCAGGACTGCCACGCCGACGCCTCCGGCGCGCATACCGGCGATATCTCCGCGCCGATGCTTGCGGATGCGGGGGCCGGCGCGGTGATCCTCGGACATTCCGAGCGACGCGCCGATCACGGTGAAACGGATATGTGCGTGCGCGCCAAGGTCGACGCCGCGCAGGCGGCCGGATTGCAGGCAATCGTGTGCGTGGGTGAAACGCTGGATCAGCGCAATGCCGAGGCCACGCTGGACGTGGTGGGTGCACAACTTGCGGGCTCCCTGCCCGACGCATGCACGGCCCGCAACACCGTGGTGGCCTATGAACCCGTCTGGGCCATCGGAACGGGCAAGGTGGCCGGTTGCAACGATATCGCGCAGGTTCATTCGGCGCTGCGCGCGCAGCTTGTGGCGCGGTTCGGCCCGGTCGAGGGCGGCGCAATGACGCTGCTTTATGGCGGATCGGTCAAGGCGTCCAATGCGGCCGAGATCTTTGCGACACCGGAGGTGAACGGCGCCCTGGTGGGCGGCGCAAGCCTGAAAGCGGCGGATTTCGCACCGATTGTGACCGCTCTGGGCTCTGCGTCAGTCGGCTGACAGCGGCAGCGCTGTCGTCGACTTGATTTCCTCCATCGAAAGCAGGGCCGTCACGTTGTAGACGTGCACCTCGGAAATCAATGCCTGATAAAACGTGTCATACGCACGCGCATTGGGCACCAGCACCTTCAGAATGTAGTCGATGTCGCCCGCCAGACGGTGCGCCTCCATCACTTCGGGGCGGGCGCGGACGGCGCGCAGGAAACGGTCCTGCCAGCCCGCCTCGTGCGATGAAGTGCGGATCAGCACGAAAAAGCACGCCTCAAAGCCCAGCGACTCGGCATCCAGCAAAAAGGTCTGCTGCCGGATCACGCCGGACTCGCGCATTTTCCGAATCCGGTTCCATACCGGCGTCTTGGAACTGCCGACAGCGCGCGCAATGTCGTCCAGAGACTGCCCCCCGTCCACCTGCAGTGCCACAAGGATTTTCCGATCCAGATCGTCGATTGAAACAGCCATTCCAAAAATCCTTTGCCTGTGGAACATCCTGTTTGCCGCCGCACGAAAACGGAACAAGCGTCCTTATTTACAGCGCCATATGGCGTTAAACCGGGAATATTTTCTATATCTATCACAGTCAATCGCTATCTGAAGGAAGCGACACATGCAGCATTTTCCGATTTTCGTGGCGCTGGCGGGACGGCGCGTGACGGTGTCGGGTGGCGGAGAGGCCGCGCTGGCCAAGCTGCGGTTGCTGCTGAAGACAGAGGCGCGGCTGACCGTCTTTGCGTCAGATCCGGCCCCCGAGATTGTCACATGGGCCGCCGAGGGGCGTCTGGTGCTGGAACGCCGCGCCATGGCGCCCGGCGATGCGCTGTGCGCGGTGTTGCACTACGCCGCGGACGAGGCCGCCGAAGACGACGCGCGCACCTCCGCGCTGGCCCGCGCGGATGGCGCGCTCACGAACATCGTCGACAACCTCGATGACAGCCAGTTCATCACGCCCGCCATCGTCGACCGTGATCCGGTGACTGTTGCGATCGGCACCGAGGGCGCGGCCCCGGTCCTGGCGCGCGCCATCAAGGCCGATCTGGAAGAACGCCTGCCCGCCACGCTGGGACCTCTCGCCCGGATCGGCAAGGCGTTCCGCCGTGCCGTCGAAGCCCTGCCCATGGGCCGGGTGCGGCGCGATTTCTGGTCGGACTACTACTTCAACGCCGGTCCCCGTGCGCTTTCCGAAGGGGGCGCGCCAGAGGTCGAACGCGTCCTGCCGGACCTGCTGGACCAACACCTGAACGCCGATGCGCGCGAGGGTCATGTGGCCTTTGTCGGCGCCGGTCCGGGAGATCCGGAATTGCTGACGCTCAAGGCCCGCACCGCGCTGGACAAGGCAGATGTCGTGATCCACGACCGGCTTGTCACGCCGGAGATTCTGGAACTGGTCCGGCGCGAGGCGGTGCTGATCGACGCGGGCAAGACAGGGTTCGGCCCCTCCATGCCGCAGGACGCGATCAACGAGGTGATCGTCAGACATGCATCGAACGGCGCACAGGTCGTGCGCCTGAAAGGCGGTGATCCGACGATCTTTGGCCGTCTGGACGAAGAAATCGAGGCCGTGATGGCCGCCGGGATTGGCTGGCATGTGGTGCCGGGCATCACCGCGGCCTCGGCCAGTGTCGCCGCCCTTGGTCAAAGCCTGACACGACGGGGCCGCAACTCCGGTATCCGGTTCATCACCGGCCATGACATGAAGGGGTTTGCCGATCATGACTGGGCCGGGCTGGCGAAACCCGGCGCGGTGGCCGCCGTCTACATGGGCAAGAAATCGGCGCGCTTCGTGCAGGGCCGGTTGCTGATGTATGGCGCCCTCCGGTCCACGCCGGTCAGCATTGTTGAAAACGCCTCCCGACCCGACCAGCGCATTCATGCAACAACGCTTGATGCTCTGACACGCGACATGGCGCAGGCCGATCTGACGGGCGCGGCGCTGATGCTGATCGGACTGGCCCCGCGCGCCGCTGAGGCCGCGCTGGCCCCGCCGCAGCCGACGCAAACCCAATCCGCGCAGGAGATGGCCTGATGCCCAAAGCCTTCACACCCAAAGTCGTGACCGCGAATGCCCTAATCGAGGGCGATGTGGTGTATCAGACCGCCGATGACCGATGGACGCGCGATCTGGCACAGGCCGAACTGATCGAGGACGAGGATCTTGCCCGGTTGCGCCTTGCGCAGGCGGAAGGCCGTCCCGAGGAAGTGGTCGGCCCCTACCTTGCAGACGCGGCCGCTTCGGACGCTGGCCCGCAACCCACCCATTTCCGAGAAGAGTTCCGGCGGACCGGACCGTCGAACTACTTTCACGGCAAACAGGCAGAGCTGAGCTGACCCATGTACGACTATACCGACTTTGACGCCGCCTTTGTCGCGGAACGCAACCGGCAGTTTCGGGCCCAGGTCGAACGCCGCGTGGCAGGCCATCTGACGGAAGAGGAATTCAAGCCGCTGCGCCTGATGAACGGGCTTTACCTGCAATTGCACGCATACATGCTGCGCGTGGCGATTCCCTACGGCACGCTCAACAGCCGGCAGATGCGTCAGCTTGCGCTGCTGGCTGAACGCTGGGACAAGGGATACGGTCACTTCACCACGCGGCAGAACATTCAGTTCAACTGGCCCAGACTGCGGGATGTGCCCGACATGCTTGATGCGCTGGCCGAGGTCGGCATGCATGCCATCCAGACCTCGGGCAACACGATCCGCAATGTGACGGCAGATCACTTTGCCGGCGCTGCGGCGGATGAAATCGCCGATCCCCGGCCGGTGGCGGAACTCCTGCGCCAGTGGTCCACCGACCACCCCGAATTCCAGTTCCTGCCGCGCAAGTTCAAGATTGCCGTGTCCGGCGCGCCGGCGGACCGTGCGGTCACGCTGGCCCATGACATTGGCCTTCAGATTGTCCGGCGTGACGGTCAGATCGGCTACAAGGTCATTGTGGGCGGCGGGTTGGGCCGCACGCCGATGATCGGCAAAGTGATCTCTGACTTCGTCAGCCAGGCCGATCTGCTGCCCTATATCGAGGCGGTTGTCAGTGTCTGGAACCAGATCGGACGCCGGGACAACAAGTACAAGGCCCGCATCAAGATCACGGTTCACGAGCACGGGATCGAAGACATTCGCGCCCGGGTGAACGAGCGGTTTGCGCATATACGCCCGACATTCACCGGCATTGATCTGGCAGTGTTCGATGACATCAAGGCCGCGTTCGCTCCGCCGGTCTTTCGCCGGGACAGCACCGCGCTCTTTGAAACCGCACGCAAGACCGACCCGATCTTCCGCGCCTGGGCGGATACCAACCTCGCAGCGCACCGCGCGCCGGGCTATGCGATCGTGCAGATCAGTCTGAAGGCGCATGGCGAGACGCCCGGAGATGCGACAGCCCGGCAGATACGCGCGATGGCCGATCTGGCCGAACGGTTCGGTCACGACGAGCTGCGAATCAGCCATGAGCAGAACGTCATCCTGCCCCACGTCCACAAATCCGATCTTCCCGCCCTTCATGCCGAGTTGAAACGGCACGGGCTGGCCACTGCGAATATCGGGCTGGTCTCGGACATTATTGCCTGCCCGGGCATGGACTACTGCGCGTTGGCCACGGCACGCTCTATCCCGATTGCACAGGAAATCGCCACGCGGTTCGACGCACTGAAGCTTGAACACGATGTCGGACCACTCAAGATAAAGATTTCCGGCTGCATCAACGCCTGCGGACACCACCATGTCGGTCATATCGGCATTCTTGGTCTGGATCGCGCCGGTGTCGAAAACTACCAGATCACGCTGGGCGGGGATCACACCGAAACCGCCGCCCTTGGCGAACGCACCGGACCGGGATTTTCCGCCGAAGAGATCATTCCGGCGATAGAGCGTCTTGTGCTGGCCTATCTGGACCTGCGCGACAGCCGCGACGAAACGTTTCTTGCGACCTATCGCCGGCTTGGCATGGCGCCGTTCAAGGCGGCGCTCTACGAACAGGACAAGGCCGTTGCAGCAGAGTGAGTCCGGCACGCGTGTCACCCTTCTGAACGACTGGTATCGGCTGCACGCCGCGACCGAGGTGCTGCGCCACGCCCTGACGGCGCCCGATGCCGGTCGGATCGCACTGGTGTCGAGCTTTGGCGCTGAATCCGTTGTGCTGCTGCACATGGTGTCCGTGATCCGGCGCGACACGCCGGTTCTGTTTGTCGACACTGAAATGCTGTTTGCGGAAACGCTGGTCTATCAGCAGGACTTGGCCGAGCGACTTTGCCTGACGCATGTCCGCGTGATCCGCGCGGCGGCATCCGATCTGCGGAACGGCGATCCGGACAAGACGCTTTACCAGCGCGACACCGATGCCTGCTGCGCGCTGCGCAAGAGCGCCCCGCTGAATGCAGCCCTGTCCGGCTTTGACGGATGGATCACCGGGCGCAAGCGGTTTCACGGCGGCGACCGGGAGGCGCTGGAGTTTTTCGAACACGAACCGGGCACAGACCGGATGAAGATCAACCCGCTGGCCCACTGGACCCGCGCCGACGTGCAGACCTACATCGAGGAAAACCGCCTGCCCCGGCATCCGATGGTGGCACGCGGCTATCCGTCGATCGGCTGCATGCCCTGCACCAGCCCTGCCGGGCGGAATGAAGACATCCGCGCAGGACGCTGGCGCGGAACAGGAAAGACAGAATGCGGCATACATTTCGCCGGTGGCCGCGCACACCGCACAGGAGTTCCAAATGAACACGCCTGAAGAGACTGTCATCGTGACCGATGACGGATTTGGTCCCGATGACTGGACCGGAGCGATCCGGCCGCCCGAAGCCGCGTCCGACGGCGACGGTCTTGATCTTTCTTCTGACATCGATCCGCTGACGATGCGCGCGCGCCTGGCCAAAACGCCGATAATCCGGATCGATTTTCCCGGCTTTGCCGATGGGCGGGGCTTCACCATCGCGCGCCAGCTGCGTCTTATGGGATATTCCGGACGGTTGCGCGCCTCGGGTCATGTGATCGCGGATCAGTATGCGATGGCGCGACGCGCCGGGTTTGACGAGGTGCAGATCAGCGCGGAGCTCGCCGCACGCCAGCCAGAGGACCAGTGGCTGTTCCGGGCCAACTGGCGCGCGCATGACTATCAGGCACGTCTGCGTGGGACCAACCGCCTTTAGCAGGCTTTTCGAACACTCCAATCGCGTTTACCAAGGAGGTGCCGGCACGCCCGGCACGACAGCATCAATGAACGAGCAAACCACTGTGACACAGGCGAAACCCGTAAAGGTGCCAACCCTGCCCGATGCCCAGAGAATCACGCAGGTCAGACACTGGACCGACCGGCTGTTTTCCTTCCGGTGCACCCGTCCGGCATCGCTGCGGTTCCGCTCCGGCGAGTTTGTCATGATCGGGCTGATGCAGCACGATGAAAAGACCGGGCGGGACAAGCCGCTGCTGCGCGCCTACTCGATCGCCTCTCCGTCCTGGGACGACGAACTGGAATTCTATTCCATCAAGGTGCCCGACGGGCCACTGACCAGCCGCCTGCAGCACATTGCACCCGGCGACGAGATCGTTCTGCGCCCCAAACCAGTCGGGACGCTGGTGCATGATGCCCTGTTGCCGGGCAAGCGGCTTTGGCTGTTCGCCACGGGCACGGGGTTTGCGCCTTTTGCCTCGCTGCTACGCGACCCGCAGACCTACAGCGACTATGAAGAGGTGATCCTGACCCATACTTGCCGCGAGGTGGGAGAGCTGGAATATGGCAGAACCCTGATTGCGCAGCTGCGCGACGATCAGGTCCTGGCAGAGCTTATCGGCCAGGGTTTTGCGGACAAACTGCGCTACTACCCCACCACCACGCGCGAGCAAAGCCCCAAGATGGGCCGGATCACCGACCTTATGCGGTCGGGTGAGGTCTATGACGATCTGGGCGTTGCGCCGCTGTCACCGGACACCGATCGCGCAATGGTGTGCGGCAATCTGGCATTCAATCTGGACATCAAGGCGCTGCTGGAAGACTACGGCCTGCGCGAAGGCGCGAATTCGGAACCCCGCGAATACGTCGTGGAGAAGGCGTTTCTCGACTGAACGAAGAAGGCGCCGTCCTGCGACGGCGCCCGCACTTCAGGTTCGACGGATGGTGTGCAGCAGCACTCAGTTGCCGCTGTTGGTGTCCGATCCTGTCGCGTCGTCGATCGCATCAGACACGCTGTCTGCCGCACTGTCTGCGGCGTCCTCGACCGCTTGCGTGGCAGTGTCGGCGGCATCTTCGACCGCCTGCGTCGCGCTGTCGGCTGCACTTTCCGCATCCTGCGCTGCCGAATCCGCCGCGTCTTCCACAGAGTCGGTCGCGCTTTCAGCCGCGTTTTCCACCTCGTCGGTTGCGGATTCCGTGGCATCAGCCGCGCTGTCAGCCGCGTCCTCTGCGGTGTCAGCCGCGGTGTCGGCTGCGTCCTCGGCGGCATCCGCTGCAGTGTCAGCGGCATCCTCGGCCGCATCCGCTGCAGTGTCGGCAGCATCTTCGGCGGCATCCGCTGCGGTGTCGGCCGCCTCCTCGACGCTTTCCGTTTCGGGACCGGACGTCTCCTCTGCGGTGTCCGCTGCCGTATCGGCCGCATCGGTCGCCGCATCCGCTGCATCATCCGCGGCCTCGGTGGCCGTGTCAGCCGCCTCTTCCGCGGTGTCCGCCGCGCTTTCCTCTTCAGGTGCAATCGTTTCCTGGACATCTTCCACAATGTCCTGCGGCGTCTCGCCGGTGAAGAGCACGTAGCCCAGCACCACAACGCCCGCAGCCACAATAACCCAGATCACCGTTCTCATCTTGGCACTCCTTCATAGATGGCGCATATGCGCCCTGCCCGTGATAAATCGCAGATGCCCGCGCCCTTGAAAAGAGCCAACGCACTTTTGTCCGTCCACATGACCCCGACCCGCCGACGGTTGCAACCGTCAAACCGGCCCGCGCACGGCATTTGACGGTTGAATCACCCTATGTGCGGCGTTACTTTGCGGCCTCAACTCGACCTGAGATAAGGATAAATACCATCGCCCGCAGACCCCACAACGCGCCTCCGACGCGCGATACCGGCCCTCGCGTCAACGACCGCATCCGCGCCACCGAAATCCGCCTTATCGGGGCAGACGGGGACAATGTCGGTGTGGTGACACCGGAAGCGGCGCTTGGCATGGCCGAGGATGCCGGACTGGATCTCGTGGAGATTTCGCCAAATGCAACGCCACCGGTCTGCAAGATCATGGATTACGGCAAGTTCAAGTACGAACAGCAAAAGCGGGAATCAGAGGCGCGCAAGAAGCAAAAGGTGATCGAGGTGAAGGAGGTGAAGTTTCGCCCCAACACCGACACCCATGACTACGACGTCAAGATGCGCAACGTGTTCCGGTTTCTGGAAGGTGGCGACAAGGTCAAGGTCACATTGCGCTTTCGCGGGCGCGAAATGGCGCATCAGGATCTTGGCCGCGATCTGCTGGAACGGGTGGCCGCGGATGTTGAAGGCGTCGGCAAGATAGAAAACATGCCGAAAATGGAAGGGCGTCAGATGATCATGATCATCGGGCCCTCCGGAAAGTAGGCTGGGAAACGGCCCGTCGCGGGCCCGTCTGCGACCGCAGTGCTTGCATTCCATGCTTTGCGCTGCTCATCTGACAGTTGACACGTCCGGCATATGACCGAGACAGGCCGGGCCCGATGACAAGGAGGGGAGCTCTGTTGTCTGTTTTTGTCCGCGGTATCATCCTGTTTGTTCTGACATGCGTCGCGTCGGCGGCGTGGTCCGAACGTGGCCGGGACGGGCAGGTCAAGATCTTTTACTGGCAGGCCCCGTCAATCCTGAACCCCTATCTTAGCCCCGGCATCAAGGATATCGAGGCCTCCAGCCTTGTTCTGGAACCGCTGGCGCGGTTCGACGACACGGGTCAGATCGTGCCCTGGCTGGCGGAATCCGTGCCCGACATCGAAAACGGTGGCGTGTCCGAGGACATGACCTCTATCACCTGGGTGCTGCGCGACGACCTGCTGTGGTCCGACGGAACGCCGGTGACGTCCGAAGACCTGAAATTCACCTGGGCCTATTGCACGGCAGAGGGGACAGGCTGTGCGCAGGCGGAAAAGTATGGCGGCATCCGGTCGATCGAAACGCCCGATCCGCGCACCGCGATCGTGCGGTTCGATGCGCCGCGCCCGTTCCCCTATACGGCATTCGTCGGGGCCACCTCGCCGGTTCTGCAGGCCGCGCAGTTCGCTGAATGCCTTGGGCCACGCGCCGTGGAATGCACCGACGCCAACTTTGCACCGATCGGCACGGGCCCCTTCGTGGTCGAGGAATTCCGCCCCAACGATGTGGTGCTCTACGCCGCGAACACGCGTTACCGCGATCCGGACAAGCCGACATTCGGGCGTGTGCTGATCAAGGGCGGCGGCACGGCCGAAACCGCCGCTCGCGCGGTCCTTGAAACCGGAGAATTCGACTATGCGTGGAACCTGCAGCTGGCGCCGGATGTTCTGACGCGCATGGAGTCGGTGGGCAAGGGTGTGGTCGTGTCCGGTTTTGCCACGCTGGTCGAACGGCTGGCGCTCAATCTGACCGATCCGGATCCGGCGCTGGGAAAGCAGCGCGCGACCGTCATCAATCCGCATCCGGCGCTGAGCGATCCGGCCGTGCGTCAGGCGCTGTCCATGGCCATCGACCGCGCTCTTCTGGTCGAGATCGGGTACGGTCCGACAGGACGCGTCACCTGCAACATCCTGCCCGCCCCCGAGATCTTTGCCTCGCAGGCCAATGAGTCGTGCCGGGTCCAGGACATACAGGGGGCCAATGACCTGCTTGACGCGGCGGGCTGGCTGGACAGCGACAATGACGGGGTCAGGGACAAGGATGGCGTCGATCTGCGGTTTCTCTTTCAGAGTTCCGTAAATGCCGTCCGCAAGGACTTTCAGGAGATGATCAAGCTCTGGTGGTCGCAGATCGGTGTCCAGACAGAGCTGCGCGCGATTGACGCGGCGGTGTTCTTCGGTGGCGATCCGGGCAGCCCGGACACGGTACAGAAGTTCTTTGCCGATGTTCAGATGTTCGCCAACATGTTCGATGGCACGGATCCCGAGGCGTATCTGGCAAGCTGGCGATGCGACAGGATTCCGTCACCGGACAACCAGTGGCAGGGCAGCAACTACACGCGGTACTGCAACCCCGATTACGATGCGATGACGGATACCATGCGCAGCACCGGCGCGCTGGAAGACCGCGCCAGACTGGCGAAACAGATGAACGACATGCTGGTGCAGGATTTCGTCCTGCTGCCGCTGGTCGATCGCGGGCGCGTCTCGGCCCACACCAAAAGCCTGGGCGGCGTTCAGCTGAACACCTGGGACAGCGAGCTTTGGAATATCGCCGACTGGACGCGATTGCGCATGGAGTGATCCCGCGATGAGGTATGCAGGCGCGGTATGCTGACGTTCACGCTGCGGCGGTTGCTGCTTGCGGTGCCAACGCTGCTTTTCATATCGCTCGTGCTGTTTCTCGTGCTGGATGCGGCCCCCGGGGATCCGATGTCTCAGATCCCCCTCACGATCCCGCCGGAAGTGCGGGCAGAGATGCGGGCCGCCCTGGGACTGGGCGAGCCGGTCTATGTCCGCTTTGCACTCTGGCTCAGGCAGTTTTTCTGGATCGAGCCGCTGGTGCTTGCCGACGCCCTGCTGGGCACCGGGCTGGCCGATGGTCAGACGCGTATTCTGAGCTGGCAAACGCGCGCGCCGGTCATGGACACCGTGGCGCAGCGGCTGCCACAGACGCTCTGGGTGGTGGGCACCGCCTATCTTGTGGGCGTGGCAATCGCCCTGCCGATCGGAATCATTGCCGCGTGGCGGCAACATTCGGTCTTCGATCAGGCGGGGACCTTCGTGACCATGATCGGATATTCCGTGCCGCCCTTTGTCACCGGGCCGCTGGTGATCGCGATTTTTGCGGTCCATCTGGGCTGGTTCCCCTCGGTCTACGACACGACCCTTTTCGTGACCGACTGGGACAGCTTCACCCGGCAGCTGCGCCAGATGGTGCTGCCGGTGATGGTGCTCGCGCTGCAGACCACGGCGATGATCAGCCGGTACATGCGGGCCGCCATGCTGGACGCCCTGCCCTCTGACTATGTGCGAACGGCGCGCGCCAAGGGCCTGCCGGAACACGTGGTGGTGCTGCGCCATGCCCTGCGCAACGCGATGATCCCGGTGGTGACGGTCATCGCGCTTGGCGCACCGGCGATTTTCGGCGGGGCCATCGTGACCGAGACGATCTTTGCCGTAAACGGGATCGGCGCACAGCTGATCGACGCGCTGAACGCCGGCGACTTGCCCACGGTGCAGACCCTCACCTTTATTTTTGCGGTGCTGATCGTTCTGGCCAACCTGCTGGCCGACATCCTCTATGCGGTTCTCGATCCGCGCATCCGCTATGACTGAGCGCGCGCCACACGTACCGGAGCGCGGCGCGTTCCTGCGGCAGGTGGCAGCCCATCGCGGCGCCATGGCGGGCGCGCTGGTGTTTGCAGCGATCACCCTCGCAGTGTTTGCCGGACCGTTTGTCTGGCGCCTAGATCCGACCGCGATCGACGTGCTGGCGCGCAATCAGGGGCCTAGCGCCGCGCATCCCTTTGGCACCGATCAGCTGGGGCGCGACACGCTGGCGCGTGTGCTGACGGGCGGACGCATCTCGCTGACGGTCGGGTTCGCGGCCATGATCCTGGCGATCGGGCTGGGCAGTCTTATCGGCCTGCTCGCCGGATTCTACCGCGTGCTGGACGGCCCCCTGATGCGGCTGACCGATCTCTTCCTGGCCTTGCCGCTGCTGCCGCTTCTGCTTGTGCTGGTCACCGTGTTCAGGGACAGCCTGAGCGCCGCGATGGGCCCCGAATCCGGGCTCTTTGCGCTGATCGTTCTGGCGGTCGGGGCGACAAGCTGGATGCAGACCGCCCGGCTGGTGCGCGGCGAGGTTCTGTCATTGCGCGAGCGCGACTTTATCACCGCCGCGCGCAGCGTGGGCACGACGGACCTCGGTTTGCTCACCCGACACGTTCTACCCAATGCTCTTTCGCCCATCCTGATATCGGCCACGCTGGGCATCGCGACCGCGATCATCACGGAAAGCACGCTCAGTTTTCTGGGGCTGGGCTTTCCTCCGGATTTTCCGACCTGGGGGCGCCTTCTGGCGGATGCCACGATCTACATCACCGATTACCCGGAACGCGCCTTCTGGCCGGGGCTTGCGATCTCGCTCACGGTGCTCAGCGTCAATTACCTTGGCGACGGGGTGCGCGATGCGCTCGACCCGCGCGCCGCAGGACGGTGAGACGATGCGCGAAGAGATGCGCGCGTCCCGGACCATGTGCCCGTCTTATCCCGGATGGTGTCGGCCAGTGGGGCGTGACCCGGCGCGCGGCACGGGACACGGCACGACAGGATGTCGAGACGCGCATCGGGTGATGCCTTTCGCCAGAAGCAGGCCCCGCCTTGATGCACCGGTCCTTTGTCCCAGACGGCGGCTGCGCGCCGCTTGCCCTATTCCGATGCAGGCATCCGGGTTTCGACGATACCCGCCCACCAGCTGCATCCGGCAGGTATCACGGCGTCGTTGAAGTTGTACTCCGGGTGATGCACCGGTGCAGACGGGCCGTTGCCCACGAGGATATACGCGCCCGGACGCTCGTTGAGCATGAAGGCAAAGTCCTCGCCGCCCATCACCAGCGGCGCATCGGCGCACGCACCGGAGACGGCACGCGCCACGTCAGCGGCAAAATCGGTCTGGTCCTCGTGATTGGCCATCACCGGGTAGTTGCGCTCGTACGCAAGCGCGATCCGGGCGCCAAAGGCGGCACCGACATGTTCGCACAGCGCACGCATCCGGGTTTCCGCCAGAGTGCGCATGTCTTCGGACAGGGTGCGCACCGTGCCCATCAGATCAACCCGGGCGGGGATGACATTGAATGTGTGCGAGGAACTCTGCATCGAGGTCACCGAGACCACCATTTGCTGGATCGGGTCGGCATTGCGGCTGACCACCGTCTGCAGCGCGGTGATCAGATGCGCGGCCACCACGCTAGGGTCAACGGTTTCCTGCGGTTTGGCCGCATGACCGCCACGCCCCTCGACCACGATGTCAAACTTGTCCGTCGCCGCGAAGAACGGTCCGGAGCGAATGGCAAAGCTGCCCTCCGGCACGCCCGGCCAGTTGTGCATGCCATAGACTTCCTGCACGCCAAAGCGCTCCATCAGTCCGTCTTCGCACATTTCCCGGCCGCCGCCGCCGCCCTCTTCGGCCGGTTGGAAGATCACCACCGCCGTCCCGTCGAAGTTGCGCGTTTCGGCCAGATACTGCGCCGCGCCCAGCAGCATCGCGGTGTGCCCGTCATGGCCGCACGCGTGCATCTTGCCGGGCGTGCCGGAGGCGTAGTCAAGGCCGGTTTCCTCCTGGATCGGCAGGGCATCCATGTCCGCACGCAACCCGATCACGCGGCCGGACCCGCGGCGTCGCCCGTGGATCACACCCACCACCCCCGTCCGGCCGATCCCGGTCACCACGTCGTCGCAGCCGAAGGCGCGCAGCTTGTCGGCCACCAGAGCGCTTGTCCGGTGGGTATCAAACAGCAGTTCGGGATTGGCGTGCATGTCGCGCCGCCACCCGGCGATTTCGTCGTGCAGTTCGGCAAAGCGATTCTTGACCGGCATCCTTGTCTCCTCGGGTCAGGCGTCGTGTCCGGCATCCAGCACATAGTGATCTGAACCGACATGCGTGTAGGTCGGGGGCTCCGACACATGACCCCTGGGATAGATAGGGGACGCAACGGCGCTGAAATTCAACTCACGTTTTTGGCGTTGCGCCGGATCGGGCACCGGAATGGCCGACAAAAGCGCCCGCGTGTACGCGTGGCGCGGGTCACGCAAAACCGCATCGCGCGGGCCGATTTCGACAATCCGGCCAAGATACATGACCGCCACCTCGTGAGCCATCTGATCCACAACGCCCATGTCGTGACTGATGAACAGATAGGACATGCCAAGACCGTCCTGCAGATCGCGCAAAAGCTCCAGCACCTGCGCCTGAACCGACACATCAAGCGCACTGACCGGTTCGTCCGCAACGATCAGCGCAGGCGACACAGCCAGCGCGCGTGCAATCGCCACGCGCTGACGCTGCCCTCCCGACAGCGCATGCGGAAACCGGCGCAGCAGATCGCGCGACAATCCGACCCGGTCAAACAGATGCGCGGCCCGGTCCTCGGCCTCGGCGCCCTGCGCGAGGCTGAAATTCCGCATCGGTTCAGTCACTTGTTTCACCAGACGCTGGCGGGGATCAAGGCTGGCGTACGGATCCTGAAAGACGATCTGCATGGCCTGTCGCGCCGTCCGCAACGCGGCCGGAGCAAGCGCCGTGATGTCACGGCCCTGAAACAGGACGCGGCCGGCGCGGGGCTCTGTCAAACGCAGGACGGACCGCCCGAGCGTGGACTTACCGCTGCCCGATTCCCCGACCAGCGCCAGGGTGCGCCCCTGCCCCAGCGAGAACGACACGTCGCGCACCGCGTGCACCTCTCCCACCACGCGGCGCCACAGGCCGCCGCGCACCGGATACCGTGTGTCCAGCCGCTCGACCTTCAGCAGCGGCGGCGCTGCGCCATCCGCAACTGGGCCATGCGGCGTGCCGCCGACACGCGGCACCGCCGCCAGCAAGGCGCGCGTATAGGCAGCGCCGGGTCGGGAAAAGATCTGCGCGACGGGGCCTTCCTCGACCTTGCGCCCGGCCCGCATCACGACGACGCGGTCCGCCATCTCGGCCACAACACCCATATCGTGGGTGATAAACAGGATCGCCGTGCCGGTCTCGGCCTGAAGGCGGCGCAGCAGCGCCAGGATCTCGGCCTGAATGGTGACATCGAGCGCGGTCGTGGGTTCATCGGCGATCAGCAGGCGCGGACGACAGGCCAGCGCCATGGCAATCATCACGCGCTGCCGCATGCCGCCCGACAATTCGTGCGGATACTGCCGCAACCGCTGTTCGGGGTTGGACAGGCGGACCTGACGCAGCACCGCGATGGCGCGGGCGCGCGCCGCGCGGTGTGACAGGCCGTCATGCCGGCGCAGGCCCTCGGTCAGCTGACGCCCGATGCTGAGCACGGGATTGAGCGCGGTCGATGGCTCCTGAAAGATCATTCCGATCTCGCGCCCGCGCCAGGAGGTGTCGGCGCGGGTCGAAAGGTCTGCTGTCTCGCCCGTGTCCGCGCGCCAGAGGATCCGGCCGGGTCCGGTCCTGCCGCCATCAAATTCTGCCAGTCGCATCAGGGCCAGCGCAGTGACGGATTTGCCCGAACCGGATTCCCCGACCAGGCACACCGTCTCGCCCGCAGCGATGTCAAAGGACAGATCCTCGACCGCCGCAAGCGTGCTCCCGCCGGCCCCCGGGCGCGGCGCGAACGTGACACGCAGATGTTCAATGCGGGCAATCGGAGGCACGACCATGACGCCACGCTAAAGCATTTCGCGACAAACCTGAATCACAGAGTGTCGCGCAACGCAGTGCATCATCCCTATGCTGCGCGCCTTTCGCCTTCGGCTGATGTCTCGGGGGTAAGACGAAAGGCCTTTATCAGGCGGCCAGGCGGGGCCAGACACGCCGCGCGCGGCCCCGTCAGGGACCGGCCGGACGCAGCACCGTGACACCCACGGACGCCGCGCGCGCCAGATCGGCATCCAGCGACATGGGAATGTATTCGCCCCGCCGCCACAGCTGCGCCAGATCGTCATAGTGCCGCGACAGGAAATGGCCCGATTGTCCGGTCGAGATCACAAACACGCTGCTGTCGGGATCGGAAAAGTCGTACACGCCGCGATAGCCCGCTCCGTGAACATTCAGAAACGGATCGGCGCCCCGCCCCACGGTCCTGCCGCGCAACAGCGTGTTGTCACCGCCCGATGTGGATTGCCGGATATTGACAAAATACCTCAGGATCGGAACCTCACCCAGAACCGGGTGATCATGCGTCGCCTGGTGGGCATCGCCCCACCGCAGGCTTTCCAACGCCGTGCCATACCGCTCTTCGATCCAGATCAGCGCGTCATCGAGCGCAAGGCGGGCGATATCCACACAGCTTTCCTGCGCGCTTGACTGGCGAATATCACACCAGACAGAGGCGCCGTCGATGTCACGAAAGACGCGTTCGATGAACACCGGATCAGCGCGTGAGAATTCACTTGCGAGCGGGCCAAGTTCGTCCTGCACCAGTCGGTTCTGCAACGCCCGCAGCCAGGCGGCATAGATCAGCGGCTCCGGCAGATGCTCGTTCATTTCGCCATTCCAGGCCGACAGAAGCTCCAGCGCGCGAAATCTCTGACGGCCGGGTGTGCCGTCCGGCGCGGCCTCTCCGGTGAACCACAGATCCTTGCCGATAAGCGGCAAAAGGGACCGGGCGGTGAAACTGACGGTATCCAGCTGCGCTTCGATGAAACTGTCGCGCGTGTGCACCTCACGCGCCTGCATGAGCCGCCGCCAGCGCAGCACCCTTTGCGTGTCTCCCCACAAGAAGCTGACATGCAGCGGAAACGGGCGCTCCACGATCTTGTTGTTGGTGTTGCCCAGCACGCCGCCCGACGGGTTCACGAACTGCGGATTGGCCGGGTAGGCAAAATGACCCTGCCAGCGATTGACCGCGATCCAGCCGCGGGACGGCATCCGGCCTCTGGTCTCGTGCCCGGCGTCGCGGCGTGGCATGGCGCCAACGGTTTTCAGCGCAATCCCGTCCTGATCGACCAGCGTCAGGTTCTGGCTGGGCGCGACATAGAGCTCCCCCGCCGCCAGCGCGTCTTCGATCGTCTGCGCCTGCATGATCTGCAGCCCCGCGCTAAAGGACGTGTCCGCATCGCTCAGACCCGTCCACGCCAGCGAGACGACATGCCCCTGCGGCGTCACCTCGGAGAGATCGTGCAGGCTGGCCGGCAGGACAGGCCCGTTTTCCGTCCAGCGCAGGGTCAGGGTGACGGGCGAGGCATCCTTGATCCGGACGATCGAGTTCTCGGTGCGAAACGGCGCCCAGCCGCCCGGCGTGAGGTACTCTTCGCGATTCTGCGGGTTGAGCTGTTCGATATACAGATCCTGATCATCCAGATAGGACGACGTGACGCCCCATCCAAACCGTGCGCTGCGCCCGACCGTCACGACCGGCACGCCGGGAATCGTGGCGCCGATGACACCGCCGGTTTCCAGCTCGAGCCGCGCCAGATACCAGATCGCGGGCGCCGAAAAGCCCAGATGAGGATCATTGGCCAGCAGCGTGCCGCCGGTTGCCGACCGCTTGGGCGCGGCCGCCCAGACGTTGGACGCCCCGGCAAAGGCGCGGGTGCTGAGCGGTGACAGCGCGTTGTCCGTGGGATCCGGTGCATCCGATCGGGTGAACCGGGTGCCGGGCTGGAAAAGCTGCGCATAATCGGGCAGTGCAGCGATACCCGATCCCGGCGCAAGCGGCACAATGTCATCGACACGCGCCGGATCGTCCAGCGCCAGTGTCGCGCGGGCCAGCAGCACCTCTTCCTCCATATGACCGGTGAGCTGCGCCGCCATCAGTTTGACGATCGCCAGAGAATCAGCCGGCTGCCAGGGCGCGATCGGCAGCGAGAACAGGAACATCTCCGGCGCACCCCGGCCCAGCGCGCTGGCGTTGATTTCCGCAAGCCGGGCGTTGACCCCCGCCGCATACGCGCTCAGCGCGGCCTGCGCGGCCGGTGTCTGCGCCGCGACCGATGCCTGCGCCAGACCATAGAGATCAAAGCGGCGCATCAGCATGTCGACCTCGACCGTGCGCGTCCCGAAAATCTCTGACAGGCGGCCCTGCGCGGTCCGCCGCAGGATCATCATCTGCCACAGCCTGTCCTGCGCGTGCGCGTAGCCCAGCGCCATGAACACGTCATGATTCGAGGTTCCGAAGATATGCGGGACATTTGCATTGTCGCGGACGATTTCTACCTGCGCCCCGAGCCCGGGCACGCCCAGCGTCTTGGAATAGTCCGGAAGCGAGCGCGACAACAGCACATAGAGCAGGACACTGCCGACCATGCCCAGCAGGATCATCCCCCCCGCCAGTCGCACCAGCCATTTGAACACTTGCGCCATCACCACCCTTGCTTAGATTGCACTGCTGTCGGGCCTGACTAGCCCAGCACCGAACACAACCGCAAGCAACGCGATAGGGGAATTTGCATGGCGAAACTGGCATTTCTTGGACTGGGGGTGATGGGCTACCCGATGGCGGGACATCTTCAGGCGGCGGGTCACGACGTTTGCGTCTACAACAGAACCGCCTCAAAGGCCGAAGCCTGGGTCGCCCGGCACGGCGGACGCCATGCTCAAACACCGCGCGCGGCCGCCGAGAGCGCAGAGTTCGTCATGACCTGCGTGGGCAATGACGACGATCTGCACAGCATCTGCACGGGCGATGAGGGGGCGTTTGCCGGCATGACGGCAGGCGCCTGTCTGGTCGATCACACCACCGTGTCGGCGCGTGTGACACAGGATCTGTACGCCACCGCCGGGGCCCTCGGGTTCGACTATGTCGATGCGCCGATCTCCGGCGGACAGGCGGGGGCGGAAAACGGGCAGTTGTCGATCATGTGCGGCGGCGATCAGGCCGCCTATGACCGGGCCGAGCCGGTGATGTCGGTTTATGCCAAGCTCTGCCGCCGGATCGGCCCGAGCGGTGCAGGTCAGATGACGAAAATGTGCAATCAGATCGCCATCGCCGGTCTTGTACAGGGCCTGAGCGAAGCGCTGCACTTTGCCGAAAAGTCGGGACTGGACGGGCGCGCCGTTGTCGAGGTGATCAGTCAGGGCGCCGCCGGAAGCTGGCAGATGTCGAACCGCTACGAAACCATGCTCGATGATCATTTCGAGCACGGGTTCGCCGTGGACTGGATGCGCAAGGATCTGGGCATCTGCCTTGACGCCGCGAATGAAAACGGGGCGTCCCTGCCGGTCACCGCTCTGGTCGACCAGTTCTACAAGGATGTCCAGAAACTGGGCGGCGGCCGCTGGGACACATCCAGCCTGTTCAAACGCCTGCGCGCAATGGACTGAGGCTGCACCGCCGCCGCATCGCGCGTCAGTCCCGCCCCAGAATGTCGATCACGGCGGTCAGCGCCTTGTCATCAAGGCCGGCCGCCATGCCCTTGTGCGCCATATCGACAAACAGGCGCGGCAGCTCATCGCGCGCGTCCAGCGCCTCGAAACTCGCCAGCACATCTTCCAGGGCCGCGGCGTAGGTGCGCATCGTTGCCGGTGGATCGTCGCAGGCCTCCCCCGGTGCGGTGGTGGCGAAGTACTCGTAGTAGGGCTGCATCATCCCCATCGAAATCGGGATCAGGTCGGAAAAGGTCTGCACGGGGATGCCCGCCTTCTTGCAGGCCAGCGCACCATATATCGTGCCCCACATGAACCCCTGGCGTACCGTAAATAGACCGGCAAACAGCGCGGCCAGCATGCCCGCCTCGTCCCCGACATGCACCGACGCGCCGCCCATGGTCCGGATCATCGGGCCATGCGTGTCCCACTGGTCCGGCGACCCGACGACAGACAGGACCGTATCCCCGTCCCCGATCATGTGCGGGTAGGCGTTGATGATCCCCACCATCCACGCCGCTCCCGCCTCTTCGATCAGCCGGGCGAGGGTCTCGGCCTCTTCGGCGCCGCCGGTCGAAAGCTCTATGATGGTCTTTCCCGGCAGGGCGTTCGCCGCGTTGCGCAGGATGTCGATGGTTTGCGGATGCGATTTCACACAGGTGATCGTGACCGGGCTGGCGGCGATGGCCTCGGACGCCGTTGCGGCGGGAACCGCGCCCAGATCCACCAGCGGCGCGGCCTTGTCCGGACTGCGGTTCCAGACCGTCACGCTGCGCCCTGCCGCAATCTGGGTTCTCCCGATAGTCCGTCGCGCCACCAGCCCGATCGCGCGTGCGTCGACCATAAGCGGAAGACCCGGGATTGTCGGGCCGGATGCGGGCGGGCGCGGCAATGGTGGACACGTTCGCACAGCGCGATCAATCGCGCCGGTCGGGCAAAGTAAAATTCCTTGACCGCTTATGGCGTTAAACGTGTAGGCTTGTGTCAGCTATATTTATCGACAGGGAGGATTTGATGAATTTGCGCCCCGACCCGACGTTCTACCCGTCCGCCAGAAACGCAATGGAAGCCCCGGCCGAAAAGCTGGCGTTCACGCTGATGCTCAGCCCCGACTTTTCGCAGCCGGACGGACTGGCCGTTGTCGATGTCGACCCGACGTCAAAGACCTACTGCAAGATCGTGCACAAGGTCATGATGCCGAACAAGGGCGATGAGTTTCATCATTTCGGCTGGAATGCGTGCTCTTCGGCGCTGTCGCCGCTGACGGGCCATGCGTTTCTGGAACGGCGCTACCTGATTGTCCCCGGCATCCGGTCAAGCCGGATCTACGTCATCGACGTCAAGGAGCCGCTCAAGGCCAAGATTCACAAGATCATCGAACCTGAAGAAGTCTTTGCCAAAACCGGCTATTCGCGCCCCCACACCATTCATTGCGGCCCCGAGGGCATTTATGTCTCGACCCTTGGAGGCGGCGGAGAGGACGGCACCGACGGCCCGCCGGGCATCTTCATCATGGATTGCGAGACCTTCGAAATTCTCGGCCGGTACGAGATGGACCGCGGCATTCAGGACAAGCATTACGATTTCTGGTGGAACCTGCCGCGTGACTACATGGTCAGCAGCGAATGGGGCCTGCCGCCGCAATTCGAGAACGGACTGGTGCCCGA
>JBCCHI010000063.1:0-21607 GCA_039028815.1 Pseudomonadota bacterium
AGACCTTCGGCAGAACCGTCAGCACCGTGCCAAAGACTGTCCAGTCCGGGTCGAGCCGCGCAACACCAATGACCAGCACAATCAGCCCCGGTACAGAGGCCAAGGCCAGACCATCCGCCCACATCCGGTGACTTCGCGTCACCTCGGCGCGGCGATGAAGAAAGACCCGTTCGCCCATCACGCCGCGCGCGGCCCAGCTGTCAAGACGCCGGGGCGGGGCAAACATCCGCGGGTTGAGCCAGATCCACAGCACGGCCAGCGCCACGGCAGGCAGCGCGCCCCACCCGATCCAGACCCGCGACCAGAGCGCCAGCACCAGAAGCGGCAGCGCGGTGAACCGCGTGAAGGCCGACCACGGGTTGGCGTGACGCTGCCATGTCCGCGCGTCCATGCCCATCAAGGCTTCGGCCAGGTGATAGATGCGCGTCATTCCGGTCCATCGCCCCGCATTCGCCGCGCCAGGGCTGCCGCACGCGCCAACACCTCGGAATCAACGCCGGTCTCAAACCCCAGCGTCTCCATCAGCTCCCGCACCGCTTCAGTCGACACGTTACCGGCGGCGCCCGGCGCGTAGGGGCAACCTCCCAGCCCGCCGATCGCGGCATCGAACACCCGCACACCATGATCGAGCGAGACCGCCACCACCTCCAGCGCCCGGCCAGACGTGTCGTGATAGTGTCCCGCCAGCCGTTCCACCGGCACAACACCTGTGACGACGGACAACATTGCGTCGATCTCTTCCGGCGTGGCGCGACCCAGCGTGTCGCCCAGCGAAACCTCGTGACACCCCATCGCAACCAGCCGCTGCGCGACATCCGCCACCGCCCCCGGCGCCACTTTGCCATCATACGGGCACTCCACCACGCACGAGACATAGCCTCGCAGCGGCAGCGCCGCCCCGCGCGCGGCCTCGGCCACGGGTGCGAACCGCGCAAGGCTCTCGGCGATGCCCGCATTGATGTTGGCCCGCGAAAACCCTTCGGAGGCCGATCCGAAGATCGCCACCTCGTCGGCGCGCGCCGCGCGTGCCGCCTCCAGCCCGCGCAAATTGGGGCATAGCGCCGTGTAGGCCACGCCGGGCACGCGTTCGATCCCCGCCATCACCTCGGCCGAGCCCGCCATCTGCGGCACCCATTTGGGACTGACAAAACTCGCCACCTCGATGCGCGCAAGGCCCGCCCGGCTCAGGCAGTCGATCAACGCGATCTTTTCGGCCACCGGAATCGCGCGCGGCTCGTTCTGCAACCCGTCGCGCGGCCCCACCTCGTAGATCTCGACGCGCTCAGCCATCGGCACCGCCCGGCTCTGTCCGACGCCACGACAGCCACACCAGCCGGACCCCGGCAATCGCGCGCGACACGATCATTCCGCACCGTCCTCGGTCAGCCGGAACACGGCGCTGCCCGCGCTCACCTGCGCGCCGCACTCCGCCAGAACCTCAGCCACCACACCATCGCGCGGCGCGATCAGGTCATGTTCCATCTTCATCGCCTCCAGCACCGCCAGCCGGTAACCGGCGCTCACCACCTGTCCGGCATCAACAAAGACCGCCTTCAGCAGACCGGGCATCGGCGCCTCGATGACAGCCCTGTCCGGCTGCGCCTCCGCCTGCCGGTCGAGCGGGTCGTCAAGCGCGAAGTCCAGACCGTATTTCGAAAACAGCGTGACACGTCCGTTGCAGACCGCAAAGCCCGGCAGATCCGCCCCCGCCGCGCGCCACGCCGCGCCCGAACGGCAAAACGCAATCTCCTCGTCCGCCACTGTCACCCGGAGGCAGCCGGGGCCGGCAACCTCGATCCGCGCCTCCAGCCGCTCTGCACCGTGTTGCACGATCTGGCGTCGCACCAGAGGCCCCCAAAGGGCAAAACCCGCCTGCGGATCATCGAGATCCAGCAGCCCCAGTCCCGCCACCGCCGCCACCGCCCAGTCGCGCGGATCCGGCGCGGACGGTCTGGCGAGCGTCGCGAGATCGCGATCAATCAACCCGGTATCAACCGCCCCCGCGGCAAACGCCTCATGCTGCGCCAGAGCGCCCAGAAAGGCCAGATTGGTGACCGTACCCGCGATCTCCGTCTGTGCAAGCGCCGCACGCAGCCGCGACAGCGCCACGTCCCGCGACGGACCATGCGTGATGATCTTGGCAATCATCGGATCATAATAGGGTGATATCTCATCCCCGGCCCGCACCCCGGTCTCGGCGCGCGCGCCGGGTGCGAATGCCAGATGTGTCACGCGCCCGGTCGCGGGCAGAAAGCCCGCCGGCACATCCTCGGCATAAAGCCGCGCCTCAAACGCATGACCGGAAAACGCGACATCATCCTGCTCAACAGGCAACGGCGCGCCGGCTGCAATGCGGATCTGCCACTCCACAAGGTCATGGCCGGTGATCTCCTCGGTCACCGGATGCTCCACCTGCAGGCGCGTGTTCATCTCCATGAACCAAAAGCCGTCCTCCCGCAACGGACCCGACCCGTCCGCGATGAACTCGACAGTGCCCGCGCCGGCATAGCCGATGGCCTCTGCCGCACGCACCGCCGCCGCCCCCATCGCAGCGCGCACCGCATCCGTCATGCCCGGCGCCGGAGCTTCCTCGATCACCTTCTGATGGCGGCGCTGCAACGAACAGTCACGTTCGAAAAGGTGCACCGCCCGGGTGCCATCCCCGACCACCTGAACTTCGATATGGCGGGGCGTCTCGATGTATTTTTCAACCAGCACGTCCCCGTTGCCAAAGGCGGTGCGCGCCTCGCCCCGCGCACTGTCCAGCGCCGCCGCAAACTCCGCTTCGCCCGACACCAGCCGCATGCCCTTGCCGCCGCCGCCCGCCACGGCCTTGATCAGCACCGGATACCCGACGCCGCGCGCCGCCTCCGCCAGCGCATCGGGCGACTGGTCCGCGCCATGATGGCCCGGCACCACAGGCACACCGGACCGTTCCATCAGTGCTTTGGCAGCATCCTTCAGGCCCATCGCCCGAATGGCCTGCGCCGATGGTCCGACAAAGGTCAGCCCCGCCGCCGTAACCGCTTCGACGAATTCGGGGTTTTCCGACAGAAACCCATAGCCAGGATGAATGGCCTGTGCGCCGCTTTCCAGCGCGGCCTGTACAATCCGGTCGATCCGCAGATAGCTTTCGGCGGGCGCGGCCGCACCGATCCGAACCGCCCGATCGGCCATCCGGACATGCAGCGCGTCCCGGTCCGCGTCCGAGAACACCGCAACGGTGCCAAGCCCCATCCGGCGCGCCGTGCGGATCACGCGACAGGCAATCTCGCCGCGATTGGCAATCAGGATCCGGTTAAACATATCTCGCCTCATGTGCACCACTCCGCCCTGCGCCCCCTGGCGCACGCCCGCGCCGGACCAGCATCCGGCATCAGCGCGCGTGCACCGGTGCCGTCAATCGTTGCAACCGCCAGCACGCGTCCGTGCCTGTCGTCACCGCCCGCGCCCCAAAAGGGCGTGCGCGCCGACATCCACACTCTCCCCTTCAGACAGAACCTTGCCGTCATGACCAGCAGGCTCTCCCTTGGACACCTCGCGCGTGTCCCAGACGTATCGCAACCGCGCACTCGAAGGGTCCGAAAGCCCGAATGCGGACAACACGGGCGCATCGTGTCACAATCCGCACCCCGCCACACACGGGATCCTTCGCGCGCGCGCCACAGCAGGCTGAGACCGTCCGGAACGGCGCCGACAGACAAAACGGCGCACAAGGTCAGCAACCACCGCCTGCCCCGCCGGGCGCGCCTGCGCAGACGCGGGCCATCCATGGACCGCCGCGGCCGTCTGCGGTCAACGCGGCGGACCGGCCCGCCCGAAGATCGCCACCGCACGCTCATGGCACGGCCCGTTGACCGGCCCGCAGATCAGGCGCGGCGGATCGGCAGACATTGCCCGTTCGGTGCGCCCGTGCCGCGCGGGTCTCGATCAGGATCCATCCGGACATCCCGCCTCCTCGCCTAAGCCGCACCCGGCTGACCAAAATCCTCGACCAGCCGGAACCGCTCGCACACCAGCAGCATGTCACCCGTCCAGCCACCGTTGCGCTCGAAAAACGCCCGGTGGCCTGCCCGCCAGCCGTCGAGCGTGTCGTCCTCGCCCTCGGCCAGCGCAAAACCGACGTCGACATCGCTGAACCGGCGCAAACGCACCTCGACCGTTTCGATGACCAGCGCGGGTGCTCCTTCCCACTCAAGCGCGATATCGCGACGCCCCACCTCTGGCAGTGCCTCCAGACCATCCACGTCGCGCCCCCGGCCAAAGTCGCGCCGCGCCCCGCAGGTGGCAGTTTTGACGCCCGAGCGTACCAGCGCCAGAAGCCGGTCGCACAGCGCCTCATTGTCACCGAATGTGAAGGTTTGAGCATCCGGGTGTCGCGCCAGCGCCTCCTGCAATGTCATGCGCGCCCCCTCTGCGACCGCGCCGGCCACGCGAGACCCCGGCACGTCAGGCCGCATGCCCGCGAGCGCGCAAGCGCGCCGCCGCCGCGGACGCGCGCAGACCTGGCGCAGCACCCCGGCCCTGCCGTCCGCGTTTTCATCTTTCCCGAAATACCCGGATCACGTCCCGCAGGCCTGGTGCTGCGGCGCAGGACCGACGCAATGGTGACGCTGGACCGATGCAGTGCGGCGACCGGCAGTCTACATGCGAAAGAGGCCAAACCGGGTCTCCTCGATCGGGGCGCAATGGGCCACAGCCAGCGAAAGCGCCAGAACGTCGCGCGACTTGCGCGGATCGATAATGCCATCGTCCCAAAGCCTTGCACTGGCATAAAGCGGGTGCGACTGCCGTTCGAACATCTCCAGCGTTGGCTGTCTGAACGCGGCCTCTTCCTCGGTCGACCAGCTGCCGCCCCGCCGTTCGATCCCGTCCCGTTTGACCGTGGCCAGCACTCCCGCTGCCTGCGCGCCGCCCATGACCGCAATACGAGAGTTCGGCCAACTCCACAGGAACCTCGGCTGATAGGCGCGCCCCGCCATCCCATAGTTCCCCGCTCCGAAAGAGCCGCCCACCAACAGCGTCACCTTGGGCACCGCCGTGGTGGCCACAGCCGTCACCATCTTGGCACCGTGACGCGCAATCCCCTCGTTCTCGTATTTCCGTCCCACCATGAAACCGGTGATATTTTGCAGAAACACCAATGGGACACGACGCTGGCTGCACAGTTCGACGAAATGCGCACCCTTCTGGGCCGCCTCGGAAAACAGCACGCCGTTATTGGCCACGATGCCCACGGGCCAGCCGTCCAGATGGGCAAAGCCGCTGACAAGCGTTTCACCATAGCGGGCCTTGAATTCATCAAACCGCGAGCCGTCCACCAGCCGCGCGATGACCTCACGGATATCATAGGGCCTGCGCAGATCGGCCGGCACGACACCGAGGATCTCGTCCGGGTCATAGGCCGGCGGTTCCGACGCCTGTCGCAGCGTGGACGAAAACCCATACCCGAGATGGCTGACCGCGCGCCGCGCCAGCGCCAGCGCGTGCGCGTCATCCTCGGCCAGATAATCCGCCACGCCCGACAGGCGCGTATGAACATCGCCGCCGCCCAGATCCTCGGCGCTGACATCCTCGCCGGTTGCGGCCTTGACCAGAGGCGGGCCGGCCAGAAAGATCGTTCCCTGGTTCTTGACGATGATCGTGACATCCGACATCGCCGGCACATACGCACCGCCCGCGGTGCACGACCCCATCACCACCGCGATCTGCGCAATACCCTGCGCGCTCATCCGGGCCTGATTGTAGAAGATTCGCCCGAAATGATCGCGATCGGGAAAGACCTCGTCCTGACGGGGCAGGTTCGCCCCGCCGCTGTCCACCAGATACAGGCAGGGCAGCCGGTTTTCCGCTGCGATTTCCTGCGCGCGCAGGTGTTTCCTGACCGTCATCGGATAATACGTGCCGCCCTTGACGGTGGCGTCGTTGCACACCACCATGCACAACCGCCCGGCGATCCGGCCGACGCCCGCGATCACCCCTGCGGCGGGCGCCGCGCCGTCATACAGATCGTGCGCCGCCAGCGCGCCGATTTCCAGAAAAGGCGACCCTGGATCAAGCAGCGCCGCGACCCGGTCCCGTGGCAGCATCTTGCCGCGGGACACGTGCCGCTCGCGCGCCGCGGCCCCGCCTCCGTCGCGCGCAGCTAACGCCGCGGCCTCGATCCCGGCCAGCGCATCAAGATGCGCGGCGCGATTGGACTGAAACGCGTCCGAGCCCGGCAGAACCGTCGTCAACAACTTCATATCGTTCCCCCTCCCCGGGGCATAACGCGGCCGCCGTGCAGAAGACGTTTCATGTGCTGATGCCTGGCAATGCGGTGCGGAACTGACAGCCGCGGACACCGCGCATTGCAAAACAACGAGGGATCACCACAGAACACGTGATGACGACCGGGGTTCCGGCGGGCGGCTGGCCCGGTTCTGACGGCACGCGCGGCGTGGCGCTGCACGCCGCCAGCACAACAGCCCATAGCGCGTCCATCGCAATCAGGCGCCAGTGCGGTCAAAGCGTTGGTCCCCGCATGTCGCGCAGCTCGATCGCGCGCTGTGCGGTCAGCCTCAGAAGACAGTTCGCCCCGACGATCACGCGGATTGTGCCCTGCCGGTTCCGGTCATAGGCAAAGCCGCATTCGGCGTCACGAAAGGCGATCCATGCCCGCTGCGCCTGCAGAAGGGACTGCTGCAAGGGTGGGTCGCCGCCATCGTCAAAGGCCGTGAAGTGACCACGCGTCAACGTGTATTGCTGGTTGAGTATTTTATCCCAAGCCGCTGTTTCCATGGACAAACACTGCGAAATGCCCAGGGTCGTGCCGCCGCCTGGCAAGGCCGTGCACGCCTCGGTCGCAGCCCCGATGCAATCAGGCTGTGTCATCTCTGCCGGCGCCGAGGCGAAACAGGCCTCAACCACTGAGGCATCCACGCTCAATGCCTGCGCATTTGCATGGCCCGAAGCCAGAAACGCCAGCAAGAGAGAGACCGAAACGAAAGATTTCATGGCAATGCCCCTTGTCTGTCCTGCGCCGCGCGCGCCTTGAGTTCCTTGCGGATGACCTTGCCGGTCACCGTCATCGGCAGCGCGTCCAGAAACTCGATTTCGCGGGGATAGGAGTAACTGGCGAGCCGCGCCTTGACGTGGTTCTGAAGATCGACCGCAAGAGCGGCATCCGCAACCGTGCCCGGCGCCGGGACGACATAGGCCTTTACAATCTCGGTGCGCAAAGGATCAGGTTTGCCCACGACCCCGACAGTGGCCACGGCCTCGTGCGTCAGCAGACAGTCCTCGACTTCAGAGGGGCCGATGCGATAGCCGGCGGATGTGATCACATCATCCTCCCGCCCCACAAATCGCAGGTAATCGCCTTCCCAACGGCCACGATCCCCGGTCAGCATCCAGTCGCCGCTGAACTTTTCCTGAGTGGCTTCGGGCCGGTTCCAGTAACACAGCATCATGCTGGCCGACCCGCGCCGCACCGCAACGTCGCCTTCACCCGACGAGGGCTGGCCCGATGCATCCAGCACAGCCACCGTGTGGCCGGGCACCTGACGGCCGATGCAGCCGGGACGCGGCTCGAACAGGTCGGCACAGGACGCCGCAACCAGATTGCATTCCGTCTGGCCGTAGAACTCGTTGATCGTAAGTCCAAACGCCTGCCGCCCCCAATCCATCATTTCTGCGCCCAGCGGCTCTCCGCCGCTGCCAATGGCGCGCAGACCGCTGATGGTGGCGCCCTCGGCCCGGATCATCCGCAAGACCGTGGGGGGAAAGAACACGCGCGTCACGGCGGCCTCGGCCACGATCGCACGACAGCCCTCAACGCTGAACTTGGGCATACGTGCGGCCACGACGGGACATCCCATGGCCAGAGACGCCATGGCGACATTGAAAAGCCCGCCGATCCAGGCCCAGTCGGCCGGCGTCCAGAACACATCATCCCGCACGTCCGGAAATCCCGCGAACATCTGCACGCCCGGCAGATGGCCGCTCAGCACCCGGTGGCCGTGCAAGGCGCCCTTTGCGCGCCCGGTGGTGCCTGACGTGTAGATCAGAATCGCCGGGTCCTCCGGTCGTGTCGCCGCGGTCTCGAAACGCCGGTGCTCCAGCGCCATCCGGGCGGGCACGAGCGGTACGACCTCCGGCAGTGCGCTCAGCATCTGCACCCCGTCCTCGTCGGTCAGTGCAATGGACAGGCCTGCATCGCGCACACGCGTTGTCAGCGCCTCTTCGCGGAAAAGCTTGAACAAGGGCACGGAAACCGCAGCCAGTTTCCAGATCGCGATATGCGCCACGGCGCACCAGACGCTTTGGCTCATCAGCACGCCAACCCGGTCTCCCGGCTGCACGCCCTGGTGTTGCAGATGATGCGCCAGCGCGTCGGAAAGGCGTCTCAGCTGCGCGAAACTGACATCGCGCCGATCTGCCGTAAGATCTATGATCGCAGTGCGGTCAGGTGCGCGATCCGCCCAGTCATCGCAGACCTGCGCTGCCATGTTCAGACGCGCGGGCAATGCCCATGAAAACGCGTTTGCCATCTGCTCGTAGCTGGCTGGTCTTTGCATCAGGCCGGATCCCCGAGCGCTTTGCGATCGGCCACGCGGCCGAACCGGTCAATGAAGTATTCCACTCCCGCGCCATTTTGGCGCTCGCAGATCACCACCAGCCACAATCCGGGCGATTGCGCCGGCACGGCGCGGCAATCCGTTCGGTCCGCGGCGTTGCCCGCTTCCGAGACATAGGCCGCCGCGACACGCTCGATCACCTCTGTTTCGGTGGTCCGGGAGGCACGCACCCCCATCATGTAAGCCAACGTCGCGCCCCCGATCAGAAGCCCGGCGAGCGGCAGGAACCACATCCAGCGGGGCATCACCCCATCGCCGCCATGAGTTCGCGGCCGATCAGCATGCGGCGGATCTCGGAGGTGCCGGCGCCGATTTCCATCAGCTTGGCATCGCGGAATATCCGCGCCACGGTGGCATCATTGAGGAATCCGGCCCCGCCAAGGGCCTGAACCGCCTGATGCGCCTGGGCCATCCCCTGTTCGGACGCGTAGAGGCAGCACGCGGCGGCGTCCTGCCGCGTCACCTCACCCCGGTCACAGGCCTTCGCGACCTCATAGGTGTAGGCCCGCGCCGAGTTCAGCGCAGTATACATGTCGGCAATCTTGCCCTGCATCAGCTGGAACGTGCCGATTGGCCGGCCGAACTGCCTGCGCTCGGCCACATAGGGCATCACCTCGTCCAGGCAGGCCGCCATGATGCCAAGGCCGATGCCCGACAGCGTCACACGCTCGTAATCGAGGCCGGACATCAGCACCTGAACACCGTGCCCTTCTTCACCAAGCACGTTGTCAAAGGGCACATCGACATCTTCAAAGACCAGCTCTGCTGTGTTCGAACCCCGCATGCCCAGCTTGTCGAAGTGCGGGCTGGCAGAGAAACCCGCCATCGTCTTCTCGATCAGGAAGGCAGTGATGCCCCTGCTGCCGGCGTCCGGATCGGTCTTGGCGTAGACCACCAGCGTATCGGCGTCTGGGCCGTTGGTGATCCAGTACTTGTTGCCGTTGAGCCGGTAGTGGTCGTTTCGTTTGTCCGCCCTGAGCTGCAGGCTGACCACATCGCTGCCCGCACCGGTCTCGGACATGGCCAGCGCGCCGACATGTTCCCCGGACATCAGGGCCGGCAGATAGGTTTGCTTTTGCCGGGGCGTGCCGTTCAGGCTGATCTGGTTGACGCACAAGTTGGCATGCGCGCCGTAACTCAGCGAAACGCTCGCCGATGCGCGCGCCACCTCTTCAATCGCCACGACCTGTGCAAGGTAGCCCAATCCGGCGCCGCCGTCCTGTTCGGGAACGGTTATGCCCAGAAGGCCCAGATCGCCCATTTCCCGCCAAAGATGGCCGGGAAACAGGTTGTCACGGTCAATCCCGGCCGCGATGGGTTTGACGCGCTCCTGCGCCCAGCGATGCACGGTGTCACGCAGAGCATGCAGGTCCTCACCAAGATCGAACGTCATCGCCGCATGAAACATGGATCGTATCGTTCCGATATTTATTGAACACTTGTTCATTTAATGCGCGAAACACGCCGGGTCAATCGTCAAAACCCGAGCGCGCACCGGTCTGCGTCGCGACACGGCCGGTGCCCCGGGCCCCCGCTCACTCTGCGGCGGCGCGCCCCTGGAAAACCGCGCCCACCTCCGCGCGTATGATCCGCGCGATCAGCGCGCAGTCGTCCAGACTGAAGGTCAGCGGCAGACGCATATCCACAATTCCGCGCAATATCCTGTCGGAGTCCGGCATCGGCGTCGACGGGGCGTACCGCCAACTGTCATAGCGGCTGGTAAACCCCCTTGGTTCGGGCGCGCCGAACCACTTGAGCTCGACCCCGCGCGCGGCGCAACGGCTGATCACCTCTTCCACCGCCGCATCCGTCCAGTCCGTCAGCAGGAACTGGATCGAGGAGCCGACGAATGTTTCCTGCTCGGGCCGGTCAATCACCTGCAGTCCCGGCGTGCCGCGCACCCCGTCCTCGACCACGGTGTAGCGCGCGGTCCATGCGGCGCACTGGCGGTCGAGGTCGCGCAACTGCGGACGCAGAACAGCCGCGCGGAGATGGTCCATCCTGCCGGAGATGTTCGGCGTGTCGTATTTGACCCTCTCAAAGACCTCGGCCGGCGGAACCGTGCCGTGGCGGGCGTACAGCATGTAGGAGCCCGACAGAAGGATCGCCCGCGCGGCCACCTCGTCATCATCCGTGACCAGCAGACCGCCCTCACCGGAATTGATGTGCTTGTAGGTCTGCGTGGAATAGCAGCCGATCTTTCCCCACCGTCCCGAGGGCACACCGCGCCAGGCCGCACCCATGGTATGTGCGCAATCCTCGACCACGATCACGCCGGCGCGGTCGCAAATCTCCATCAGGCGGTCCATGTCGCAAAGATGGCCCCGCATGTGGCTCAGCAGCAGCACATCCGCTGTGCCTGCCTTCTGCTCCAGATCCTCAAGATCAAGGGTCAGATCTGCTGTAACGCCGACAAAGACCGGCACAGCGCCCACGCTTGCGATGGCGCCCGGCACAGGGGCAAGCGTAAAGGCATTGCTGAGCACATGATCACCAGGCTGCACACCGAGCGCGCGCAGCGCGGTGGCCATCGCATACCCACCGGATGCCACAGCCAGACAGTATTTCGCACCGGTATAGCCGGCGAATTCGCGTTCGAGCAGCCCCACCTCTCCGACATCGTCGGGCCCGAGGTTGTAGCGGTGCAACCGCCCCGAGCGCATCACCTCCAGGGCGGCCTCGATGCCCTCTTCCGGGATCGGTTCCTGCTGGGTGAAGCTTCCGGTGAAAACGTCCACGTCTGGTTTATCCATTGCCCCCTCCGGCGCGACGACAGATCTTCAGTCTATGCCACAGTCACAGGCCATGAAAGTCAAACAAGCAATCGCGACACAACGTCGTCCAGCGCGTCGAAATGGTCAATCGTCGCCTCGGGATCGAGCGTCGAGAGATCCGTGTCCGTGGGCGCGAAGGTCACCAGTACGGATGCCACGCCTGCAGCGCGTGCCGTCGCGTGGTCGGTCTCGGAATCACCGATCAGCAGACTGCGCCTGGGATTGCCACCTGCCCGTTCCACCGCGGCGAAATACGGTGCCGGGTCCGGTTTGCATGTCGCAAGCGTATCGGCGCCAACCAAGGCGCCGAACGCATCGAGCACACCGAGATTGCCCATCAGACGCCGCGCCAGGGACTCCGGCTTGTTGGTGCAGATCGACACGGCATAGCCGCGCGACTTCAGCCGGTCCACGGCCTCCATCGCGCCGGGGTAAAGCGTAGTGTGGGTGTCGATGGCCGCTGCGTAGTGACCCAGCAAAACCGGGTATTGGCGCGCCACTTCATCCTCGTCCCCGTAACGCCCCACGCGCGACAGGCCGAGACGCAGCATAGAGCGTCCACCGCGCAGGGCTGTGGCCGCGTCATGGACGGGATGCAGCACATCGCCCAGGTCCAATCCGCGAAAACAGGAGTTGGCCGCAGCGATCAGATCACCGCTGGTATCGGCCAGCGTTCCGTCAAGATCGAACACAACGGTCGGCTTCATCGCGTCTTCTCCACACTTTTTCCCTCGAACTGACATACGCACGGCGTTGTCACATGCTGCAATCAGAATTTATGAGCGCGCTTCTTGCACCGTGCGATTCAGCGGATAAAACGGGCGCGTCTGGAAGAAAAGAGAAACCCGATGAGCATTGCCCTGATCGTTCTTGCCGCGGGCCAGGGAACGCGGATGAAATCGGACATGCCGAAGGTGCTCCACGAAATCGCGGGAGCGCCCATGCTGGTGCATGCGCTGCGGGCGGGTGCCAGTCTGAAACCCGCGCACAGCGTAGTTGTGACAGGACACGGTGCGGAGCGGGTCGAGGGGGCGGCGCGCATCTATGATCCGCAGCTGGATTTCGTGCATCAGGCCGAACAGAAGGGCACCGGTCATGCTGCGGCGCAAGCCGCGCCGTGCCTCGGAAATTTCGATGGCGATGCCGTGGTTCTGTACGGCGACACGCCCTTTGTCTCGGCGCGCACGTTGTCGCGGCTGATCGAAACGCGCGCGCGATACGATGTTGTCGTGCTGGGGTTCGACGCCGCGGATCCAGGACGCTACGGCAGGCTGATCATGAATGGCGATACCCTGGAGCGTATCGTGGAGTTCAAGGATGCCGACGCGGATACGCGCGCTATCACATTCTGCAATTCCGGCATTCTGGCCGCGCCCGCGCCGCTGCTGTTTGACCTTATCAACGCAACCGGCACGCAGAACGCGGCGGGCGAGTATTATCTGACCGACGTGGTGGAAATCGCCCGCGAGCGCGGGCATTCCGTCACGGCCATTGCCTGCGACGAGGCCGAGACCCTGGGGGTGAACTCTCGGGCTGATCTGGCGCGGGCCGAGGCGATTTTTCAGGACGAGTCGCGCGCCGCGGCGATGGAAAACGGGGTCACGCTGGTGGCACCGGACACCGTGCATTTCTCCTACGATACGGAGATCGGCCAGGACACGCGTATCGAGCCGAATGTGGTTTTCGGCCCTGGCGTGACCATCGAGGGCGGCGCGCTGATCCGCGCGTTCAGCCATCTTGAAGGCTGTCACGTGGCCTCGGACGCGGTGGTTGGACCCTATGCACGCCTGAGACCCGGAACCGACCTTGCCGCAGGCGCGCGGGTCGGAAACTTTGTCGAGGTCAAGAGTGCCCGGATCGATGCCGGCGCGAAAATCAACCATCTGTCCTATGTGGGCGACGCCCATGTGGGCGCGCGTGCCAATATCGGCGCCGGGACGATCACCTGCAACTATGACGGCGTGTTCAAGCACCGCACCGAAATCGGTGAAGAGGCGTTCATCGGATCGAACACGATGCTTGTGGCGCCCGTCTCGGTCGGACGCGAGGCGCTGACGGCCTCGGGATCGGTGATCACGCGCGACGTGCCCGACGGGGCATTGTCCGTTGCCCGGGCGCAGCAGACCAACAAGCCGGGTCTGGCGCGCAAACTGTTCGCTTCGCTGCGCGCGCGCAGGAACAAGACAAATGACAGCCAGAAAAATTCAGAGAAATAGGTGATTTGATGTGTGGAATAGTTGGTGTGCTTGGGTCGCACGAGGCCGCGCCCATTCTGATCGAAGCGCTGAAGCGGCTGGAGTATCGCGGCTATGACAGCGCGGGGATTGCCACGATCGACGATCAGCGGCTGGACCGGCGGCGCGCTGTCGGCAAGCTGGTCAATCTCAGCGATCTTCTGGTGCATGAGCCGCTGGCCGGCAAGGCCGGGATCGGACACACGCGATGGGCCACGCACGGGGCTCCGAACGTGTCCAACGCTCACCCCCACAGAGCCGGGCCAGTCGCCGTCGTGCATAACGGGATCATCGAGAACTACCGCGAATTGCGGTCCGAACTGGCAGCGCGCGGCGCGGCACACGAAACGGACACCGACACCGAGACCGTGGCCATGCTGGTGCATGACTTTCTGAAACAGGGCGCCAATCCCGAGGATGCCGCGCGGCAAACCATTGCGCGGCTGGAAGGGGCGTACGCGCTGGCCTTTCTGTTCGACGGAGAAGACGATCTGATCATTGCCGCGCGCAAGGGAAGTCCACTTGCCGTGGGTCACGGCGATGGCGAGATGTATGTGGGATCGGATGCGATCGCGCTGGCCCCGCTGACCGATCGGATCACCTATCTCGAAGAGGGCGACATTGCGATCATAACCCGCGAAAGCGCGCGAATCCACGATGCGCATGGACAGGTCGCAAACCGTGAAATTCGCACGATCCGACTGGAGTCCGCGCGCGTCGACAAGGCCGGGCACAGACATTTCATGGCAAAAGAAATCGCGGAACAGCCCACCGTGATCGGCGAGGCCCTGCGTCACTATATTTCCCGGGACGGGGCGGATTTGTCACTGGAAGGCGACGCGCTTGACTTTACCGCCTATGACCGGCTGGTGCTGGTCGCCTGCGGGACAGCCTATTACGCCTGTCTGACCGCCAAGTACTGGTTCGAGCAACTGGCCGGACTGCCGGTCGATGTCGATATTGCGTCAGAGTTTCGCTATCGCCACCCGCCTGTCCCATCCCGCACCGCGGCGATTTTTGTCAGCCAGTCGGGCGAGACGGCAGACACGCTCGCGGCCCTGCGGTACTGCGACGGGAAGGCTGACAAAATCCTGTCTGTCGTCAATGTGCCTGAAAGTTCGATCGCGCGGGAAAGCGATCTGGCATTGCCGATCCATGCCGGGGTCGAAATCGGCGTGGCCTCGACCAAGGCATTCACTTGCCAGTTGACCGTGCTTCTTCTGATGGCGCTGAAGGCGGCCAGGGACCGGGATCAGATTTCGCCCGATGATCTGGCTGACGTTCTTTCCGGACTGCGCGGACTGCCTTCGATGATCAACAATATCCTGGAACAGGGTCCGGCCTATGAGCGTGCCGCGATGCGTCTGTCACAGGCGGACAATGCGCTGTTTCTCGGGCGCGGCCTGATGTTTCCTCTCGCCCTGGAGGGTGCACTTAAGCTGAAAGAAATCAGCTATATACACGCCGAAGGTTACGCATCAGGTGAGTTGAAGCATGGCCCGATCGCGCTGGTCGATGACAATATGCCGGTGGTGGTGATGGCCCCCAAGGACGCGCTGTTTGACAAAACCGTATCCAACATTCAGGAGGTTCTTGCCCGCGGTGCGCGTGTGATGCTGATCACCGATGCCGCCGGCGCGGAAGCCGCCGGAGAGAACAGCTGGATCACGCTGGTGCTGCCGACTGTCGACGCGGTTCTGTCACCGCTGCTTTATGCTCTGCCCGCACAGTTGCTGGCCTATCACACCGCGGTCGCCAAGGGCACGGATGTGGACCAGCCGCGCAACCTCGCCAAGTCAGTCACGGTCGAGTAAATCCGCGGTCGGGTGACCGATCCTGTCCGAAGCGCCCGGCGAAAGACCGGCACCGCGCGTCTGACCCTTCGTCCGGAGGACCGGACGCCTCAGGGGCTCAGTGTGAACACATCTATCTCTGGCAGAGCGGTCAGATCAGCCTGCAAAAGACGCATCGCCGCCAGTGAAATACGGCTGCCGCTGCCCGGTTCCGCGTCCAGCGGCATGAGATCGACAGCCACGGATGTCCCTTTGGCGGCATAGACGACGCTGCCTCGCTGCGGGCGGGTCACAAGCGGGGTTTTGAGCCATATGCCCGGCTCTGCCACATCGCCCAGCGACGCAATGGTGCGTCCCAGCCGCCGACCGTCACTCGCCGACGCGTCGATCAGCGCATCCTGCCGCTCGGCGGCCGAGGTTGTATCGAAGTCCTCTGCCGTTCTGGCCCCTTCCGGCGGCCCGAGCACGGCCGGTTGCGCCGTGACATCCGGTTCCGGGGCGGGGACCTCTTCAGGCGCAGGTTTTATGCCCAGCCCTTCGAAAACGGCGCATCCCGCCAATACGGCGCAAGACGAGAATATGATCACGGCTGCCTTCACGCGGCTCAGCTTAGGATGTTTTGCAAAGAACATGAATCAGAACTTTGCACCGTGCGGGCGATATCGTGACGGGCTGCGCGCGTTTGCTGTACGCTCTTTCGCACGCTGTCACCCGGCCTTGTTCTGAATCTGATCAGATCGCGCTTGCCCGCACCTGCATGCGTGCCTAGTTTATTCGCGATGACCGCACCGCTGATTGACCCTTTTGCCCGCGCCATTCGGTATTTGCGGATTTCTGTCACCGACAGATGCGATTTCCGCTGCGTCTACTGCATGTCCGAGCAGATGACGTTTCTGCCCAAGGCGAAACTTCTCACGCTGGAGGAACTTGACAGAGTCTGCTCGGCCTTTGTGCGTCTCGGCGTTGACAAACTGCGCATCACCGGCGGAGAGCCTCTGGTGCGACGCGGGATCATGCAGTTTTTCGACTCGATGTCGCGACATCTGGACTCGGGCGCGCTGCGCGAGCTGACGCTGACCACCAATGGCTCGCAACTCGGCCGCTTTGCGGATGCGCTCTATGCCGCGGGTGTCCGGCGCATCAATGTGTCGCTGGACACCCTCGATGAAGAGAAGTTCGCGGCGATCACACGCTGGGGTCGCCTGCAGCAGGTTCTCAAGGGCATCGACGCTGCGCAGGATGCGGGACTGCGGATCAAGATCAACACCGTGGCGCTTAAGGGCTTCAACGAGGACGAACTGTTCCGTCTGACCGAATGGTGCGCAGCACGCGACATGGACCTGACATTCATCGAAGTCATGCCGATGGGGGATATCGGAAACGAGGACCGACTGGATCAGTACTGGAAGCTTACTGATCTGCGCAAACAGCTTGAAGATCGCTATACCCTGACCGATCTCGCCGAGCGCACAGGGGGTCCCGCGCGCTACGTGCGGCTTGAGGAAACAGGCCAGAAGGTGGGCTTCATCACGCCGCTCAGCCACAACTTCTGCGAAAGCTGCAATCGTGTCCGGATGACCTGCACAGGTGAGTTGTACATGTGTCTTGGCCAGGAAGACCGCGCCGATCTGCGTGCCGCCCTGCGGCACTCTCCCTGCGACGATGCCCCGCTCGAAGAGGCGATCCGCGCCGCCATCGCGAGAAAGCCCAGGGGGCACGATTTCGACTATTCCCGTCGTGATGTTCGGGGGCGTATGCCACGACATATGAGCCATACCGGAGGATGAACCCGCAGCCCGCGCCGCTGGTTGTTCGTGCCTATGGACTGGCTGCGGCCTTGCTGGGTCCTGTTGCGCAGGCGCGTGTCGCCGCGCGGCTGCGTGCGCAAGGCATTGCCGCTGACCGCATCGCAGAGCGTCGCGGACATGCCTCGCTGGCCCGGCCCGCGGGACGACTGCTGTGGTTTCACGCCGCCTCTGTCGGAGAAAGCCTGTCTGTCCTGCGGCTGATCACCCATTTGCACGGGACAGACCCGGATCTGTCCTTTCTGATGACCTCGGGCACCGCCACCTCGGCAGAGATCCTGTCACGCCGTCTTCCCCCGCGGTGTCAGCACCAGTTTGCCCCTTTGGATACGCGCGACGCCGTCACGCGATTTCTCGAGCACTGGCGGCCCGATGCGGGTGTCTTCGTCGAAAGCGAACTATGGCCCAACATGCTGCAGGGCGCACTGGCGGCCGGTGTTCCGCTCGCACTTGTGAATGCGCGCATTTCGGAACGTTCCGCAAAGACCTGGCGACGGCTTGACAAGAGTGCGCACTACCTGATGGACCATTTCCGCATGATCCATTGCCAGGATGAACGAACAGCCCGGCACCTGCGCGCCCTTGGCCTGGCGCGGGCACGGCGCGGGGTGAACCTCAAGTCGCTCGCCGGTCCCCTGCCGTTTGACAGGGATGCGCTTGCACAGCTGCGCGCTGCATTGGGACACCGCAAGGTGTGGCTGGCCGCATCGACCCATCCCGGCGAGGACGAGATTGCCGTTGCCGCGCATCGTCTGGTTCTGCAGCGTCAGCCAGAGACCTGCCTGATCCTTGTGCCACGCCATCCTGACCGCGCGGCGGCGATCGCGAAAGAGGTGTCTTCGGCGGGTTTGCGCCTTGCGCGCAGGTCATCGGGCGACGCGCTTTTGCCTGATACGCAGGTCTATCTGGCTGACACGCTCGGAGAAATGGGATTGTGGTACGCCATTGCCCCGATAACCTGTCTCTTCGGGTCGTTTTCACGGGTCGGCGGACATAATCCCTACGAACCGGCCCATGCGGGAAATGCCATTCTGCACGGACCGCACTACGCCAACTTCGCGGCGGATTATGCCGCGCTGGACGCCGCTGGCGCGGGACAGGAACTGACCAGCGCTGACGCGCTTGGACCAGCGGTTGCGACACTTCTGGAGCACGATGACACACGACACTCCATGCAGCAGGCGGCCGGACGCTTTGCCGGTGCGCAGGATGACGTGATGGATGCGTTCGCCCGCGAGCTGTGCAGCGCGCTTGGCCTTGTCGCGCCCGAGACCGGGGCACCGCCCGAGCACAATGCGACGCCGGAGTCCTCTTGCCAGAACTGATCGTCACCAACTTCAACCGTAACTTCACGGGCGTCTCAGCAACCGCCGCGGGCGTCGTGCGCGCGCATGCGGGCCGGTACGATCTGGTGCTCGCGGGTCATCCCCTGCCGGGCGGCCCCGCCCCCGCAAGCCTGTCGCGGGCGCGCATGCTGAGCACCACCGTCCCGGAAAACCGGCCCTTTGTCATCTGGCATGTGCGCCGCAACACCGAAATGCGCGCCGCGATCTGGGTACGTGATGTCCTGCGCCGTCCCGTCAGGATCGTCTTTACATCGGCGGCGATCCGCCGGCATTCGGCCCTGCCCCGCTGGTTGATCTCGCGCATGGATGCCGTGATTGCCACATCCGAAGCCGCCGCATCCTACGTGCCGCATGTGCAGGCGGTTGTGCCCCACGGCGTCGATACCTCCGTATTTCAGCCTGCGCCCGACCGCAGCGCGGCCTGGGCCGCAACCGGGTTTCCCGGAACGCGCGGTATTGCCACGATCGGGCGGATCCGTCCCGAAAAGGGCACGGATCGTTTTGTTCAGAGCATGCTGACCCTGTTGCCGGCCTGTCCGGACCTGACCGCGCTCGTGATCGGACGCGCGGCAAGCGGCGATCAGAGCTTTCTGAAGGGACTGCAGGCACAGGTGGCCGCTGCCGGGCTGGCGGATCGCCTTCTCTTTGCCGGTGAAATGGACGCCACACGGCTTGCGGCTCTGGTCCCGGCGCTTTCGGCAGTGGTGCAGCTGCCGCGCTACGAGGGGTACGGCATGGCGCCGCTGGAGGGCATGGCCGCCGCTGTGCCCTTCGTCGCCACGGACCAGGGGTACTACCGCAGCTTTTCGGGACAGGGGCACTGTGGCCTGATCGTATCGGAGCAGGAGGCAGAAGCCGCCGGTCCGGCCATATCCGCGCTTCTTGATGATCCGGAACGCCTGGAAAGGATGGGGCATCGTGCCCGCGATACGGTGCGCACGCATTTCAGCGTGTCACGCGAAGCGGATGCCATCGCAGACGTCTATGAAACGCTGTGGTCGGATGCCGGCAGGACAGGCTGATGCTGGCACGCCGGTGCAGAACGATCTTGCGTGCGCGGGCCGATGGCCTACAGTGCCGCGCCAGACAAAGGAACGAGGCGCAATGCAAGCTTTCGAGTACAAGATTGTTCCGGCCCCGACACGCGGCAAAAAGGGCGCGGGCGTCAAAGGCCCCGAGGCCCGGTTTGCCTATGGGCTGGAGCACGCGATCAACACGCTCGCGGCCGACGGTTGGGAGTATCTGCGCGCGGATATCCTGCCCAGCGAAGAGCGTCAGGGACTGACATCTTCGCAGACGATCTACCGCAGCGTGCTGGTGTTCCGGCGCTCGAACGCCGTGGACCATACCGCCGCACAGGATGTTGTCACGCCCGCGATCGCCGACCGGAACGGCGCTGAAACAGACATTGCGCAGGCAGACCATGACGAAAGCGGTGCCGACCCGATCACCGACATGACACAGCCGGACGAAGACACATCCGGCGCGCAAACACGGGACGAGGCCGAAGTATTTGTTCACAGCGAACGCGAGGCGGACACCGACCCGGCGCCCAAGGTGCGTGATCGGGCGGTGAGCTCGCTCTACCCGTCTGCGGACAATTCGAAGCAGGAATGATTTTTTGCCATCTTTCCCCTTCTCTTCCGCGCGGGATGGCATAAAATCAGCCGCCTGAATCGGTAAAGGGTGCGAAATGCCCAAACATGATCCATTCGGATTCGACATGTCGGTCTCGTCGGCCAAGAAGAAGAATCCACGCGGTCGGCGTGGCATGTCCGGGGCGTCGGAAACGTCGACCCGGAAGTGCGACAAAGAGGGCTGCGAGCGGGCGGGTGTCTACCGCGCACCCAAGGCGCCGGATGTGCTGGACGACTTCTACTGGTTCTGCAAAGAGCACGTGCGCGAGTACAATCTGAAATGGAACTTCTTCAACGGCACGACAGAGGCAGAGATGAATGCCCAGATGTCGGCCGACAAGGTCTGGGAGCGCAAGACAACCGCGTTTCGGGATCCCGAAGCGCGGGCCTGGGCGCGGCTTGGCATTGAAGACCCGCACGAGGTGCTTGGCGGCAACGCCACTCAGAACCCGGGCAAGAACCGTGGCGGTCAGCGCAAGTTGCCGCCCACGGAACGGCGCGCGGTTGAAATTCTCGAGGTGCGCGACACCGACACAAAGGCAGAGATCAGAAAAGCCTACAAGGCGTTGATCAAGGTTCTGCATCCCGACATCAACGGTGGAGATCGCAGTCAGGAAGAGCAACTGCAGCAAGTGGTCTGGGCCTGGGACCAGATCAAGGTGAGCCGGAACTTCAAGTGACGCACCCGCACGCCTGCGGGGGTTGGGGAATCTGGCGTCACGCACCGGCTGTGTCTGGCCCTTTCCCTTGCCCTTCCCGGCTTTATGTTGCACAGCGAGCAGAGCAATACTTCCACACAAAGGACGCGCCTGATGGCCGACGGGACCATAGATCACGATCTGAGACCGAACACAGAAATCTCGGTGCGCGAACTGTTCGGTATCGACACCGATATGACCGTCAAGGGCTTTGCCGAACGGACAGAGCGCACGCCGGACATCGACGCCACCTACAAGTTTGACCGCGACACCACGCTGGCCATTCTGGCGGGCTTTTCGCACAACCGCCGGGTCATGGTTCAGGGGTATCACGGGACAGGCAAATCCACCCATATCGAACAGGTCGCGGCACGTCTGAACTGGCCTGCCGTGCGCGTGAACCTGGACAGTCACATCAGCCGGATCGACCTGATCGGCAAGGATGCGATCAAGCTGCGTGACGGCAAACAGGTGACAGAGTTCCACGAAGGCATCCTGCCCTGGGCGCTGCGCAATCCTGTCGCCATCGTCTTTGACGAATACGATGCAGGTCGCGCCGACGTGATGTTCGTTATCCAGCGCGTTCTGGAACATGACGGCAAACTGACGCTGCTCGATCAGAATGAAATCATCACGCCTCATCCCTGTTTCCGGCTGTTTGCCACGGCCAACACAGTGGGCCTGGGCGACACGACCGGCCTC
>JBCCHI010000064.1:0-21442 GCA_039028815.1 Pseudomonadota bacterium
GGCACTATTCGCGACTGAGCCGGATTTCGGCGATGTCTTCGCCAGATCGCGTGGTGCAGGTGAACCCGATATCGGGCAGCAACTGCGGCAGTATCAGAAACTGGACAGCGGTTGGCGGCAGGGCAGGTGGCGGGGTGCGTCCATCCAGCAGACCCCACAGATCCGGGTCGGGCGCCAGCCTGTCGCCCTCGGCCGTGATCCGCCAGACGTTCGGCGACGTGGTGTCGACCCGCAGAAACCCGCCATACGGCACGGCCTGTTCGGCACAAAGAAGCGCCAGCAGCACGGCGCGTACATCTGCCCTTGGAAAACTGCCTTCGGGAAATGCGGCGGCCGTGATCCTCCCGTCCGAATAGACCCCGCGCAGAATGGCATCCACTTCTTCCGCGCCGATCATCTGGGCATCCGAGGCAATGCCGAAGGCCAGCCGGAAAAAGCGAATGCGCGCATTTGCGTTGGCCACGCTTTCAGCCACCAGAGACAGTTCCGGCGAAGGCGTGGCGCCCGACAGGGTCAGCAATTCGATACCGTTGTTCACCGCCCCGATCGGGCTGATGAGATCGTGGCAGATGCGCGAGCCGATCAGTGTGGCCAGTGCGTATGGCGCCGGAGTCAGCGTGTCAGATGTCACCTTGATATCCCTCGTTTTCGCCGCCTGACCGGGCGGCTCGCAGCTCGTGATGCCGGATCATCGTTAGCGAAAGGTTAATACAGAACCCGTGCTGCGCACCAGCAGCCTGCGCGATCAATGCGCCACTTGCAGATCACTGGCGGCTCGCGCAAGCTTGCAGCGCGCGGCGTTACGCCTTAGCACGAGGCCCGATGACTCCGGGTGGGGCAGGGATGCAGACCACAAAAGCGCAATTTTCCGTCCGGCTGGCCGAGACAGAGGCAGATCTCAGAGCGGTCAAGCGACTGCGCTACAGTGTATTCGTCGAGGAACTGGGGGGCGACGGCACGCTGGTTGATCACGACCACAGACTGGAACAGGATCGGTTCGACCCGTTTTGCGACCATCTGGTTGTGACGGATGACGCGTGTGGCGGCACCATTGTCGGCGTCTACCGGTTGCTCAGGGACGATCAGGCGGATCAGGCAGGCGGGTTTTATTCTTCGGCGGAATACGATCTTGCGCCGCTCTCCGCATCAGGGCGTCGGGTGATGGAACTGGGCCGGTCCTGCCTGGCCCAGGGTTATCGCGGCGGTCCGGCGATGTTTCATCTGTGGTCGGGTCTGGCCGGCTATGTCGCAGAGCACGGCATTCAGGTGCTGTTCGGAGTGGCCAGCTTTCACGGCACGGATGTTGATCAGCTGGCCGCGCCCCTGTCGTTGCTTTTTCATCGCCACCTGGCACCGGAAAACCTGAGAGTACGGGCGCTTGCATCGCATTACCAACGCATGGACCTGATGCCCGAGAACCTCATCGACCGCCGCGCCGCGATGATCCAGGTTCCGGCACTGATCAAGGCCTATCTTCGGCTGGGCGGCGGTGTTGGGGACGGGGCGTTTGTCGATCACGCGTTCAACACCACGGATATCTGCCTGGTGATGGACACGACACGCCTGAATCACCGTCAGAGAACGATCTACGCACCGGATTTTTCGGGGTGAGTCCGACCTGGCACTCGCAGGACCTGCCCGAAGCACGCCCCATTTCTCCGGCCGGTTGGATGCGCGTCGGACTGCGCGGTGTTGCGATTGCGATCATTTTTGTCTGCGGTCTGGTGATCCATGTGCCGCTGCGCATGGTCGAGCTCGCCTTGACCGAACCGCGACGTCCCCTCACGGGACGGCTGGCGCAGGGTGTGTACCGCCTGACACTGCTGTGTCTGGGGTTGCCCCTGCGGATTGAGGATGCCGCAGGTCGCGGGGCGCAGGACACGCCGGCCGCACTGGTGGCCAATCATGCGTCCTGGCTGGACATCGTGGTGCTCAACGCGGCGCAGCCCGTCACGTTCGTCTCAAAGTCCGAAGTGGCTGACTGGCCGGGGATCGGCGCACTGGCCCGGCTGGCCGGGACCGTGTTTATAACACGCAATCCCCGCGATGCCTCCGCGCAGCAACGCCAGCTGGCGCAGGCTCTGGCTCAGGGCCGGCAGCTTGTGCTGTTTCCGGAAGGCACCTCCACGGACGGGCAGCGCGTGCTGCCGTTCAAGTCGACACTCATGAGCGCGTTCTACCATGATCCCGCCCTGCAGGCGGCGCGTGTTCAGCCTGTCACGATCATTTATGACGCGCCAGCGGACGTGGCAGAGCCCAGATTCTATGGCTGGTGGGGGGACATGGACCTTGGCCCGCATCTGTTGCGGGTGCTCGCACAGGCCCCGCAGGGGCGTGTCACGGTGCGTCGCCACACCCCCGTTCCGGTGGCCGAGGCCAAGGATCGCAAAACGCTCTCTGCCCGGCTGGAGCACGCCGTTCGGGACGGCATGCCGCGCGACCGTCAACGCAGCGCCTGACGCAGGTTATCGCAGTGCGCCGGTCAGCGCGGTCAGCGCCGCCACGGGATCGTCGTGCTGCCAGATTTCGTCTCCGATCGCGAAGAAATCCGTGGCGTTCGCAAGTGAACGCAGTGTTGGCGCGTCCAGCGCCCCCTCGGCGACAACCGGGGTTTCGATCATCTCGGACCACCAGACAAACAGGTCGGGTTCGGCCCGGCCTCCATCTCCGAGCACGGATGCGCCTGCAGGACCAAAGCTGACGTAATCCGCCCCGGACTCTGCCGCAGTCATGCCGTCATGCCGGGACGCACCGCAATACGCCCCGACAATCGCGTCAGGGCCCAGAGTCTTCCGGGTCGACCGGACGCTGCGCGCACCGTCGGACAGATGCACACCATCGAGACCCAGGCGGTCGGCCAGAATCACATGGCGGTCGATCACCAGCGCAACATCGCGCGGTGTCGTCATCGCGCGACAGCACTCTGCCGCGCGGCAAAGGACATCTTGGTCATGGCTGGACAGGGCCAGGCGCAGACAGGCGACATCGAAGGCGTCAAGGACCGCAGCCAGCCTGTCCGGAAAACGAGAAAGCTCGAACGCCGATGGGGTCACAAGATAAAGCCGGGGAAGCTCGGTTTCTGTCATGGGTGGGGTCCCATCCGTGTTTTCCTCTCTTAGCGGCCTTCGGGCGGAAGGACCAGCGATCGTGCGGGCCGGGGCGGAAATCGGTCCGTTGTTTCATCTGCCGGGGCTTTCGCAGTCCGGGGTCATGCCCTACACCGCGCAGGCGCGACCGATAGGGAGAGATCCATGCAACAACCCGGCTTTGTTCTGGTGCGTCCGCAAATGGGAGAGAACATTGGCGCGGCTGCGCGCGCGATGCTGAACTTCGGACTGGACCGCATGGTGCTGGTTGCGCCACGCGACGGCTGGCCCAATCCGGCGGCCGATGCCATGGCCAGCGGAGCGGGCAGGGTGCTCGACGCCGCCAGACACGCCCCGGACCTGCCCGCGGCCCTGGCCGAGACGCACTATGTCATGGCGACAACCGCGCGCGTTCGCGGACTGACCAAACCCGTGCTGACGCCGCAGGATGCCATGCAGGACGCCGCGCGCCGGATCGCGGCGGGCCAGCAGGTGGCCGTTCTCTTCGGACCCGAACGTGCCGGGCTCGAAAACGAGGACGTGGCCCGCGCCAATGCCATCATAACCGTGCCCGTCAATCCGGACTTCCCTTCGATCAACCTCGCGCAGTGCGTTTTGCTGTGCGCCTACGAATGGCGCCGCGCGACAGCGCAGATGCAGCAAACGGAGGGTGCATCGGACGGTCCCGACGGCCGGGCCAGTCAGGCAGAGATAGAGGCGCTTGCCGCGCATTACGAGGCGCGCCTCGACGACGCCGGCTTTTTCTTTCCTGGGTCCAAGGCGCCTGGCATGAAGGTGAACCTGCGCAACCTGTGGAGCCGGATGCCGCTGACCACGGCCGACGTGCAAACGCTGCATGGCATCCTGCGGCAAATGGTGCGCTGGAAGGAGCGTGGTTGAAGCGGCTTCGGGGGCGGTTTAGTTTGCGCGGCAACTGACATGCCCGCATGAGCAAGCCATGAGCAAAAAACGCAGTATTTTTGAGGATGTGGGCGACGACCCTGCGCCGCGTGGCGCGCCTCAGGGCGGGATGATCGACGCTGGACGGCGCGGCGCGCGCGGTGCCGTGCGGGTGTGGCTGGTCGGGCTCTTTGTGCTTGTTGCGGTGATGATCGTCGTCGGCGGGCTGACGCGGCTCACCGACAGCGGATTGTCGATCACCGAATGGGCACCTCTTACGGGCGCACTGCCGCCAATGGATACGGCGGCCTGGGAAACAGAGTTTGAAAAGTATCGGCAAATTCCGGAATACCAGTTGCAAAACAAAGGGATGACCTTGGCCGAGTTCAAGGTGATCTATTGGTGGGAATGGGGTCACCGGCAGCTCGGCCGGGTGATCGGACTGGTTTGGGGGCTGGGATTTGTCGGTTTCCTGATCACACGGAAACTTCCGCCGGGCTGGACCGGACGCCTGTTCGGTCTGGGTGTCCTGGGTGCGGCGCAGGGCGCGATTGGCTGGTGGATGGTGTCATCCGGACTTGAAGGCGGGATGCTGGATGTGGCGAGCTATCGGCTGGCGGTGCATCTTGGACTGGCCTTTGCGATACTCGGCCTGATCGCCTGGTATGTGCAGATGCTTGGTCGTGAAGAACGGGAGTTGATGCAGGCACGCCGCAGCGCAGAAAAAAAACTCTTTGGTCTTGCAACCGGATGGCTGCACTTTCTGTTCCTCATGGTGCTTCTCGGGGCGCTTGTGGCCGGGATCGACGCCGGGCGCAGTTACACGGACTGGCCGCTGATGGCCGGGCAGTTCCTTCCGCCGGATATCTGGATGGCGGATCTGGGCTGGCGCAATCTGTTCGAGAACGCAGGTTTCGTGCAGTTCGTGCACCGGATCGCGGCGTACCTTTTCGTGATCTTTGGCACTGTGGTCTTTCTCAAGAGCCGCAGGAGCGCGCATCGCACCACGCGCACGGCGTTTCTGGTGGCCTATCTGGTGTTGCTGGGGCAGGTTGTCATGGGCATCGTGACCGTGCGCCACGCCGCCCCGTGGCAGATCGCGATTGTGCATCAGATCCTGGCGATCGTACTGTGGGTTGCGGTCCTGCGGGCGCGTTTTCTGGCGCGGTACCCTCTTGTTCAGTCGGTGCGCGAATGACGGACCCGCACGACAGCGGCACAGCTGCGACAGCGTTCCGCGATCTCATGGCGTTTGCGCGCGAAACCGAGGCGCTGGCCCAGATTTCGGGCCGGTTGAGCTGGGATCAGGAAACCGTGATGCCGCCCGGCGCGACACGGCAAAGAGCCGAAGAGCAAGCTGCGATCGCCGCCGTGCTGCATGCCCGCCGAACCGACCCGCGTGTCGGCGCGTGGCTGGAGCTCGCACAACCGCCTGACGAGGGAGGTGCGGCGCAACTGCGTCTGCTGGCCCGCGATCATGATCGCGCCGTCAGGGTGCCGGCCGATCTGGCAACCGCACTGGCGCGCCAGACCAGTCTTTCGCAGCGCCTGTGGACAGAGGCGCGCGCGGCTGATGATGCAGCCGCCTTCATGCCGGTTCTCAAAGAGATCGTTGACCTGAAACGGGACGAAGCCGCCGCGCTGGCGGACGGTGGTGATCTTTATGACGCGTTGCTCGACGACTACGAACCGGGCGCGACCGCCACGACCGTGGCCGCGCTTTTCGCCGAAATGCGGCCGGGTCTTGTTGCGCTGCGCGAGCACGCCCTTGCCGCAGAACCTGCGCCGGTTCTCGACGGACATTTCCCGGAACCGGAGCAGCTGCGCCTTGCCCACGAAATTGCAGAACGCTTTGGCTATGACTTCGACAACGGCCGTATGGACAAGGCCGTTCATCCGTTTTCATCCGGTTCGGGCCTTGACGTGCGCATCACCACGCGCACCGACACGGCCAACCCGTTCTACTGCCTGTACTCGACGATCCACGAAGTCGGGCACGCAACCTATGAACAAAGTGTTGATCCCTCGTTGCTGCTGACCCCAGCGGGGCGCGGTGTGTCGATGGGCGTGCATGAAAGCCAGAGCCGGATCTACGAAAACCAGCTGGCCCGCAGCCGCGCGTTCACAGGCTGGCTCTATCGTCGGATGCGCGAGATATTCGGCGCGTTCGGCATTGCGGGCGAGGATGATTTCCACCGGGCGGTCAATCGCGTGCATCGCGGCTATATCCGGACCGAATCGGACGAAGTGCAGTACAATCTGCACATCATGCTGCGCTTTGATCTCGAACGCGCGCTGATCGGTGGCGATCTCGGCGTCAATGATCTGGTCGCGGCCTGGAACGACCGGTTCGAAGCTGATTTCGGATACAAGGTGGATCGCGCCTCGCACGGGGTGCTGCAGGATGTGCACTGGGCGGTCGGGTTGTTCGGATACTTTCCCACATATGCGCTCGGGAATGTCTATGCCGGTTGTCTTCATAGCACGCTGCGCCGGGCCGTGCCGGATCTTGACGCCAGCCTGTCGGACGGAGATCCTTCGCCCGCGACACGTTGGCTGGGCACGCAAGTGCAGCGCCACGGCAGCCTTCTGACGCCCGCGGTCCTGATGGAGCAGGCCTGCGGCACCCCACCGACGGCGGCACCTCTGATGACCTATCTGGACACCAAATTCGGTCGGTAGCCGCATCATGGCAACCGCGGAAGGTGCGCGTTTTGCCACCAGTCGAGCGTTGCCGGCGCTCAGGACCACGCGCTCAGGACCCGGTGCGCCGGAACAGCCGCGCGGTCAACGCAAGGATCACAACTGTCAGGACGATCCGGTACACATGATGCAGCGTGACGAAGGCCGGATTGGACGCAAGGCTGAGCGCCACCAGCGACATCTCGGTGACGCCACCGGGCGCAAAACTGATCAGCAAAACGTCGAAGGGTTGGTGCAGAGAATCCGCCAGAAGGGCCGCAAACCCCGCCGACAGCACCAGCATGCCGCTGACGGACAGCAGTGTCAGCCAGATCGAGCGCATCACAAGACCGACCGACAGACCCTTGAACCGCATGCCAAGCGCAGTGCCGACAACGACCTGTGCGGTGTCGATCAGCCATTGGGGCAATGTCGGTTCGTAGATGCCGGACAAGGCGATGACGCCGGCCACCGCCATCGGTCCGGTCAGTTGCTTTGCTGGAAACCGCAGCAGGTGTGCCAGGCCTATGCCGGTGAGACCTGCGGCGACCGCCAGCCCGATGCCGGCCAGCGTGACCCGGCTGGCGCCGAGGCTCATGCCGGCGGAGCTTCCCACCGGCGCGCCATACCAGAGTGACAATCCGATCGGCAGCAACGTGACCACGACGATGATCCTGAGAAACTGTTGCAGGGTCACGCGGGTCGGGTCTGCGCCCGCTTCCTCGCCCATTGCAATGGCCTCGAACAAGCCACCCGGGGCCGCGGCGTAGAACGCGGTCGAGCGATCGTACCGTCCCAACCCGCGCAGAACGGCGTAGCCCACGCCATGAGCAAGCACCACAAAGACCGTCAGAGCGGCCGCGCTGAGGGCCAGAGCCCTTGTGTTGGCGAACAGCTCGGGGCGGATCTGCAATCCGATGGCGACACCGATGATCGTCACGAACGCCAGGCGCAGAGGCGGTGGAAACCTGTAACCGGACGGCAATCTGTGCGGCGACGCGGTGGCGACAAGCGCGCTGATGCATAACGGTCCGATCAGGAATGGCAGGGGCAGACCGAGCGCGCGCGCGGCAAATGCCGTCGCGGTGGACAGGACGAGCAGAAGGGCCGTTGCGATCAGATTATGCACAGGCACCTCAAATCACTCCGTGAGGCGATGGGCAAGGTGGCTGATGCGCAGCGCCCCTGTGTCGCTGCAAGGATTGCACGGCGCGCGTCTGTGAGGCTAGAACGGGACAATCGCGACCCCAGGGCGCAGATTGAAACATGAAAAACAAACTCCAACATACTACGAAATAAGGAAAAAATAACATGGACAACAGCTTTTTCGAGCGCGGTCTTGAACATCGCAAAGGCACATTGGGCGATGCCTATGTCGAGAAGACGCTGGCGCAGGCCGATGAGTTTACCCGGCCGTTTCAGGAGGCGATGACCGCCTGGTGCTGGGGGTTCGGCTGGGGGGACGATGCGATTGACGCAAAAACGCGGTCAATGATGAATCTCGCGATGATCGGCGCGCTTGGCAAAATGCATGAATGGGAGCTTCACTGCCGCGGCGCGCTCGGCAACGGTGTCACCAAGGAAGAGATCCGCGCAATCGTGCATGTCGTTGCAATCTATTGTGGCGTGCCGCAGGGAATCGAGTGTTTCCGGTCCGCCCGCAAGGTGCTGGAGGAGGAAGGACTGCTTGAGTAACAGATCTCAGGGCGCCAGCCACGTCCCGGCCCAGCCATCTTCGGACAGATACCGCGCGCGGCGGTGTCTGTCGCCGAGATGCACCAGATCTATCGCGGTCAGATGGCAGACGATGACGGCGAACCGCGAGGGATCAGGCGGCTTTTCATAGTCGTAGACATGCCCGATCGGCGTTCCGGGAGCGGGCCGGGTGCCGTAGGACAGACGGGAGGGCGCGGGTACGGCCTCCCACCTGGCGCGGGTAGTTTCACCGGTCAGGATCTCGGCGCGCGCGCTCAACCGTGTCTGCACCCGTGTTTCGGGCTCCCAGACATGTAGTTCCACAAGGGGATTGGCGTGCAGGGCCGCCATTTTCGAACTCTGCGTGTCGGTCTGAACTTCAACCGTGTCCGCCAGACGATTGGCGGCACGCAGGGCAACCGTGCGCACTTGCGGCGCACCCGTAGGTGAAACGGTGGCCAGGCTCGGGTATCGGGCGGGGGATTGCGCATCGGCCACCCCGCAACACAGCCGCTGCCAGGCCTCATCCAGAAACAGCCGCAGATCGTTGGGATCAGTCATAGCCTGTCATCTCCAGATACCCGCGTCCCGCATGTGACCCCTCGATGCGCACCGGACCTTCCCAATAGGCGATTGAGACATCCATCCAGGCGTCGGGATTGGCCGCCACGACGATGGCATCCAGATCGCGCTCGGGCAGACGGATGCGCCAGCGTGTGGGGATGTCCCGGCCGGCCACGCGGGTCTCGTCCAGCGGTGTCGCGCGAAACGCACCATCGGGGTAGGCCCGGGTGGCGCCATCGGCACTGATCCAGGTGGCCGCCGTATAGGCCGCGCCCCCGGTCTGGCGCAGTTGAAATCCCATCATCTTTTCGCCGCTGTCGAATGACAGTGAAAACCAGTCCCAGCCCGACTGATCGTCGGACAAGGGTTGCGAGGACCATTCGCGGTCCAGCCATGCCGAGCCGGTAACGTCAATCTCGCCGTCCGGCAGGCGCAGACGGCCGCTGATGTCGTAGAAGGGTTGCGAATAGTAATAGCTTGCCTGTCCATCGGCAGACTTGACCGAGTAGCCACCATCGCCCTGAAACACGAGCGGTCCGCGCGCGATCAGCGTCATGTCATAGCCAAAATCGGTGCCCTGCGCGGTCAGTGTGAGCGTGTCGAGATCAGGACCCCGCATCTCCCATTCGTCGATCCAGGCGTGAAACGGCGCGGCGTTTACCCCTGCCTGTCCCGTGCCGCCCCTGGCAAAGCGTTCCGTGGCGAAATGTCGGTCGGGCGTGGTGACGGCGGCATGCGCAAACCACACTTGCGGAGAGGCAAACCCCTCGGCCTCTCCGGGCGCCAGGGCGGACCGGAACAATGTCCATTGCAGGCCAAACTCCTGTCCGTCCTGTCCTTTCAGATTGGCGGTCAGATACCACCATTCTATGCGAAAATCGGGATGCGCGCCGTGATCGGCCGGAAACTCGAAATGTGGATCCGGTGCAGGGATCGCGAACCCCTCTGCATCGGTGCCCAGACCGGCAAAACCCTGCGCCATCACGCTGGCGGGCAAAACCAGGAGCAGCCATGAAACAAGACGCCTAACGATCATTGGCAAAGACCTTCAACAATGTGCCCGGTGCCATCCGCGCAAGCCTCAGCGCCGGCCAGAGCGCTGCAAGCGCGCCGGCCATCACGGCAAGCAGGCCGAGCTGCAGATACTGGCCGGGAAACAGGAACATGGGCAAGCGCCAGCCGAACGCTTCGACATTGACAATTGCCAGCAGGACCCAGGCCAGCGCCAGACCCAGCGGCAACGCCAGCAGGAACACCAGAACGGCAAGCGCCAGCGCGCGCAGCAGTTCCAGACGCCCCAGCGTCCGGCGCGTCAGTCCCGCGGCCCAGACGGGGGCAAGCTGCGGGACGCGCATGTCAGCCAGCGTCAGAAGACTCATGAGCATGGCAAAGCCTGCAACGCCGAGCGTCAGAATGTTCAGGGCTGCGGTGACCGTGAAGGTGCGCTCGAACACGCGCAGCGAGAACGCCTTGATTTCGGCCTGATCCGTAAAGGCGGACCGCGAAAGGCCGGTGTCCTGTCCCACCCGGTCGATCAACACATCGGGGGCATCCGTGCGCACGCCGAACCGCAACGCCACGGCATCGGGAAAGAGCGCGAAAAACAGCGCTTCGCTGACCACGACCTGACCTCGCGGATTGCCGTAATCGGCGACGACAGCGCCGATCGGCAGCGGGTCTGCGCCCCTCAGCGTCACGGGATCACCGACCCAGATATCGGCGCGCCGGGCAAATTGTTCGTTGACGATCAACGCTTTGCCGTCAGCAACGTCACTCCACGCGGTGTCGGACTGGCCGAGAAACTGCCAGTTTTCGCGATAGGTCGGCCCGACGCGAACACCGTCGAGTTCGACGCGAATACCATTGGCCTGGGTGTCCGCGCTCAGAAGCGGAAGCACTTCACCGGCATGAGCGAGAAGACTGGCTTCGACCGCCGCGCTCTGATCATCGGTTTCGAGCGCGACATAGAGTTCGGACGCAAGCCGCTGGTCGAGAAAGTCAATGAAGGTCAATCGAAACGACGAAACCATGGTCGCCACCCCGATATTGGCCGACACAGCCAGAAGCAGCGCCATAAGCGCAAGGCTGAGGCCCGGAAGCTGCTGTCGTGTATCCGCCCAGAACCAGTGGGACATGACCCCGCGGGCCGATCCCTGCAGGGCCTTCGCAACCACGCTCAGCACCGCTGGCAGAGCGAGCGCCGCGCCTAGCAGAAGCGCGCCCTGAATGGCAAAGCCGGTCAGCAGCCCGTCGCCGACGCGCATCAGAACCAGGGCGCCAAGGAACAGCGCCACGGCGAAAAGGGATCGCAGCGTTGCACCCTGTCCGACTTTCATACTCCAGGCGCGCGGGTGCGCGCTGGCCAGCAGGGGCATATGTGCCACTTGCCAGAGTTTGTCCGCCGTCGCGACGGTGGTTCCCACAATCGCAATGGCAAAGCCTGACAACCACCATTCCGGTCTCAGCGACAAGGTGCCTGACATCGATGCGCCATAGAGTCCGCGCAGCGTGGCGGCGACATCGGGCAGCAACGCCGCCGCCACCACATAGCCCAGAACGATACCCAGAAGGGCGCCAAGGATGGACAGGCACAGCATTTCGATGGCCACCAGCACGGTCAGTCGGCGCAGCGGCACGCCGAGTGCGCGCAGGGTGCGCAGCGTGCCGCGCCGCTGTTCGAATGTCAGGCCGATTGCGCCATGCACGATAAACAGGCCAACCGCGAAACTGAGCAGCCCAAAGGCCGTCAGATTGAGGTGAAAACTGTCGGTCATCTGGCCCAGATCGCTGCGCTGGATCGTCTCCTGCACGCGCAGATGCGGCGCAATACTGCTCAGGGCAGGGCGCCGCAGGGGCTGATCCGCTGAAACACGCAGGCGGTCAAGGTCGTCGCGGTCCAGAAGGGTCTGGATCAGCCCTATGTCGCCAAGTGCCATGCCCGGCGCGACCGAGGGCGCGCGTTGCAGCACAACGTGTCCGGCCAGACCGGCGTCCTGAAGATGCGCCAGTGTTTCAGCTGTGCCAAACAGAACGCCATCGCCCAGAAACTCCTGCAACGGGGCTGACGACCCCAGCGGCAGATCCGGCAATCCACCCGGCGATGTCAGGGGATCGACCCCCACCAGACGGACCCCGTGCAATTCTCCCTCGACAACCGGCGAGACCTGCCAGCCCGCCCGGCGCAAGCCGACAAAGTCCTGCAGCGTGATCGTGTTGCCGTCGCGTGCAACAATCTGGTCGAACTGTCCTTCGCCCAGAGTTGCGGCCGCGGCCTGATAGCTGGCGCGTGCCTCTGCGTTGATCGCCTGCACGCCCGACCAAAGCGCCGTGGCCAGCGCCAGACCGGTCATGAACGTCACGAGTTGCAGCGGGTTGCGGCGCCAGTGCGACAGAAGCGCAAGCAACGTCATGCTCGATATGCCGCGCATTGCCGTCACGTCAGGGCGCCGCCGCTCAGATGCAACCGCCGCTCCATGCGCGCGGCAATTGTTGCGGAATGGGTCACGACCATAAGCGCCGCACCCGTGTCATTCACCAGAGACAGCATTGCGTTCAGCACATTGCCGGCCGTGTTTTCGTCCAGATTGCCAGTCGGTTCGTCGGCCAGAAGCAGACGCGGCCGTGCGGCGAGGGCCCGCGCGATGGCAACGCGCTGTTGCTGGCCACCGGACAGGGCTTCGGGATACTTGTGCTGGTGCGGCTCGAGTTTCAGTTCCGCCACAAGATGCGCGATGTGATCCGGGTCCAGTTTCCGCGCCAGTCTGGCCTGAAATTCGACATTCGCCCGGACGGTAAGTGAAGGTATTAAGTTAAACTGCTGAAATACAACACCAATTTTTCCACGTCGCAGAGCCGCGCGCCCGGCATCGGTTTGCGCTGACAGCGTGTCTGCATCCAGCATCACGGTGCCGCTGTCAGGAAGGTCCAGACCGGCGGCAATGTGCAGAAGCGTGCTTTTCCCACTACCCGATTCGCCGGTCAGCGCGAGCGTTTCGCCCGCATCGAGCGAACAGCTCACATCGCGCAGCACCGCAACCGTTCCGGTTTCGTCGGAAAACGCTTTGGCAACAGAGTTCAGGGCAAGCAACATGCAGGTCAAGCTATGGCAAGTGGAACAAAATGACAGCCACGGTGTTCCGGTTTGCGCCAGGCTGCTTTAGTTTACGCGCAAGCGCCACGCCGCAATTCCGCACAGCGTGAAAGGCTCCGACATGTTGCAGAAAAAGCCGTCCACTCCACGGGTTGTCGTTCTGGGCGCGGGATTTGGCGGGCTGGCGGTCACGGAAGGTCTCGCACGCAGCTCCGTCGAGATCAAACTGGTGGACCGGCGTAACTATCACCTGTTTCAGCCATTGCTCTACCAGGTTGCAACCGCTGATCTGTCACCGGCAGATATCGCATGGCCGATCCGCGGTCTCCTTTCTCGCCAGAAGAATGCGGCCGTGATCATGTCCGAGGTGCAGGACATTGATCTGTCGGCACATGAGGTGATCTGCGCAGAGGCCCGGATCGGCTACGATTATCTTGTGGTGGCCACAGGTGCCACGCATTCCTATTTCGGCAATGACCACTGGGCTGAACACGCGCCAGGGCTGAAGCGGGTGGTGGACGCCACTGAGGTGCGGCGGCGGATTCTGCTGGCCTTCGAGCGCGCAGAACTGTCCGACGACCCGGAAGAACAGGCGCGTCAGATGACATTCGTCGTGGTCGGAGGCGGGCCGACCGGTGTGGAAACCGCGGGCGCCATCGCTGAGCTCGCGCATCACACGCTGGCCAGGGACTTTCGCAGGATTTCCCCCGATCATGCGCGGATCATTCTGATCGAGGCCGGCAAGCGGGTGCTGGCGGCGTTTCCCGAAGACCTGTCGGCCAGGGCAAAGGCACAGCTGGAAGGGCTGGGCGTCGAAGTCCGGCTGGAGCAGATGGTGCGCGATATTGACGCCGACGGCGTGGTGGTGGGCGAGGATCGGTTGCCGGCCGCGACCAAGATCTGGGCGGCCGGCGTTCAGGTTAACGATCTGGGCCGCTGGCTTGATGTGGAAACCGATCGCGCCGGGCGTGTCGCCGTCGAAGCGGACATGTCCTTGCCCGGGCAGCCGGATGTCTTTGTGATCGGTGATGCTGCAAAGGTTCCGTGGAAGGACGGTCTCAGCGTGCCGGGGATCGCGCCCGCCGCCAAACAGGGCGGGCGGTTCGTTGCTCATGTGATCGCTGACCGGGTGGCCGGCCGCACGGGTTCAAAGCGCTTTGAGTATCGGCACCGCGGCAATCTGGCAACCATCGGGCGCAACGCGGCCGTGATTGACTTTGGCTGGATGAAAATGTCCGGCGCCGCTGCATGGTGGCTTTGGGGCGCGGCGCATATTTTCTTTCTGATCGGTGTGCGCCGCAGACTCTTTGTCGCACTGGACTGGCTGTGGTCGTATCTGACCTATTCCAAGGGTGCGCGACTGATCACCGGCAATACGCAGTCCCGGCCGGATGACGAGCGCGAGTTCTAAAGCCTTTTGCCTTCAACCTGAGACATCAGCTGAAGGCGAAGGGCGCACAGCATAGCTACATTGCACTGCGTGTCGCGAAACTCTGTGAGCCAGGTTCGTCGCGAAACGCTTTACATGCTCTTGATTTGTCTGACCGGATGGCCGGCCCGGGGCTGCGTGGCCCCGACACACCGGTCGGATGCGCGTTTAGGCATGCTCAGACACGATGTCGCAAGGGCCGGGCAGCGGGAAAGCGGCCCGCAGAGCCGCCTTGCCGCCGGATCAGTTCGGGCCCAGCCGGGATCAACCGGCGTGGCGGCGCCGCATCCAGGCAAAGGCGCCAAGGCCGGTCAGGATCAGTGGCAGACCCGCCGGAACCGGAACGACGCTGGGCGAGGGGCTCACACCGATGCCGACAAAGTCGACTTCAAGTCTTGCGTCACCGAAATTCCCGGATTCCGTGATCTTCACGTCATCAAAGATGCTGTGGGAAAACCGGAACAGGAATGCCTGATCCATTTCATTGGCATTGTCTGAATCCGTCAGACTGAATTCCGGCTTGATGCCAAGCGCAGCCACGAGACTGGATGAGAACCCGTCAAAGACGGTTTCGCAGCCCGACGCGCCGCACAAGCTCAGATTGAACGGGTCCAGCGCGGCGTCTTCGGCAATGATGAGCTCGATAAAGCCGTCGGTCAGACCGCTGAACGTCACCGATGCGCCGGTTCCGAAGTCAACATTCTTGTCCGCGTCGGGCGTGCCGTCATTGGTGACGCCCACGTCGTTCCAGGTGCCGGCCTCCGAATTCACCCGATCCGCGACCGGGATCAACCCGGCCTCCAGCGGATTCAGCGACCCCGCGCTGGACGCATAGTCCAGCGCCCCGGTCACATCGAAATTGAAAGGGTCGACCGCGGTTGCGGTTGTGGCAACATGGCTTGCATCCAGCCCCAGCTGATAGACGGTGCTGGAGGCAACCGTGAAGGGCGGCGCGGTTCCGTTTGTCGGTGCCGTTTGCGCCGCGATCAGAAAGACATCCAGATCGAGCGTTGCCGCGCTGGCGCCGTGCGTTCCGCCAAGACCTGCTGCAAGCGCGGCGGCAACCGTCAGGCTCTGCGTCAGTCTGCCAAAGCGCGGCAAAAGGGATTGCGTTTCGTTTTCGGTGTACACAACAGACATCATTTTACTTTCCAACATTTCACCTCACCGGAGTCCCGGCGACAGCAGATCATTTCGGTTCCGTGACGCGCCGATTGTAGCGGTCATCTGTCAAAACGATCTGAACGAGAATGATCTTTTCTGAGTTTGCTCAGCGTGTTCAAGACGGTGGATGCAGGCTGCGCCCGCGCACGGTCGTCTGATGCGTCGCAATATGTCGAGTGACGTCATTCAGACAGGTGCCTGGGATCTGCGCGATCAGTCGTTGCCGCCCTTGCCACCCTGTCCGCCGCCGCCACCGCCGCCGCCGGATCCGCCGTTCTGATCTGGTGTGCGGTTGGAATTGTTGTTGCCGATCGTCCCGGTCGCGCCTTCGGTCAGTGACAATGCACTTTCCGGGCAGGCGTCGAACATCTGTTCGAGGATCGAAGCGTAATCTGCGCGTTGCTTGATGGTCTGCACGACTCCGTCGGGCAGTTCGTCCCACTTGCACATGTTGACGGATGCCGCGCTTGCGAATGTTGGTGCAGTTGCGCCGATCAGTGCGATGCCAGCGGCAACCACACAGGAATGTATTGCGTTACGGTATGTCATATTCAGCCCCCTGAATGTTGTATCAGGTAGTCGTTTGGGGGGAATGAACGGTTCAATTTGGAAGGAGTTTTTTTTGCGCGCTCGATCAGACGGTCCTGCAAACACTTCACGGCCCGGGCTCACTGCACCCCGGACCGGTGTTTCTGCAGGATGCGCGCCGTGGCGAGTGCTATTGCGCCGCAGCAAGGTATGGGATTGCGCCCGCGATGTCGGTGTCGTCGATCACGTGAAACCGGCTGACGCTGCCATCCTGACGGGCCTTGCCAAATGGCGCATACTCGGGATCATCCGCAAACGCGTCCAGCGCCTCGCGCGATGGAAACTGGATCAGGGCAATAAGTGTCGTATCCAGACCTTCGCCCTCGATCGTGTCGATGTTGCCGCTGCGCGAAAGATACTTTCCACCGTGTTTGGCCACGATATCGTGTACCTTAGCGGCGTAGTCGGGAATCCAGGCGTCGTCCGTCACCTTGACATCGGCAATAAGAAAAACGGTCATTCTAGTCTCCTATCCTGAAAAGTCGAAATCATCCCGGGTAAAGTCTAGCGGTGATCAAGGGCCGAGTCTGCCGGATATTCGGGACGCCGGCCGACAGGGCGGCCATCAGTCAGTGACAAACGCAGGTGCAAGCGCAATGTGTCGTCCGGGCAGGGCGGAAAATGCCCCGCGTTATGGCGCCCGTTCCGCGCACGGGGACGAGACGCAGCTCTGATCGACGCGCACCCGGCGTGCGAGAGGGTACCGCAAGGGCTGAATGTCCGGCAAGTGGCGTGGTGGGCGCGGATATCCCTGCTGCAGCACATTTTCGCTATCGCCCGTCGCAACGAATGCTGCATCTTTTCCCGCTTGGGCGCATGGCCTCGAAGCCGTTGTTCGCTGCTCGGCAGCAGTCCTTAGCCGATTGAATAACCGCTCTGCGGACAAAGCGAGCGGTGGAGCGTCCATTGTGAATGACCGCTTTCTTCAGGCTGCAGGTGCAACGCAGAGTCCGTCTGACGAAAACCGGACATCGGCTTCAAAGAGGCAATGTGGGCGGAAAATCAAAGCTTGTTGGAACACAATTGGCGATGCGGCACACAGTTACCGGATTGCCGAAGCCTGAGCCAAGGGATTTTTTGGCGCGACGATCGTTGGTTGCGACCAGGACGTTTTGAACAATGGCGCGAGGCACCCATCGCTATCTTCTTGTCGCACGCAGCCAATTCACCTAAGCTCACGCCATATAGCGTTCTGCCTTTTTAAGCAAAATAGATTGGACTGACATGACTCTTCAAATGACCAGTACAGTTGCATTCGGTTTCGCTTTCATGGCCACAACGGCCCTTTCAGCGACAATAGATCTGGAGTTCACGGGGACCGCCAGGCTTTCGCCCGGCTCTCCGGACCCGTATGTCGATGAAGAAAAAAGCGGATCGGACACCGATTTCATTCAGGTTCGCGATAGAATAGTTGCAAACACCGGCACGTTCTCGGCCGTGGTGAATCCAACGCTCGAGGCCGATTTCAAAGACATTATGCCGCTTTCGATGTCGAGCAACGCGACGGTGTCGCTGAACGTCACAGACCTCTTCAGCCGTTTTGGTTCAAGAGCGGATGCAAACTTTACCTCCACTGCCATTTACAGATGGAACCCTGTCGCGGGCCTGATCGCTGGTGGCAGCTTCAGCGCGGATGTGGTCGACGAAGGGTTCGAAGCGGTTGCCATTGGTCAGCGTGGCCTTCCCGGCGATCCGGATTTTGCTTTTGGCGGGCCTGCGATCGAAGCCGCAGATGTCGATTCGACAGAAACCGTAATCCCCTTTATCGCGAAAGGGGCTCCGACGGGCGTTTCAGCCAAGTACACAGCGGAATACGGGTTCATACTGGAATCGGCCTTCGAACTGTCGGGTTTGACAGGCACGCTTGTGGCAACCAATCAAGACAGCGGCTCGGTCAGGTCTGTCGATTTCTTCCTGGTTGACGATGCGTTGGATCTTAATCTTGACCTGAGTGAAAAGGGAACATGGGATCTGGAACTCGTCAATCTGGGTATCGACAATCGGATCATCTCGACCCTCACCCTCGCTCTGCGGCAAGGTCCCGGTTTCGGGATCGAATTCCCGCTCGCCGACCTTTTTGGCGAAGGGTGCGGCGATCCTCTGAGGGATGACGACAACGGAACTCTTTGCGCTTTTGATGCCGGTGTTGAGTTTTTTGATACCCGTTTGCTCTATGAGGATGCGGTTTCGTCTTCCGTTTTTACGCAGAACCTCGACACGACCCAATTTGGCAGCATAACAGTGAGTGATCCGATTGCTCCGGTCCCTTTGCCCGCGGGCTTTCCACTTTACCTCGCTGCGCTTGGCGGACTGGCCTTTGTTCGACGGCAACGGAGCCGTTAAGGCTTGGCCAGAAGCCGCCAGAAACCAAATCTCTGAGCGATCGGTTCATGTCTCCGGAAAGCCGAGTTTGGTTGCGGTACGGAACAACGGCAACCAGGGCTCAGAGCGGTCATTTGCTGCTGCAGCGGCAATACTAACTCATGGGACAACCAAAGCGATTCGCGTCAGACCTGATTCACAGAGTGTCGCGTAACGCAGTGCAATGCTCATATGCTGCGCGCCTTTCACCTTCGGCTGGTGTTTCGGGGTAAGGGCGAAAGGCCCTAATTGACTTTCGCCAACTGAGAAATCCTCTGAAACTTCTTCCTATATGCGGCAGGTGACATGCCTGTTCCCCGTTTGAACACACGTCGAAACGAAGCCGGGTCATCGTAGCCAACGGCAGTTCCTATATCTTCGCCGGTGTTGTCGTCCGTCTCAAGCATCTGCTTGGCCTCTTCGATCCGCAGCGCCTGAACATACTCGATGGGCGTAAATCCCGTCGCAGCGCGAAACCGTCGCGAGAATGTGCGAGAGTTCAACCCTGACCGTTTCACCATTTTTTCCACGGGTTTGCTCGTTGCATAGTTATCCGCTATCCAAAGCTGGCACTCTGATATCGGACCATCATTCGACTCCATTGGACGCGTCATAACCGAGTAGGGTGACTGCCCCTCTGAATGACCGCTGATCAAGAATACTTTGGCTGTCTCGATCGCGGTTTTGTACCCGCAATACCTGGCGATCAGATATACCGACAGGTCGTGCCAGGCGCTTACCCCGCCTGCGGTCACAAGCCTCTCACTCTCGGCGGCAAGACAGAGAACAGATTCATTGCGAAATGTAATCCGCTGATAGTGGCGCTGAAACATGTCGCGGTAGGCCCAGTGAGCCGTGGCTTCATGTCCGTTTAGCAAACCGGCCTCCGCCAGCAGCAATGACCCTGAACAGACCGATGACAACAGCGCGCCTTCGGAGTGTATCTTCTTGAGCCAACCGATCTCGCGCGGGTAGCGCCCCCTCGGCACATCATAAATCGAGGTATACATATCGCAGACAACGACAGCGTCCGGTGTCTCCAGATCACCGACTGCCGCGTGAGGCTCAACAGGGATGTTCCCGATGCAATGAAAGGGTTTACCATCAGCCGACACGATTTTGATGTTCAGCAATTCATCTCCGGGTGCGCCATTCACCATGTCCGGATAAACAGCGCCTGCAGACATCAGGATATCGTAAAGCCCGTAGAGGACAGAGGCCGATGTCTCGGGGGCGGCAAGCAAGGCGATTACCGGTTTTCTGGCGGGAGGCATGATGGATCCTGTCAAATTCTGCACGGTATTGGCGCAAATGCCATATTCGCGTGTCCATTATGCCACCTAGCTGACGGAAGTGCCACTGAATGCCGGGGTTTCTGCGTCCTAGGATAATGCAATCATGGAACAGGAGCCGACAGATGGATGTTATGGAGTTAAACGAGATGGCTGATCTGCAGCAGATTGCAGGCGAGGTCCTTCTACCCGGCAGTAAGGAATATGAAGGCGCACGTGCCGTATGGAACGCTATGATCGACCGGCACCCGGCCCTGATTGTACGATGCCTTAACAGTGCAGACGTGATGGCTGCGGTGAACCATGCGCGCGCGCAAAACTTGCCGATCTCGATCCGGGGCGGCGGGCATAATGTGGCAGGTCACGCAGTCTGCGACAATGGGCTGATGATTGACCTGAGCGGAATGCGCCGTGTGACGGTGGACCCGGAAAAACGCATCGCGTTCGCCGAGGGTGGCGCTTTGTGGGCGGATGTCGATGCGGCGACGCAGACGCATGGCCTGGCAACGCCCGGCGGGCTGATTTCCGACACGGGTGTGGCGGGGCTCACGCTGTCGGGCGGCATTGGATGGCTTCGGGCGAAGCACGGGCTTTCAGTTGACAATCTGCTTGCAGCGGAAGTGGTCACCGCAAACGGTCAGCTTCTCAGGGCGAGCGAGGATGAAAACGCTGATCTTCTTTGGGCACTCAAGGGCGGCGGCGGCAACTTTGGTGTTGTCACGAAGTTTGAGTTCGCCCTGCACCCTATGGGTCCGGAAGTGATGTTTTGTGCGCCCATCTATGTCGTCGAGGACGGACCGGAGCCCATCCGTGCCTGGCGCGACATGATGAAGAAACATGGTGATCTTTTCGGATCTCTTTGTGAATTCTCAACCGCGGGAGGGGAGGACTTTCCCGAAGAGATGAGGGGCAAGCGCGTCTATACCCTCGCATGCGTCTACAATGGGGATGCGGCCGAGGGGGAAGCACTTCTTCAGCCCTTGCGAGAGCTTGGGGATATGGCTGCCGATTTTTCTGGGCGAATGACCTACTGCGAGGTGCAACAGCTGTTTGATGCGCTTGCGCCTGCCGGAGATTTTCGGTGTTACTGGAAAGCGCGTTACCTGACCGAACTTGCAGACGAGGTGATCGATCTTGCAATGCAGAATGCGTTGAACGCACCGTCTGAAAACTCGATCTCGTCGCTATGGAATTTCGGCGGCGCGACTGCGGATGTTCCAGCGGATGCCACCGCTTTCGGTGACCGGTCTATGGGATGGATGTATTCGCTGGATGGTGTTTGGGCGGACCCCGATGACGACGCAAAGAATATGGCCTGGTCCCGGCAAAGCTGGGACAGCGCGGAACCTTTCGGACATCATGGCCGGGCCTATCTGAATTTTCCCGGGCATGGTGAAGACGGCGACGCCCTGACCCGTGCGGCTTTCGGCGCAAATTTTCGACGGCTCGTTGAAATCAAGACGAAGTACGATCCAGAGAACCGGTTCCGTTTCAATCAAAACATCCGCCCCCAGTCTTCATGAGGCTTCTTCATGAGGCTTCGCCCGCTCCGGTGGTGGGAGCGGGCGCCCTCCATTCCGATCTAAAAGCA
>JBCCHI010000065.1:0-21432 GCA_039028815.1 Pseudomonadota bacterium
CGTGTCTTTCTGGACCTGCGCAAACTCTTGCGCGGCGCGACCGCGCGCTGCCGTTTCGGGGTGACTGGCCAGAAACTCCGGTATCTCGAACGCGCCGTCGATTCCGGACAACCTGTCGAAAAAGGCGGACATGCCTGCCGCACTGATTCCGGCGGCCTCCAGCATGGTATGGGCGTATGCATCGGCCCGCGCTTCGGCCTTGCGCGAATAGGAACTGTTGAGAACCGCATCGGCCATCACGACTGCAACGGAACCGCCGGCAAAATCGCCCACCACCATCGCCAGCAACCCTGCCGATCCCGCCGCGCGCAGCGTGTTCCGCGTGGCGTCCCGATGTTCAACATGAGCGATCTCGTGCGCGAGAACCGCGGCAACCTCATCGGGACCTTCGGCTGCATCAATCAGTCCGCGCATGATCACAATCTGCCCGCCGGGCGCGGCAAAGGCATTGATCATGCCATGATCAAACACCTGCACGTTGAGGTCATAGGACACCTCTGTCCCCGCACGCAGACGCGCAATCATCGCCTGCAGGGCTTGCTGTCCCGCTGGGTCCCGGCACACAAGCGAGCCCAGCGCCTCTGCGCCAAAGAACCGTTCGATCTGGGCCACGACGCTGCGCCCCCACTGCGCCTCGCGTTCCGGTGGAATCAGGCGTGCCAGCGTACCGGCAATGGCGGGAAGAATGACAAACAGCATCACCGCGAGCGCGACGGCCGCCAAAGAGAGTCGCCAGACGACGCGACGCGCCGTGCCCGCTGCCAGATCGCGGCGATCGAGAGCGGGGCATATGGCGCGGACCAGGGCAATGGCATCGGGGTCATCAAGGATCAACCGCGCCTCGGCCAGCGCGACACCATCGACGGCATCGTCGATGCACTGGCTGAGCGTCAGCCGTGACCGCGAGGTCTCGGACGGCAGGGCACGGACATCCGGCAGTGGCCAGGTTGCGAGTGGCGGCAGGGTCCCGCTTGACCGCACGCTCAGTGCATCCGCCTCAACGGTGACCGTCACTGCGCGCGCACCGCTTGTGTCCCCGTCAAAAAACCGGCCCGCAAAAGACCGACCGGTCCTTTGCATCAGATTGCGCCACCCAGATCGAGCGCGTCTGCAAAGCCCTCTGCATCCGCACCACGGTCGGCCTCGCGCTGACGCACAAGCATCAGGTCCGATGCATTGTCGATTGTGATCGTGTTCACGGCCGCTGCGATGATACGCTGCGTGATCATCACCAGCGACACGCCGCCGATGACGATGATCAACGCAACGTACAGAAACACGGTCAACCCGGACGCGAGCATGATGGTACCGGGCGACTGCGCCTCAAGCGCCTGTGCATCAAGCGCCGTGGAAAACAGCGATGTTCCGAACAGGGATGCGAAGAGGATACCGATCATCGCCGCGCCCATCAGGACAACCCCGGAAATCGCCAGAGCCCCTGTGACGAGGATCCCCAGCACGCGCCCCGTCGTCAGTGTGACATCCAGGGCGATCTGGTCCTTCAGCCGTTTCATGCGGGTCAGATAGTTGAAACTGTAGACACGGTAATGCAGGAGCCCGAAAAGCAGCCACACCGTACCGATCAGGCTGCCTGCGGCGGCAAGGGCAGGCAGACCCAGAGCCGCGCCCCCGGCGACACAAGCAATCAGTATGCCGACGCCTACAAACAGGTGACGCATGCCCGGATAAAGCGCCTGCCAGCGCCCGTCCTGTCTGAACTTGGCGTCCCCGTACCAGCTTCGGTCCGTCATAAATTTTTCGAGGTAGAACGTCTGTCGCGGCAGCAGCAGTCCGAGTGTCAGAAGTGTCACCAGCAGATGGCCAAGCGCGCGCAGCACGTACCCCCAAGCCGCGTGATCCATGCCAAACCGCAGACCGCGCCAGCGTGTGCGCGACAGACGATAACGCCGGGCGCGATACTGCGCAAAGAAGATCAGGGGGAGCACAGCAAAAATGCTGAGATAGACACCAAGAACCTGCATGATCATCTGTGCTTCGGTCTGGGGCTCGGCGAAAACGAAAATCCCGAAATAGGCCAGCCCGATCTGCACAATGCCGAGATAAATCGCCAAAATCACGATCGCGACAAGAAAGCCCAGAAACTTTTCAAGCCCCGTGCCCGTATACTCGAATGCGTCTCCGCCGGCGTCGGCGGCAGACCAGATGTAACGACGGATGCGGGTCTTGGCCCAAAACCGGTATATGCCAAGCGTAAACAACGTCAGAAACGCTGTGCGCATGTGCAGCCAGAAAAGCGGTCCGCCCGCACTGTGAAAATGGCCTGAAATCCTGTCAATCATGAGCAGTCAAATCCTCGGAATTGCGGTTTCGCCCTTGCCTGTGGATAGGCTAGGTCCGAAACGTGCCTCTGCGCGTTCAAAAGTTAGGATTTTATGCGTAGGTGTTCGGGCTTTTTCGTGGCAGCGATTCAGTCAAACCGGTTGTCCGGCGGAAACCCGCGGGGCGCCATGCGGCCCGCGGACGCCCGTTTGCCAATCCATTCCGCAAGTCCCCCGGCGGTTTCGGTGCGGGTACGGCCGCCACGATCGCGCCAGCTTAAGCCGTCTGCAAGCGCAAAGGTTCGTGCATCGGCAAGCCCGCCATCCTTGAATTTCTGCAAACGCACGCCCTTGCCCCGCGCCATCTCAGGTAATTCTGAAAGCGGAAACACCAGAACCTTGCGGTTCTCGCCGGCGCAGGCCACGTGATCGCCCAACACCGGCCGGCAGACGTGTGCACGGGTGTCCCCCCGCACGTTCAGCACCTGCTTGCCTGTCCGCGTCTGCGCCACCACCTCATCCTCAGCGACGACGAACCCGTCACCTGCGCTGGACGCCACCAAAAGCTTGCGTCCCGGCTGATGGATCAGGATTGCCACGATTTCGGCCTCGTTCGGAAGATCCACCATCAGACGAACCGGCTCGCCCATGCCGCGCCCGCCGGGCAGGTTGGCCGCAGACAGGGTATAGAATCGTCCATTGCTGCCAAAGACCAGCAGCCGGTCCGTGGTTTCCGCGTGAAAGATAAAACGCGGCCCGTCACCATCCTTGAACTTGAGTTCCCGGGTCAGGTCGATATGCCCCGAGAGTGCCCGCACCCAACCCATCTGTGAACAAACGACGGTAACCGGTTCTCGCTCGATCATCGCTTCCAGCGGCACCTCCTCGACCTCGCCCGCCTCGGCAAATCCGGTACGTCGCGCGCCGCGTTCGTCCTTGCCACCGAAAACCTTTTTCACCTCGCGCAGCTGTTCCGCAATGGCCGCCCACTGCAACGCCGCGTCGTCCAGCAGATCCTCAAGGGTCTGACGTTCCTCCATCAGTGCATTCTGTTCGCGCAGCAACTCCATCTCTTCGAGGCGTCGCAAGCTGCGCAGGCGCATGTTGAGAATGGCCTCTGCCTGAAGATCCGACAGCTCGCCTTCTCCCTCCGGAGGGGGAACGTATTCGGCTTCTGACATGGCGCGCGCATGGTCCTTTGACCAATCCTCGCGCATCAAGGCCGCCTTGGGGTCTTCGTCGTACCGGATGATATCAATCACGCGGTCCAGGTTCAGAAAGGCCACCAGCAGGCCTTCCAGAACCTCCAGCCGATGGTCGATCTTTTCCATCCGGTGCTGACTGCGCCGTATCAGGACCTCTCGGCGAAAATCCAGAAACGCCTGCAGAACCTCCTTCAGGCTGCACACCTTCGGGGTCACTCCGTCGATCAGCACATTCATGTTCAGGCTGAACCGCACCTCAAGATCAGAATTGCGGTACAGCGTTCCCATCAGGACTTCGGGATCGACGTTCTTGGATCTTGGTTCCAGCACGATGCGGATATCATCGGCGCTTTCGTCGCGCACATCGGCCAGAGTGGGCACCTTCTTGGTCTGGATCAGTTCTGCCAGCTTTTCGATCAACCTGGACTTCTGCACCTGAAAAGGAATTTCCGAGACGACAACCTGCCACTGACCGCGTCCCAGATCCTCGACCTCGTAGCGGCAGCGCAGGCGGAATGAGCCACGACCGGTGCGGTAGGTTTCCAGCACGTTTTCTCGTGGCTCGACAATGATCCCACCGGTCGGGAAATCAGGTCCGGGGATGTAGTTGACCAAGGTGTCATCGCGCGCATCCGGTGTCTTGATCAGATGCAGACACGCATCAACCAGTTCAGCGATATTGTGGGGGGCAATATTGGTCGCCATTCCCACGGCAATGCCGCTGGCCCCGTTGGCCAGAAGATGCGGAAACTGCGCGGGCAGAACCACAGGTTCTGTCAGCGTGCCATCATAGTTGTCGCGGAAGTCGACGGCGTTTTCACTCAGCCCGTCCAGCAGCGCCTCGGCCACATCGGTCAAGCGCGCCTCGGTGTAGCGGCTGGCAGCGGGATTATCGCCATCAATGTTGCCGAAATTGCCCTGCCCGTCGACCAGCGGATAGCGGACGTTGAAATCCTGCGCGAGCCGCGCCATCGCATCGTAAATCGCAGCGTCGCCATGCGGGTGATAGTTGCCCATCACATCGCCCGATATCTTCGCGGACTTGCGGAATCCGCCACCGGACCCGAGCCGCAATTGCTGCATCGCGTAAAGAATGCGCCGGTGCACGGGTTTCAGCCCGTCGCGGGCATCCGGCAAGGCCCGGTGCATGATCGTGGACAGCGCGTAGGTCAGATAGCGGTCGCCGATCGCGCGCCGTAGCGGTTCGGCCACAGATACCGCGGCGCTCTTTTCGCCTATGTTGGGGGTATCTGTCTTTTCAGCCATAGATGATGGGATAGCCCGCCCGCCAAGCCACGTAAAGCGCCGCGCGGAAGTTATTGTTTGTGAGTCCCGGTTTTCCTGTGCCGACTTGAACCGAATCGTGTAGACAGACGACTATTAGTTGCATCAATGCGTTACAGGAGAGGGCGATGTCGCGCCTCATTATTGTTTCATTCGGCATTCTGGGTCTCATCTTTTATGAGCTGAGCGGTGGGGCGGATTACGCGCCAAGAGAAGCCTCGCTTCAGGTCCAGGGCTTTGGCCCCAATACACATTTGACCGCGTCGGGCGGCGATGCAGTTGCGCGCGGAGACAGCGCGCCGGCCGATCTTTTTGCCAACCGGGTCGAGGCGACACTGGCATCGCTGCCGGTCGCGCGCGTGGACACGACGACCGACACACAGGAAGAGAAAATCCGCGCCATCGTCGCACCCGACCAAACCGACGATCCGGCAAAAAGCTCGGAAGACGCGGCCGTGGCAGCCGCGCTTGGGCTGGACGAAACACAGACACGCGAAGTCTGGCCCGGTGCGATCGAACTTTTTGCACGGCAACAGCAAGAGACAGACCTGCGCATCGCGCTGCGGGCAGAAGCCGAAGCAGCCGCGCGCGCCGCGATTGAACTGCGCGTGGTCAGCGGCGACGTTGCCAACATGCGCAGCGGACCGGGCACGGGCTTTGACAAGGTGACCTCGCTGCGCGGCGGATCAGAGGTGCTGGTCCTGTCCGAACCGGGCAACGGCTGGGTCGAGCTTGAGGTGATTGAAACCGGGCAGATCGGCTGGATGGCGGACTGGCTCGTGGAAACGAAAAACTGATCATTCGCCTCCCGGCTGTGGTCCGGGCCGCGCCCCATTGAAACTGCGCGGGCAACGCGTAATGTGCGCTTATGTGCGCCAAATCACTTCTGATCACGGGCTGTTCGTCGGGCATCGGGTATGACGCTGCCGTCGGGATGCGCGCGCGCGGCTGGACCGTATTTGCCTCTTGCCGGACGGCTGAGGACTGCCTCAGAATGCAGCGTCAGGGCTTTGCGTCTCCCAGAATTGACTATGCCGACACGCAGAGCATTGTCAGTGGACTGTCCGATGTTCTGGATGCAACAGGGGGCACGCTGGACGCGCTGTTCAACAACGGTGCCTTTGGCAGCCCCGGCGCTGTCGAAGACCTGCCGACCGATGGCTTGCGAGAGATTTTCGAGACCAACTTTTTTGGCTGGCATGAACTGACGCGCCGGGTCATTCCGGTGATGCGTGCGCAGGGGCACGGAAGAATTGTTCAGAACTCGTCGATTCTTGGCTTTGTCACCATTCGATGGCGCGGGGCCTACAACGCGACGAAACATGCGCTTGAAGGGCTGACCGACACGTTGCGGATCGAGATGCGCGACACCAAAATTCGGATCGTTCTGATCGAGCCGGGCCCGGTCACATCACGCATTCGCGAAAACGCAGTCGCGCATTTTGAACGCTGGATCGACTGGGAATCATCCCCGAGATCGGATCAGTATCGCCACCAACTGCTCTCGCGTCTCTATGGTCCGCCGGCGCGCGACATGTTCGAGCTTCCTGCCAGCGCTGTAACCCGTAAACTCATTCATGCGCTGGAGGCGCCAAATCCGCGCGCACGGTACTATGTCACAACGCCAACGCATATCATGGGGGCGTGCAAGCGTCTTTTGCCAACAGCCGCACTGGACTGGATCATCGCAAAGAGCTGATGAAGCCTTTGGGGTCGCTTTCCGTGCAGGTCAGGCTAGATACGTTCAGAACGCAATCGGAGCCTCGACATGCTGAATGACCCGCTGTTCATAATGGTAGCTCTGGCGTGTGGTCTTGTTGCCCTGATTCTCGCCAGAGGGATCAGCACCTTCGGAAAGGAAGGCGTCGACAATGCCAAGCGCGCCAACAAGTACATGCGTTGGCGTCTGATCGCTCAGTTCGTCGCGGTTGTGCTGATTTTGCTTTTTGTCTACGTGCGCCGTCAGACAAGCTGAGCGCGACACGGACGAAGGAACGCATGATGGTGGTTCTGAGCAAAATTTACACCAAGACCGGCGATGCCGGCGAAACCGCGCTGGGCAACGGGTCCCGCGTTGCCAAGCACTCGCTTCGCGTCAACGCCTATGGCACGGTCGACGAGGTGAATGCGACCGTGGGGCTGGCCCGCCTGCACGCGACCAAAAGCGTCGACACCGCGCTGTCCCTGATCCAGAATGACCTTTTCGATCTCGGCGCAGATTTGTGCCGGCCTGAAATTGAGAAGGACGCCGAGGCAGACTTTCCGCCTTTGCGGATCGCGGACGCTCAGGTCATGCGCCTTGAAACCGAGATCGACGTGATGAACGAAGCGCTTGACCCTTTGCGCAGCTTCATTCTTCCTGGCGGTTCGGCACTGGCAGCGCATCTGCATCTTTGCCGGACCGTTTCGCGACGCGCGGAACGGTTGACGGTCGAGCTGGCCACGATGGAGGAAATCAACGGGGCGGCCGTGCGGTACCTCAACCGCCTGTCCGACTGGTTTTTCGTGGCCTCACGCATGGCCAACGATGCGGGAAAGGACGACGTCCTGTGGGTTCCCGGCGCAAACCGCTGACATACGGCACCGGTTCGATTGACGGCCCATTGCAGCGCAGAACGTCAAGAACCGGGCATCTCTGCTGCATAAACATCTGAAACGCGACGTCGCAGACGCGAAACGTGACGATTTTGCTCTGTTTCAGCACGAGACTTATCTGTATCAAGCGCCCCAGAGCACGAGGTCGCGACCTCGACGCCAGAGACCGGGCCGCACTGCGGCCCGTTACAGATTAAGGAGATGAGACGCATGAAGGTGCTCGTGCCTGTCAAACGCGTGATCGACTACAACGTGAAAGTCCGGGTGAAGTCGGACGGATCGGGCGTCGACCTCGCCAATGTGAAAATGTCGATGAACCCCTTCGACGAAATCGCGGTGGAAGAGGCCATTCGCCTCAAGGAGGCCGGCAAGGCGGATGAAGTCATTGCTGTGTCGATCGGTGTCAAGCAGGCGCAGGAGACTCTGCGCACCGCCCTGGCGATGGGCGCGGATCGCGCGATCCTGGTCGTTGCGGCTGACGATGTGCACACGGATATCGAACCGCTGGCCGTCGCCAAGATCCTCAAGGCCGTGATTGATCAGGAGCAGCCGGGCCTCGTCATCGCCGGCAAGCAGGCAATCGACAACGACATGAACGCCACCGGTCAGATGCTGTCGGCTCTGCTTGGCTGGTCTCAGGGCACGTTTGCCTCCGCACTGGATGTTGAGGCCGATCATGCCGTGGTGACGCGCGAGGTTGATGGCGGGTTGCAGAAAATCAAGGTCAAGATGCCGACCATCGTGACCGTCGATCTGCGCCTGAACGAACCGCGTTACGCTTCGCTTCCGAATATCATGAAGGCCAAGAAAAAGCCGCTCGACGAAAAGACCGCTGCAGATTACGGCGTCGACGTCACCCCGCGGCTTGAAATCGTAAAGACCGAGGAGCCAGCCTCGCGCAAAGCCGGCGAAATGGTCGGATCGGTCGATGAGCTTGTCTCAAAACTCAAAGAAGTGGGAGCTGTCTGATGTCTGTACTTCTTCTGGGCGAAGTCAACAGCGGTGAACTGGCGGTTGATGCAACAGCGAAGGCGCTCAACGCGGTCAAACAACTGGGCGATGTGACAATCCTGTGCGCGGGCGCCAGCGCTGCCGCAGCGGGCGAGGCCGCAGCCAAGCTCGACGGGGCCGCAAAGGTGCTTGTCGCCGAGCATGACGCTCTGGGCCATCGTCTGGCAGAGCCGACTGCCGCGCTGATTGTCGGTCTTGCGGGCGACTATGAACATATTGTCGCCCCGGCCACGACGGATGCCAAGAATGTGCTGCCGCGGGTTGCCGCGCTTCTGGATGCCATGGTGATTTCCGACATCTCCGGCGTGGTCGATGGCAGCACGTTCGAACGTCCGATCTATGCCGGCAACGCAATCCAGACCGTCAAGTCGATCGACGCGAAAAAGGTCATATCCGTCCGCACGGCCGCTTTCGACGCAGTGGAAGAAACAGGCGCGGCCCCGGTTGAATCCGTTTCGCTCTCCGACAATCCCGGACTTTCGGAATGGTTGGAAGACATGGTTGCCGAAACCGATCGCCCTGAACTGACATCCGCCGGCGTCGTCGTATCCGGTGGCCGTGGCGTCGGGTCAGAGGATGATTTCAAGCTGATCGAAGGACTGGCCGACAAACTGGGTGCCGCGGTCGGCGCCTCGCGCGCCGCCGTTGACTCCGGCTTTGCCCCCAATGACTGGCAGGTCGGCCAGACCGGCAAGGTCGTCGCACCGGACCTGTATATCGCCGTGGGCATTTCCGGCGCGATCCAGCACCTGGCCGGCATGAAGGACAGCAAGATCATCGTCGCCATCAACAAGGACGAAGAAGCACCGATTTTCCAGGTGGCCGATTACGGACTTGTGGCCGATCTTTTCGAGGCCGTACCGGCACTGACAGAGAAGCTTGGATAAGCGGCTTCAGGCGAATGGAAAGGCCCGCGCGACGCGGGCCTTTTTTATGTGTACAGGTGGCGCCCCAGAATGGGGGCCAGGGCATCTGCCGCGTTTTCATGGGCCTGTGGGCCGGGCAAGAGGCGCAGCGCACGGTCGGGCGGGCCGAACACAAGACGTTCCGCCAACGCGGTCAGCCCCGGCCTCGGTTGTGCGGTTGTTCCGGTCGGGCAGGCCACGACGGCACAGGATCTTGTCGCAATCATCTCAAGCATGTCCGCGCTGACCAGCGACGGCTCATTCATCAGACACGGATCGTCACAGTGCCGATTGGGCGCGCGATCGGAAAACCACAACAGGACCACCGGCCCCTCGATGCGCTCCAGAAGCCGCCTCATCACCTGCGTCCAGACCGCCGCGGCCTCTGACTGGATCTGAAGGAAGCGTTCCGGCGAAACGGCTCGCAAATGGGCCAGCAAATGGCGGGTAAACGCAAACTGCGTGAAGTCGACATCGCCATAGAGCCGGCGCAACGGCGCGCGAACGGCGATCACCCGGTCATTGCGGCGGGGATGGACCTTGTAGAAACGGGTCGTCATGTTCACCGCGCCAGGGACTTGCAGAACAGTCAGCGCGGCTTTCGACGCGATGCGGACCAGCATGGGGTCCGAATACATGACATCGACCCCTGCATTGGGCCAGCCGAGATTCACGCAGTTTAACCCGAGATGACCTTCGAGCAGGTCCGGAAAAGGCCGGCTGACGCCGCGCCCATATGTTTCCGATCCGCCAAGCAAGGCCACGAAACGGCCGCTCAGATCACGGCGCGGACCGCGAAACGCCAGCCTTGACGATCCATAGTAGCAAGTTTCAGTGCCGGACGCCCGACGCCCTACGCGCAAAAGCGGCATAGCCCCACCCATATTTTGATTCACCCGATGAGCACTTTGCTCTTTCTCTCTTGAAACTTCGTTAAATCCGCGCCTTCCCTCCGGCTCTGGCTGTCCGGGCCTTGCAGCGGGCCGCGGCGGGCGCCTATTCTGCGGGCACAACAAAAGGGGCATCGACATGGGGATCGAAACGATTGGCGTGGTTGGCGCGGGCCAGATGGGCAACGGCATCTCGCATGTTTTGGCGGTCGCCGGTTACGATGTTCTTCTGAATGACATAAATCAGGAAGCGCTTGATCAAGGGATCGGCGTGATCCGCGCCAATATGGAACGTCAGGTCAACAAGGGAAAGCTGGCGCAAGACGACATGACCGCAGCGCTCGGACGGATCAGCACGACTTTGGTGCTTGCCGATCTCGGGCAATCCGATCTTGTGATCGAGTCCGCGACAGAACGCGAGACTGTCAAACAGGCCATATTTGAAGATCTGGTCCCACACCTGAAACCGGAAACCATACTGACGTCGAATACCTCTTCAATTTCGATCACCCGGCTGGCCAGCCGCACGGACCGGCCGGAAAAGTTCATGGGGTTTCACTTCATGAATCCGGTTCCGGTGATGCAGCTTGTTGAACTCATTCGTGGGATTGCCACAGATCAACCCACTTTCGAGGCGTGTCAGAAGGTGGTCGACAAGCTGGGCAAAACGGCCGCCGTATCCGAAGATTTCCCTGCCTTCATCGTCAACCGCATCCTCATGCCAATGATCAATGAAGCGGTGTACACGCTCTATGAAGGCGTCGGCAACGTGACATCGATCGACACGTCGATGAAGCTGGGCACTGCACATCCGATGGGGCCGCTGGAACTGGCGGATTTCATTGGTCTCGATACCTGCCTTGCGATCATGAACGTGTTGCATGACGGGCTGGCCGATACCAAGTACCGTCCCTGCCCGCTGCTGACCAAGTATGTGGAAGCGGGATGGCTCGGCCGGAAGAGCGGACGGGGGTTTTACGATTACCGGGGCGACACACCGGTGCCGACACGCTAAAGCGTTTTGCGAAAATCCTGAACCACGGAGTGTCGCAAACGCCGTGCATCGTTCCTATGCCGTGCGCCTTTGGCCTTCAGCTGATGTTTCAGGTCTAAGGCGAAAGTCTTTAGGCGGACTTTTCCAGATCCAGAGTGTGTTCCCGCAACCATGCCATGAAACCGCGCGGGTCGTTTTCCAGCATGCTGATGCGATCCGGATCAATCGGGTCACCGACAATCGGGTTCTGCGGTTTGTTGCAACTCTTGACCACCTCGTGCAGCAGGAAGCTCTGCCGCAAAGTGGCCGAGACACGATTGGCCATCTGGTAGACACGGGAGTTGGCCCCCGGAAAGAAGATCGGCACAACCTGTGCGCCCGAGCGGCGAATCATCTGTGCCGTGAACACGGCCCATTCGCGTTCAATCACAGGTCCGAACATCGTGTCGCTGGAGGCCACGACACCGGAAGGGAAGACACTGATCAGACCACCCTGTTTCAGGTGAGCCATCGCCTTGGCGCGCATCTCCACGGATTTGCGCTGTGCATCCGGTTCGTGAGGAAACGGAACGGAAATCATGTATGAGGCAGCCACCTCGTCAATTCCCGTCAGCAAGGCGCGCGTCAGAATCTTGTAATCGGTGCGGCGGCGGCCGATCAGATCCGCCAGGATCATCCCATCCACCAGCCCATGCGGATGATTGGCCACGACCACCACCGGCCCGGTCAGCGGAATCCGGTCGATCTGCGCCTGCGGTGTCAGAAGGTCTATACCCATCGTGTCCAATGCCGCACGCCAGAACGCCTGTCCCGTGGGCGCCCCTCGTCTTTCGAAATGGCGGATCATACGCAGGATAGACAACTTGCCGCTGAACCATTCGATGGAGCGGATGGTCAGCGCTGTGGCAGGGCTGTCGAATGTGTTGGCATATGTCAGGCTTCTGCGATCATATTTCGTAGGCAACACCGGTTGGTGGCCCTGCTTGCTTGCAGGTGCCCGCGTCATGTGATTCTGTACACGGTCCGTCACCACGTTCGATCCTGTCCCGTCCTGTCGTCGCGCCTACATGTCTTCGCCAAAGCGATTGGCCACCAGATGGGTCAGCGCATCAGCAAGCGGTTGCGCGTCCGGTCCCCAGACACGCACGTCAATACTTGTTCCTTTCGATGCTGCCAACATCAGAAGGCCCATTATGCTGTCGCCACCGGACGATTGTCCATCATGGCTGATTTCCGCTTGGGCATCGAACCCCTCCACCACTTCAACGAACTTGGCTGCGGCACGCGCGTGCAATCCCTTCTCGTTCACGATCTCAAGATGGCAGGTGACAGTGTCGGTCATTGGGTCGGTCTTTCTTGTCGCCGCACGCGGCGAGGCAATCACTCTGCACGAACGTCGTGACTGTCGATGTATTTTCGTCCCGCGTCCAGTGCGGCGCGCGCGGCGTCGGCAACACTCATGTGACGACTTTTTGAAAGCTTGAGCAACATCGGAAGGTTTGCACCGTACAAAATGCGGCGGTCCGGCGGGCGACACGCCTTGAGCGAAAGATTCGCGGGTGAGGCTCCGAAGATATCCGTCACGATCAACACGCCGTCACCTCCGTCAACTGCATCCGCCGCCTCACAAATCTCGGCCTGTTTGGCCTCGCGGTCATAGTCGCCCTCGATGGCAATCGCGCGCACGCCACTCTGGTCGCCGATCACATGTTCGATCGCCTTCAGGTAGCCCTGAGCAAGCCCCCCATGCGCAACAATCACGATGCCGATCAAAAGCGCTCGTCCTTCCGTTACGAACCAGTTCCAATGAGCCCCCGCCGCTCCAGCTCGCGGTGTCTTATAGATACCTGCCAGCCGCCGTGCGCAAGGGCATCAGCCAGGGTTTCTGCTACACGAACGCTGCGGTGCTGCCCGCCCGTACATCCAAAACCGATCGCCAGATACGCCTTGCCTTCTGCGCGGTAGGCCGGCAGCAAATCAAGCGCGAGACCTGTCAAACGCTCAATGAACCCTGCAAACCGGGGATCCTCTGCCAGATAGCCGGCGATGCGCGGGTCGCGGCCATCAAGAGATCTGAGGCTCTCGTCCCAGTATGGATTGCGCAGAAACCGGCAATCCAGAACCATGTCCAGACCGCGTGGCAACCCGCGCTTGTAGCTGAACGAGTGCACCGATACGGCAAGGCGCGAGTCGGCCGCCGGGGCAAACCAATGCTCCAGTTCGCGACGCAGATCATGCGGGGACATGTGCGATGTGTCGATCAGTATGTCAGCGCGGGCGCGGATCGGGCCGAGAAGGTCGAATTCGCGCTCGATCCCCATATCCGGTGTTTCGGCAGGCGCAAGCGGATGACGTCTGCGCGTTTCCGAAAAGCGGCGCACCAGCGTGTCCGCCGCGGCATCAAGGTAAAGCACCTGCATCGGCACGATCGCATCCGCTCCGATGCGGTCGATCACGTCAATCAACGCATTCGTGGAAAAGTCACGGTTGCGCACATCGACGCCCAAGGCCAGCGGGCGATCCGGGGGCGAATTATCAAGCAAGCGCGGCATCAAAGACAGCGGCAGATTGTCAATCGTTTCATACCCCATGTCTTCAAGGGCATGGATTGCCGTGGTGCGCCCCGCACCGGATGGCCCGGTCACCAGTACCAGCCGTGCTGCTATGTCTTTTTCGGCCATCACATCCGGCCCCTCAATCCAGCCGCCCGCCTCTAAGATATAACGCCACCGCCGAGGGAAAATGGGCAGCGGTCGATTTTCTGATCACCGGAAGCTCGACGCCCAGCAGGGTGTCGCGGTGCATCGCGGGCAAACGCTGGTTTTCCTCGGTCGACAGATCGACGATTAGAACGACTTGGGCCTGCGGGACGGCAGGGCTTGACAAGATGCCGACGAACCGCGCCTCGATCCGACCTGAAAGCGTCGCTGGCGCCGTCGCGATCAACGCGCTGCCATCGCGCCGCAAATGCGTGCGATCGTCTGACACCAGGGTCGCGCCCAGTCCTATCAATTGCAGCGCCAGTCCGGATTTGCCGTATCCTGAGGGCCCCGTGATCAGCGCACCCCGGCCAGCGATCGCGACACAGGTTGCGTGCCGTGTCTCGGTTGCGCAAGGCTCGGGTGCCGCGGGCATCTCGGGGCGCGGGATCTAGACAGGCAGGCCCACGACAAAGCGCGCGCCCAGTGGATCCGACGTGATGTCAGCATCGGTTGGACGTATGTTTTCCGCCCAGATCACGCCATCATGCGCCTCGACAATCTGTTTGGAAATCGACAGGCCAAGCCCGGAGTTGTTGCCAAAATCGCTCGCATCCCGCTGCGAATAGAACCTTTGAAAAATTTTGGTCAGCGCCTGCTCGGGAATTCCGGGCCCCGTATCCTCGACCACCACAACAACACGGTTCTCGCGTTTTCTCGTCCAGACGCGGATGGCATCACCATCTTCGCAAAACGAAATGGCATTCGTGATCAGATTGACGAATACCTGTGCCAGCCGGCCTTCAAGTCCGGTGATCACAATGGGATCGCGCGGGAAGTCGGTGATGAACTCGATCCCCTTCTTGTCCGCCTCTTCGCCAAGGTATTCCGACAGATTTTCGAGCATTCCGATCAGATCGAACGGCTGCTGTTCCTCCTTGACCAGTTCACTGTCAAGACGTGACGCGTTGGAGATATCGCTAACCAGCCGGTCAAGGCGACGCACGTCATGCTCGATCACATTCAGCAGCTTTTCACGCTGATCGTCCCGTTTGGCCACGCGCAGCGTACCCACGGCGGACCGAAGGCTTGCCAGCGGGTTCTTGATTTCATGCGCAACATCTGCGGCGAACTGTTCGTTGCCTTCGATGCGGTGATATAGCGCCGTCACCATACCGCGCAACGCCCCCGACAACCGTCCGATTTCATCAGGTCGCGCGGTCAGGTCGGGGATCCGGATGCGTCCGTTCTTGCCGGTATTGCGGCTGCCGCGCGCACCTCCGACTTCCGCGGCGGCTGCGAGTTCGGCAAGTGGGTTCGCGATGGTCGAGGCGAGAATAAGGCTCAATCCGACTGAAACCAGGGTCGCAACAAAAAACATCTGAAGCACGCGTTCGCGCTCAACGCGCGACAGTTTGTCGATCTCCCCCGATGCGTTGGCCAGAGCAACCACGCCAACCGCGTCTCCGTTGTACACGACCGGTGTGGCAACGGTGAAAATCGTGACATCGCCGGTTTCGCCTCTGCTGGTTTGCGTCTCACCGCTGAGCGCGTCCTGCACCAGCGCGCGCGCCTGGTCCTCGACGCTCATAAGACTTTCTTCGCCGCCTATCGAGGAAAACGGTGCAGATATCCACTCCCAGACATGGTTGAGCGCATCTGTGATAACCGTCGGGCTGTTTTCCGCGAACCGGCTGGCGGCAAGAACCACCGTGCCCTCCGCGCGTCCTGCCAGATTTGCGTCGGAATCGAAAACGAATACTTCATTTCCGGCCTGAAGATCGAGACCAGCAAGCATTTCGCTTGCAAGTTCGGGGCCGATGCCGGGCGTCGCGGCATCACCCTGCTTTGCGAGCCGCGCCTCGAACACGTCCGCCACCAGCTCTGCGTCGCTGTGCAGGTTGTCCGCGCGCTGTTGCGCAAGGCCGTCACGCGACGCGCTGAGATAGAGTATCCCCGCCACCAGCACATTCAGGGCGATCAGATTGAATGTGATGATCTTCCGGGTAAGAGACCCACCGCCACCGCGTGAAATGTAACCGCGGCGCGCCCGGCGTATCCGCACCTCTTCCTCGACCACGTTTTCCGGCGCAACAAAGTCGTCGCCGAGCACAACCCCGTCGTCGTCATGTGCGTGATCGCGTAGCTGATAGCCTTCGGCAAGAGCCATAGCCGGGTGCCGTCACTCTTCGTTGTAGCGATATCCGATGCCGTAGAGCGTCTCGATGGCCGAGAAGTCCGGATCAGCCATGCGAAGTTTCTTGCGCAGACGCTTGATGTGGCTGTCGATTGTCCTGTCATCGACATAGACCTGATCGTCATATGCCACATCCATCAGCTGATCGCGGCTTTTGACGAAGCCCGGCCGCTGCGCCAGAGCCTGCAGCAGCAGGAACTCGGTCACCGTCAGCGACACATCCTGCCCCCTCCACGTCACGGCGTGACGCAGCGGATCCATCCGCAAGTCGCCACGTTCAATGACTTTGGCGTCTTCCGTTTCGGCCACGATATTGCCTTCGACCGCGTCCTGACGACGCAACAGAGCCCGGATCCGTTCTACCAGAAGACGTTGCGAGAACGGTTTCTTCACGTAGTCGTCCGCGCCCATGCGCAGGCCAAGAACCTCGTCAATCTCATCATCTTTGGATGTCAGAAAAATGACCGGCATGGATGTTTTCTGGCGCAGGCGCTGCAACAGATCCATGCCGTCCATGCGCGGCATCTTGATGTCCAGCACCGCCATATCCGGCAATTTCTTGCTGAATGCGTCGAACGCCTGCTGACCATCGTTGTAAGTGTCGACCTCAAAACCCTCGGCTTCAAGTGTCATGGATACCGATGTCAGAATGTTCCTGTCATCGTCCACAAGGGCGATTTTCGACATTGCGTTTTCCTTATGCTGCTCGGTTTATCTTTTTTCCGAACATTATGGGCCTTTCGGTCGCGTTCAATCAATCCAAAAGTGCGAATCACCGCCGTCTTCCCCTTCACCTGACGCGAAAACTTCTTAGGAATGACTAAATTGACCCACTTTTCTACTGATATCGAAGTCACTCAAGTCAGCGTTGATCGTAAATTCAGGACGGATGCGCATGCAGAAACATGATCAGACAGGTGGTTGCGCTAACGTGCGAAAGCCCGCTGTTCATTCGCAGAACCGTCATGTTAAGACCGCGCCGGACGTATTGTATACAGTTCCATGCCAACTTGCCGGGCACGAGCTGGAACTTTGCGGACCACGAAAAGCCAGTGTGACACCAAGGAGCGCAGAATGGCCGCAGGACGTGTGAACCCGCAGTTCAGACTCGAAGATCAGGGGATCAAGGGTCTGGGTGCGGTGCATTACAACCTGATCGAACCCGCGTTGATCGAAGCCGCGCTGCGCGAAGGCGAAGGCACACTGGGCCGTGGCGGCACGTTTCTTGTGTCAACCGGCGCGTTCACCGGACGTTCTCCCAAGGACAAGTGCATTGTGAAGACCGACAGTGTGTCGGACACGATCTGGTGGGACAACAACGCCCCGATGACGCCTGACGCATTCGACACGCTGTACGCGGACATGCTGGCGCATATGCAGGGCCGGGAGTATTTTGTCCAGGACCTCACCGCCGGAGCCGATCCGTCCTATGCGCTGAACGTGCGTATGGTGACTGAGTTGGCATGGCACGGGCTTTTCATCCGGCACATGCTGCGCCGCCCCGAACGGGAGGCGCTAGACCGCTTCGTGGCGGACTACACGGTGATCAACTGTCCCAGCTTCAAGGCCCACCCCAAACGCCACGGTTGCCGGTCGGAAACCGTGATCGCCCTGAATTTCGAGCGCAAGCTGATTCTGATCGGCAACACCGAGTATGCCGGCGAAAACAAGAAGTCGGTCTTCTCGCTGCTCAACTACCTGCTGCCCGAACGGGGCATCATGCCCATGCATTGCTCGGCCAATCACGCCCCCGGCAATCCGGTGGACACGGCGATTTTCTTTGGCCTGTCCGGCACCGGCAAAACCACGCTCTCGGCCGATCCGCAGCGCACGCTGATCGGCGACGATGAACATGGCTGGTCCGACCGTGGCACGTTCAACTTCGAAGGTGGCTGCTACGCGAAGACCATCAACCTGGATCCGGAGGCAGAGCCGGAGATCTACGCCACGACCGAAAAGTTCGGCACCGTGATCGAGAACATGGTCTTCGACCAGGAGACCCTCGAACTGGATTTCAAGGATGACTCGCTGACCGCGAACATGCGCTGCGCCTACCCGTTGGATTACATTTCCAACGCATCCGGGACCGCACTTGGCGGGCATCCCAAGAACATCATCATGCTGACCTGCGACGCCTTCGGTGTGCTGCCGCCGATTGCGCGGCTCACTCCAGCCCAGGCCATGTACCACTTTCTGTCCGGGTTCACTGCCAAGGTTGCCGGAACCGAACGCGGGCTGACCGAACCAGAGCCGACCTTTTCGACCTGCTTTGGCGCGCCGTTCATGCCGCGCCGTCCCGAAGTCTACGGCAATCTGCTGCGCGAAAAGATTGCCAAGCACGGGGCGACATGCTGGCTGGTCAATACCGGCTGGACCGGAGGCGCCTACGGGACCGGGTCTCGCATGCCGATCAAGGCCACACGCAACCTTCTGACCGCTGCGCTGGACGGATCGCTCAGCAAGGTCGAGTTCCGAAAGGACGCCAATTTCGGTTTTGATGTTCCCGTCAATGTACCGGGTGTCCCCGAGGTGCTGCTCGATCCACGGCGCACCTGGGGCGACACGGCAGGATACGACGCGCAGGCGAGCAAGCTGGTCAAGATGTTTGCCGACAACTTTGCGCAGTACCTGCCGTATATTGACGACGACGTGAAAGCGGCTGCAATCGGATAAGCCCCGCGCCCGTCGCGACGGGCGCGTCCTCATTCAGCTCCGCACACGTCAGTCGATGGCATGAAATCGCCGAAAGCGGGCCGAAACGATGCAAAGTAAATCCATTGTCCACGTGGTCAGCGCGCATGCGGGGGGTGAAGTGGGCGACGTGATCGTGGGTGGGGTCGCTCCGCCTCCCGGGGACACGTTGTGGGAACAGCGCGACTGGATCGCCCGGGATGGCGGATTGCGCGCTTTCGTCCTGAATGAACCGCGCGGCGGTGTCTTTCGGCACGTCAACCTGATCGTTCCGCCAAAGAACCCGACCGCACAGGCCGCCTTTATCATAATGGAGCCGGAAGACACGCCGCCAATGTCAGGCTCCAACACGATTTGCGTGGCAACCGTATTGCTGGAAACCGGGATTCTGCCGATCAGGGACCCCGTCACGCACCTGACGCTCGAGACGCCGGGCGGGCTGATCGAGGTCGCGGCGGAATGCCGCAACGGCAAGGTCACGCAGGTTTCGTTTGTCAATCTTCCCTCGTTTGTCACGGCGTTTGACCAAAGTCTGCAGGTCGACGGCTTTGACCCTCTGCGCGTTGATCTGGCATTCGGCGGCGACAGTTTTGTGATCGTGGATGCCGCTCAGATCGGGCTCGACATCACGCCGCAGAATGCACGTTCACTTGCAAGGCTCGGCGCGCGCATCACGGATGCCGCGAATGCGCAGATCGGTTTTTCGCACCCCGATCTGCAGGAGTGGAAGCACATCTCGTTTTGTCAGTTTACTGCGCCGGCCCGGCGGGATGGCGGTATTCTGACCGGTCTCAACACGGTGGCCATCAAGCCGGCAAAGCTGGACCGCTCGCCCACCGGGACAGGCACCTGCGCGCGTATGGCTCTGTTGCACGCTCGGGGACAGCTGGGCGTGGGCGAACCCTATGTATCGACATCCATTCTGGGTTCACGCTTCACCGGCGTTGCGGTGTCGGAAACACAGGTCGGCGAACACCTGGCCATTGTGCCGCGTCTGTCAGGCACGGCATGGATCACGGGCACACATCAACACATGCTGGACCCGACCGATCCGTGGCCCGGAGGGTACCGCCTGAACGACACGTGGCCCTCTGCCTGACACGCTCATACCACAAGCGCACCCGGCGGGCATCAGCCAGGCAACGCCCCAGTCAGAACGTAACGCAGAATCTCGACCACCTCGCGCGGGCTGCGCGCCACGGCAAGCGCTGCGGCATCCACCTCTTTCAGTGCATGGTCATGCTCGGGTGGCTGAAGAATGATCAGGGACTTCCCGAGCGCGCTGGCAAAGCCCGCATCGAAGGCCGCGTTCCACTGCTTGTACTGATCACCGAACCGGACGACGACCAGATCAGCCTCACCGATCCCCTTGCGCGTGCGGATCGCGTTTACCATCGCGCCTTTGCGGTCATGCCAGAACTTGTTGTCTTCCGCCCCCAGGATCGCCACGCCGCAATCGTCGCTTGCGGCGTGATCGGTGACCGGGCTGTCGAACGTGACATCCAGCCCGTCGGCACCAGCGATGATCTGATCCCGCCAGTCCGTGTGAATTTCACCCGACAGATAGACCTTGAGCATCACGCACCCTCCTTTGCGTTCCTCGCCTTATTTGCGCCGAAGGAGCGCGAAGGCAAGTCACAGCGCGCGCGCAACCACGAAACGATTGGTCGGTGTCTTGGGATAATCACCCGTTTCGATGATTTCGAAACCCGCTTGCGCGATCGCCGCCTCCAACGCGGCAACCCGGAAGAACTCTACAAATGGGGCGTGTCCGGTCAGCTGCATCACGGGAATTGCGGCCTTCAACAAGCCAAATTTCAAACCCAGTCCCGGCTCGGACAAACAGGGCGTTTTGGAAATAAACAGTCCACCGGGCGCCACCTTCTTTCGCACCTGTGTGAGGAATTCGGGCATGTCAGGCAAGAGATGCATGAGATTCAACGCCAGAACGACATCAAACTGTCTGTCCTTCAGTTCGGGGTCGAAGACGTCGGCCGCGCGAAACGTGACGTTCGGCGCAGGCGGACGCTTGTGGGCCTGCTCGATCATGCCTTCAGAGATGTCGGTCGCCAGAACAGCACCGGCATCCTCAGCCAGACGAAGCGCCGTGCCGCCGGTGCCGCAGCCAAGCTCCAGCACCCGGGCGTCCGGTGTCAGATACGTGCGAATCCGGTCCAGTGTGGCCTCATAGGCCGACATGTCCGAGATCGGTCTTTTTGCATAGCCGGGCGCGTGCCTGTCCCAGAACTTTGGATCGTGTTTCATTGCGAGACTCCTTTGATGCGCATATAATTTCCCGGAAACTGCCGTGAAATCCGGAAAATTCGCACTCCAGCCATACAAATTTGCATGGAATTGCCACCCGACTGGAACCATCTGCGTGCCTTTGCCGCGACCGCCGAGACCGGTTCGCTCTCGGCCGCGGCGCGCCGTCTTGGGCTGACACAACCGACCGTCGGCCGTCAGATTGCCGCGCTGGAGGACAGGCTTGGTGTTGTTCTCTTCGAAAGGGCGGGGCGCGGGCTTTGCCTGACCGAGGCCGGTCGTGACCTTCAGGACGAAGCACGCATCATGGACCAGGCCGCCGCACGGCTGATGCGGCTTGTCGAGGGCCGGCGCACGGATCTGGACGGCACACTCCGGATCACCGCCAGCGACATGATGAGCGCCTATGTGATGCCC
>JBCCHI010000066.1:0-21063 GCA_039028815.1 Pseudomonadota bacterium
AGACGCGCGCGGCGCGGCCCCTGCGCCGGGCACCGGACCGGGATCGGACAGCGACCCGGCGCTTGCTGTTGGTGCGGCCCTGCAAAATGCGACCCGTGTGAGGCAAGCGCGCGCGCCCATCCGGGCGCAGAGGCCGGGCCGCACAGAGCCTCAAGCACAGGGGGCGCGCACAGGGCACGCACGGGCCCGCCGCCCGCCCTCTGTCCTTGTGTGCACCGGGACGCGCTCGGGACGCCTCTGTCGGGCTGCGCCCCCAACACCACGCCCCGCACCACGCCCGTCCGCACACGCCCCCGCATCACGCGCGCCCGAACCACGCGCACGCGCCCCCTGCCTGACGCCCGCTGCGTGACGCCCTGCGCTTGACGGGGGCACACACGCCCCGGCATTCTGTCCCAAGCCCCTTGTGCCGTGCACCCGTCCACCCCCGTGCCCCGCACGCCCACTTGCCCCGCATCCCCCGTGATCCGGGGCGTCGACCCGCAGCAGGACGCGCACCCTGATGACCGCCACATCCCCCCGCCTGATCGCCGCTCTCTTGTGTCTCTGCCTGATCGTGGCGGGGGCGGCGTCGCTTGCCCAGACCGACTGGCGCAGCGATCATCTCGATCCCGCCGATGCGGGCGGGCCGCGACGCCTGCAGGTCAAGGCCGACGACACGCCGCTGTTTCATACCCCGTCCGACAGCGCCCGCACGGACGAGCGTCTGCCGCGCGCGGCGTTGCTGGCCAATCTCGGCTGTGGCGCGCAGGGCGCGCAGCTCTGGTGCCGCGTCGCACCGCTCGGCGGCGGCGCGGCGGGCTTTGTCCACGCTGCGGATGTCGCGCCGGCGGCAGGCCCGGACGGCCGCATCGTGACCGGGGCCGATGACAGCCGGGCGCGCGCCCGCCGCCGCGACTTCGACGCGACAGACCAGATCGCCTGCGCGCAGAATCCCGGCGACCGCTTGGGCACATGCCTCGCCTCCGTTGCGCGCAGCGGCGGCGGCGATGCGGCGGTCGTGGTGACCTTTCCCAACAGCTTTGCCCGCGCACTCTGGTTCACGAACGGGGAATTCATGCGGGCCAATACGACCATGTCGGGGGTTGGCACGGACACCGAGTGGACGCTGGAGCAGGGCGTCTTTTCGATCCGCGTGGACGATCAGCGCTTCGCCGTGCCCCGCGACTTTGTTTTGGGAGAGTGAGCCCGGTCTCCACCACCACCGGTCCGGGCCCGAGGGCCCGGGCGATCCCACCCGCCAGCGGCCCGAACGCAAACGCGCGGCCACTGGCGGGCCGCGCGCTCTGAGCTGTGTGCGTGCCCGGCAGCCGCGCGCCCCCGACAGGGCGCGGCCGCCAGCCTGTAGCGTTTCGACTTGAACTTGAGACATCGACTGCAGTCGAAACGCGTGCTGCATTCGAACGCCTCAGATCAGGGCGAGATCTTGAAGATCGTGCCCTCGTCCACCGCAGCGTAGAGACTGCCGTCAGGCCCGCTGACCAGCGAGCGGAAGCGGCCCGCCTCGGCCGGCAGCTCCATCGTGGTCACCGAAGCCAGCTCTGTTCCGCCCTCGGTGAACTGGATCACGTCAATGCGCTGACCCAGCGGCGTGCCGCCAAAGCCGATGCCCATGATCCCGACGACCATCGCGCCGTTCCAGTCGCCCCAGCCGTCGCCGTCAAGAAACGCCGCGGATCCGGTGCCCTGCGACCAGCCGTGGTTGTTCCAGATCGGCGGCATTGCACCCGGATAGGTCACAAAGTCCGTCATCGGCATCCACGCCGCACGCTGAAAACGGTTGTCCCCGTCCATCTGGTTGGGGCTGTAGCCGCAGTAATCATCCGGACAGTCGCCCCGGCCCGCCATGTTCGGGCGCGGATCCCATCCGGCGTTGCCGCCATTGCGCAGCACCGTGATCTCGTCGGAATGCCAGGGGCCATGCTCGGCGGTGATCGCAGTCCCGGTTCCGGGGTGGAACGCGATGCCCTGAACATTGCGGTGACCATAGGTGTAGGTCCGCTTGTCAAACCCGAAAGGCGGGGTGTTTTCGGCAGCGGCCGACCCGTCCGTGTCGATGCGCAGCACCTTCGAGCCCATCATGGTCGGGCTTTGCGGCACCTGCCCGTTATGGGTGTCGCCGGTGGTCAGATACAGATAGCCGTCCGCCGGGTTGAACCGGACACGACCGCCATTATGCGCGCCCGGCCCGCCGAACGGGTGATCGGATGCCGCCATCTTGTAGGGCACGTCCTCGACGATATCGGTGCGTCCCGACAGGCCGGAGAAATCGTCGCTCACCTCGAAGCGCATCAGCCGGTTGGTGTGCGGCGTGACCAGATTGGATGTCGAATAGACATAGATCCGGCGGTTCTCGGCAAAGTCGGGATCGACGGCAACGCCCATCATGCCGGCCTGTCCTTCGCAGAACAGATCCTCCGCAACAGAGGCATAGCCCTCGGACTCGCTCATGCCCAGCAGGGCAATGACATCCCCGGACGGCATCCGCACCGAAAGACCGTCGCATTTTTCGGTGTAGAACATTGTCCCGTCGTCGAGGAATGCCATGTCCCAGGGGCTTTCAAGCCCGTCCAGCACCACATCCTGGTTCAGGCTCGGCGCGCTCTGGGACAGCGCTGTCGTTGCTCCGAACATGGCACAGGTGGCAATCGGTAAAACACTTAGAATATTACGGATATCCATTAGGTCCTCCCTTTAATGGCGTTTCGCTGTGGCTTTCTGAACCATCTCCTTGTGGGTGCTCGACACTCGTTCCGTTACAAAAATTCGCGCATCAGGCCTCGGCCGCCAGCATGGCGTCGGCGCGGCTGAAGATGTCCTGAAAGCGGCCCTTGGACTTGCTGCGCTGGCGCACCTCCTTGACCGCGTCATAGTTGCCCGACACATCCCCAACGAGGATCAGCCCGACCATGCCGTAGGATTTGTGCGGCGTGCAGAAATAGCCATAGGCCCCGTCGACATCCAGGATCAGATCAAAGTCGGACCCGATCTTGCTTTTCCAGGGGTCCACCCCGTCGGGCAACATGTCGTCGCGCGCCTGGGAATTGTGATTGTTGTCGACCGCCAGAAACCGGACCGTGTCGCCCGGGCTGGCGCGCACGATATCGGGATAGAACACCATCAGTTCCTTCTTGTCGTCGGGATGGTGGTTCAGCATCTCGACCTCGTGCACCGTCCCGGTGGCGCGCGCGCGCAGCGGCAGGACCGCGGCCGCCGCCGCCACGCCCAGAAGCGCGAGGTTGTCTCGTCTGGTCAGAGTCATGCAACTGTCCTTTTCTTTGCGTCCGACATGTGCGGTGTGGCCGGTGCGCGGCCCGGGTCGGAGCCCGATACGCCCTGTCCCGACACGCCCTGTCCCGGTGCGGCGCGATAGGTCAGCGCGACGTCATCGCCCTGTGCCGCATGCGCCTGCGCCTGCGTCTTGATCATCTGGTGATGAGGCGACTTGGCGCACACCGGATCGGTCGCGTTCGGATCACCCGTCAGCGCCATGGCCTGACAGCGGCACCCGCCAAAATCAATCTCCTTGCGGTCGCATGACCGGCACGTCTCCGACATCCAGGCATCGCCGCGATAGGCGTTGAACGCCGCCCCCGCATACCAGATCTCGGACAGCGGCCTGTCCTGCACCCGGTCAAACTCCAGATGCGGCAGGCTCTGGGCCGCGTGACAGGGCAGCACATGACCATCGGGCACCACATTCAGACCCGTCGTGCCCCAGCCCCCCATGCAGCGCTTGGGCAGCCGGTCGTGATAATCCGCGGTCACGAAGTCGATCACCAGCCGGCCCCTGAGATCCTGACGCGCCCTGTTGACCAGCCGGATGGCGTCCTGCGCCTGCGCCCGGGTCGGCATCAGCGCATCGCGGTTCTTCAGCGCCCAGCCGTGAAACTGCACCGTGGCCACTTCGATGCGCCGCGCGCCCATCTCCTGCGCCATCTCCAGCGCGCGCGGCAGCTGATGCAGGTTGCGCCGGTGCAGCACCACGTTCAGCGTCAGCGGAAAGCCGATCTCGCCGATCCAGCGCGCCACCTGCATCTTGCGCGCATAGCCCCCCTTGTAGCCGCCGATCTCGTCGGCCAGCTCCGGCGTCGTGCCCTGCAGCGACAACTGCACATGATCCAGCCCCGCCTGATCCAGCTGCGCCAGCCGTCGTTCGGTCAGCCCGATCCCCGAGGTGATCAGATTGGTGTACAGCCCGGCCTCCCGCGCCGCCGCCACAAGCTCGACCAGATCGCGCCGCGAAGCCGGCTCGCCGCCCGACAGATGCAGTTGCAGAACGCCCAGTTCGGCCGCCTCCGCAAACACCCGCGCCCAGGTCTGCGTGTCCATCTCCTGATCCAGACGGGCCAGCTCCAGCGGGTTCGAACAATAGGGACAGGCCAGCGGGCAGCGATGTGTCAGCTCCGCGAGCATGGCGATCGGGGCCGGCGGCCTCATGACACCAGATCCACGAAGCGGCGCGCCTGCAACGCGTCCAGAAACCCCGCGCTGTCATCGCGGATCTGCTCGACCGGCGCGTCATAGGCCGCGGCCAGGGCGGCGGTGATCTCGCCAAAGCTGCGCGTGCCGTCGACCTCCTGCAGGATCGCATGGCCCACCGCGTCCAGCGCGATGGTGCGTTCCGGCGCAAGCAGCACCCAGCGGGTGCGCACCGCGTCGTAATGCAGCCGCACGCCGCGCGGCAGGCAGGGGATGTCGTCGGGCCCCATCACGAGGCCCGCTCCCGCCGCGCGTTGCCCCGGCTTGCACTGCCCCGGCTTGCGCTGTCCCGACTTGCGCTGTCCGGCAACAGGCCCTCACCGGGCCGCCACGCGCCCGGCGGCACAAGACCCGGCGTCACATAAGCCGCATAAAGCGCGTCCAGCTGCGCCCACAGAACATCGGTCTTGAACACCAGCGCCGCCGCCGCCGCGTCCTGCTTTTCGGCGCTGTCGGCATGGTCCAGCACCCAGTTCAGCCCAAAGGCCACATCCTTTGGCGCCTCGCGCAGGCGGGTGCGGAAATAGGACAGCGCGGCCTCGTCGGCAAATTCGTAATGCGTCAGAAGACCCTGAATGCGGTTGGCATGGATCTTCGGCGCGAACAGTTCGGTCAGCGACGCCGCCACCGCTTCCAGCAATGTCGAGTCGCGCACGAACCGTACATAGGCGTCGACCGCAAACCGGGTGGCGGGCATCACCCCCGCGCACGAGGCCACATAGTCGGGGTCCAGCCCGACCGCCTCGGCCAGACGCAGCCAGCGCCGCAGCCCGCCCTCGTTGTCGTCGCTCCCGTCATGATCCTCGATCCGCGACCGCCACTGCCGGCGCAGCGCAGGGTCCGACACCCGCGACATAAAGGCCGCGTCCTTCATCGGGATCGCCTGCTGATAGTAGTAGCGGTTGATCACCCAGGCCCGCACCTGATCGGGCGAGCATCCGCCGCCATGCAGAAGGTCGTGAAACCCGTGCAGGTCGTGATACCGCTCTGCGCCAATCCGGCGCAGTCGGGCCTCGAACTCTTCACGGGTCTGCGTCACGGGCGGACCTCCATCCTGTCTGGGCCAAACTCTGGGCCAATCTCCGGGCCAGTCTGCGGGCCAGTCTGCGCTCTCATCCTGCATGCGTCCCCCGGCCTTGGTCCGGTCCGGTTTCTGATCCGGGCGCGCCGCGCCCCCGCCACCCGCGCGGTGCGTGCCACGCCACTCCCGCAAGTCAGTCCCGCGCGCACAGCCAGCATGAGCGGCTGCGCTCACACGCGTCTCCGGCACGGGTCCGGCACAGGGCCGGCAACTACGATGAGAGGGTCACACGCCCCCGGAAAGGGGCAGGACCGACGGGTCTACGCACCACGCACATCTCGTGTCCAGGTGGTCAGCGCAGTCCCCCGCGCGAAAAAGAAGCATGCGAACCCTCTTTCCCGCGCGCGCACTGTTTCAAACCAGAACGTCGCGCTCGTCTTCGTCGCGGTCAGGTCCGTACATATTGATTTCCATGCCGCATTCGATTTCGCGGATCTTCGGCTTGGTCCAAGACATTACTATCCTCCCAGTTGTAATGAATGCCATAATGTTTACAGAAATCACACATCTAAGCGAATCATATTTTAGTGCGTCGGCTGTCAAACGCCCGGTCCGCCGTGCAAGGTGCGACATAATGACAGGGTGGCCCGGCAGGCGCGTCCGCCGCCTCCGCGCCCGCTCAGCAACAGATCCCGGCCGTGAACCGAAGCCGTGCATAGGCCTTGTAATCGTCGACCAGCGCCTCGTCCACGTCGATGCCGTTGCGTCTGGCCTCCGCGATCAGATGCGCCACCAGCGCATCCACCGCATCCGCGTCATCGGCCCGCTCGCCGGACGCGGACCGCCCGGTCAGCGATTTCAGACGTGTGTATACCCCGTGAAGCATGCTGCGCTCCGTCCCTGTGCGCCGGTCTGCCTGCCAGCCGGCTTTCCGTCCCGATCACGCGCCACGAAAATGCCGAAAGAAAGGCAGCGATGCGGTGAAACCTTGATCCCGCGCCCGCCGAACGGGCTGCCCGGGCCCGTGTCAGGGCCCGTGTCAGGGCCTTTATCGGGGCGACGGCGCGCGCGGCCTTTCCCGCGCCGGCGCCTCACCCCTCAAGATAGCTGTCGTCCACCCCGTACCGGTCGCACAGCCGCTCGAAAAAGGCCGGTTCGCTGATGTCGTCGGTGTAGTTGTTGGTCAGTTCCTCGCCCGCCGCGATGGCGCGGGTCGCAATCAGCGCATAGCGATCCTGCGGCAGGGCCGCGCGCACCGCCTGCAAGGACCCCCGCGCCGCCCCGTCCGGCCACGCCCGGCGCGGAGCCGCGAAATTCGTCGCCACATTCGCGTCCCCGGCATGGTTGATCAGAACCCCGTCACAGCGCACCCGGATCACGCAGTCGGGAAACTCCGCCAGCCCGAACGCATGCGTCAGCTCATGAATGATACCGTCATGTGACAGCGGCGCCAGCAGGGCCAGATAGCCCGGCTCGTCATAGACCTCGAAAAGTCCGGGCACGAAACGCCAGACGATCGTGCCCGCCGCAACCGGATCGGTCACGAAGACGCCACGCCCCTTGTCCGGCGTAATCCGCACCTCATGACGCACCTGAAACCCGCTGGCCCGGGTCATGATCCCTCCATCCTCATCGCCGCACTGTAGCGCCGATTGCACCCCCCGCACCATTGCCTCTCTCATGCCGCCCTCATGCCGCCCCCCGGCGCGGCGGGTCTCGACAGGCGCGCCCGCGGCTGGCACAAGTCCGGGGGCACGCATCAGAGGACCGCTCATGCACATGCAGTTTCGTTCAGGTGTCGCGCTGCTCTGCGTTGCGGCCACACTGGCCGGCGCACAGCTGAGCGCGCAGCAGACCAGCGGCAGCACCGCCGGGACGCTGGTGCGCAGCGATCAGCTCAGCTGCCTGCTGACCCATGCCGAGCGCTATCTCGACACCGCCGGTGCGGTCATCGTGGTGCCGCTGGAGTTTTGCCCCAACCCGAACCCGTCCGCGGCCGATCTGGCGCAGCACGCGCAAAACGCGCTGATCCCCGAGGCCGCAGACGAGGCCGCAAACCAGGCAGATGGCCCGGACACCGAAACCATGATCAGCCTGTCCCAGGCCAGACTGGAATGCCTCTTCGATCTCTACAGTTCCGGCCAGCTGGACACCACATTGTCCCAAGCCGTCGTCGATCTCGACACGCTCTGCTGAGCGCACGCAGACCCGCAACCGGCACGCCGCCTCAGTAGCGGATGCGGGCCAGTTCTTGCTCGGACAGGCAGGCGGCGTCGATCACCCCGGCAATCTCGGCATCCGCGGCGCTGAACGTGTAGCGCAGCTTGGGCACGCCGTTCACCCGCGGATAAAACAGCCACTCCAGAACCGACCCTGCCGCAACCGTCGCCCGCCAGTCATCGCTCAGCGGCACGAAAATCGTCAGCGCGTCGCTGGACGCAAAGGACGGCAGCGTCATGTCGCCAAACTCGGTCAGACCGCCGCCAAAGGCCTCGATATAGGCGCGATGGATCTGTGCATGATCGTTTGTCCGGGAAAAGGTGACCGTCGCGTAGCTGCCATTGCCATCGGGCAGGGGCGCATCCCCCACCGCGATCGAAAAGCTGTCATGCGCCGGATCGGCCATCAGCGTCGGCACCTCGCCTGCCGCATCGCTGTCGGGCCCGACAGTGTAGACGATCCAGGGCGTGGGCGCCGCGCAGGCCCGCAGCAGCCGCATCGTCGCCCGCCGGTTCTGCTGCGTTCCGACCCCCCGCCGCACCGCCGTCGCCACCAGCCCGTCGCCCACGATCTGCAGCGCAAAAGGCGTGTACTCCGCCGTCTGCGCCGAAAACACGCCGAACGCGCTCAGCTCGGCATTGGACGGGTACTTCATGTCCAGCCGGTCCACCCCGTCGCCAGAGGCAATGGCCGCCTGCAACAGCCGCGCGTCAATGCCCATGTCCGTCAGGTATTCGACAATCGCACCGCTGGAAAACTCCGCCGCGCCGTAAACCAGCGTGCCCGCAGCGTCCAGGTCCGTGCCCGCGGCCTCCGCGGTCAGAAGATCGAACTGCAGGGCCTGCCCCAGCAGGCCGGGGTCAAACGAGAGCCCGTGAAACCCCAGCACCCGGTCGCTGTCGTTTTCCAGCCCGTCAAAGCTGTGAACGCTCATGCCCACCCCGTCCAGCGACCGCGACACGCCGCCCAGAAACATGTAGGCACAGGCGCTCAGGCAGACGCCCGGCCGGGTCTCGGAACTGAAGCCGCCCGCAAAGGGCGCGGTGACGCCCACCGCCGTCGACAGGCCAAGTTCGCGAAACCGCCGGCCAAGCGCCAGCGCCGGGGCCAGCTTGCCCCCGCTGCTGTTGATGTAGATCAGCTTGTGCGGCAGACCCTCGGCAATCAGGGCCTCAAAGGCGGCGGGCGTGTCATCAGTGATCCGCCCTTCGGCGGCGATCCACTGGCAGGTCTCCTGGCAGTTTCCACCATTGCTGGCGTTGAAAAACCGCATCGGCGGCTCTGCGGCTGCGGCGTCGGCGGATGCAGTGCCCTCCGCCGTATCCCCCGCCGTGCCGTCAGCGACGGCGGTCTGCGTGTCCTGTGCGGTCTGTTCCGTCTGTTCCGTCTGTGCGCCGGCCTCCTCCGCGCCTGGCGGGCGGTCCGTCACCGTGGCCTGACCGGTCGCGTCATAGACCACAAACTGAAAGAACGTGGTCCGGTCAGGGTGAAACCCCGCGCCGCTGCCACAGCCCGCAAGCGCAGCCTCGATGGCCGCGCGCGAGCCGCGCAATCCGAACGTTCGGGTCAGGCCCGCGACGCTGACCTCGACCGAGCCGCCGGTCTTCAGGGCCTCGATCAGATCTGCCGGTGCCACCATGGCCCAGGCGGGCTCTGCCACCTCAGACCGAAACCGGCTTTCACCTTCAAAGACTTGCGGCCCGATCTTCATGCTGGCCGTGGCGACGCGATCCGCACCGTAAAGCCCGTCCAGATTGAACGACACATAGGCCACATCCGCCGCGCACATCACGTTCAGGCTCGCCACCGTGCCATCGGTCAGCGCGTTCACCCAGGCGGCGCCCTCGGCAAATTCGTGCGCGCCCGAACTCCATCTGCCCCAGTCCTGCGCCTGCGCCGCGCCGCCCGAAACCGACAGCCCCGCCATCGTCGCGATCAGCGCTCCGGTGCGCAGGGCGGCAGGAATCATGCTCCACATGGGCCGAGTGTATCAGCCCGCCCCGACCTCACAAGCCGCCGCGACCGCACGCCGCACGGCAGCGCCGCACCCGGTCCGGCACCCGAGACCGGCCCACGGTCGTTTCGCTGCCTCATGAGACCACGCCGCGACGCCGTTCAGCGGTCCGGACAGCCCGATTCAGGATGTACAATTTGTACTTTCAGGGGTCCGGATTTTGTACAAAATGTAGCAAAACGCCCGAAATCGCCCCGCTGTATCACTCTGCGGCGAGCTGCGCCATCACTTCGTCGGACGCCTCGAAATTCGTCGTGACGTTCTGTACGTCGTCGTCGTCTTCCAGCGCCTCGATCAGCCGCATCAGCTTTTGCATCCCGTCCAGATCAAGCTCTGTCGTGGTGGTCGGACGCCAGGCCAGACGGGTCGATTCCGACTCGCCCAGTTCGGCCTCCAGCGCGTTTGACACATCGTTAAGATCCGTGTCCGCACACCATATGATGTGGCCGTCCTCACTGCTTTCCACATCTTCTGCCCCGGCTTCGATCGCGGCCATCATGACCGTGTCCGCGTCGCCGGCATCCGCCGGATAGCCGACGGCGCCCTTGCGCTCGAACATGAATCCCACGCTGCCCGTCTCGCCCAGGTTGCCGCCCGCCTTGGTGAAGGTCGAACGCACGGTCGAGGCCGTGCGGTTGCGGTTGTCGGTCATGGCCTCGACAATCACCGCCACCCCGCCGGGTCCGTACCCTTCGTAACGGATTTCTTCATAATCATCGCCTTCGCCCCCGGCGGCCTTCTTGATCGCGCGCTCGATATTGTCCTTGGGCATCGACTGCCCCCGCGCTTCCTTGACCGCGAGACGCAGGCGCGGGTTCTTGTCAGGGTCCGGGTCACCCATCTTGGCTGCGACTGTTATCTCTTTGGAAAGTTTGGAAAACAACTTGGCGCGCACCGCATCCTGCCGGCCCTTGCGGTGTTGGATATTCGCCCATTTTGAATGTCCCGCCATAGCGCGCTCCGATCTTCTGACTGACCTGTGGGTGATTCTATAAGTCAGCCCGGGTCTAGCGGCAATGGCGGGCGATTTCGCGGTCCCGCAGCCCGGTTTCGATCAGCATGCACCGGTCGCGTGCCTCGTAGTAATAGCCCCGCGCATACCACATCACCGCCCGGTCCATGTTGCCGTCCGAGACCAGCCAGGCCCCGCGCAGATACTTGACCGCATAGGTCAGATTGGTCTCGGCATCGAGCAGATCATTGGGCTGCCCCTGAAACCCCATCCCGCGCGCGGTGGCGGGCAGGATCTGCATCATGCCATAATAGGGCCCGTTGCGCGCCCTGGGGCGATAGTCGCTTTCGCGCTGGATGACCTTGTGCACCAGCGCGCGCGGTACCTCATAGAGATCGGCATATTCGTTGATCAGCGCGCGCAGCTCTGGCGTCTCGTTGGGGTAAAGCAGCGGTTGCGGTTCGGCTGATGGTTTGTCGCGGGTACCGCAGGCGCCAAGACCGGCAATAAGTATCAGTAAAACAAAGGGTTTCAGGATCATCCACGCGCCTCCTCCCGGAACAAGTGCCGTAATTCGCAGCCTCTGCCAACCCCTGAATCCGGCCCCGGCGAGGCTCTGCCGGCGGGCGCTCAAAGCGGCCAGATCAGTGGAATGAGAAGGCTCGCCAACAGCCCGATACTGAGGTTGAGCGGGATGCCCGCCTTCATGAAGTCGGTAAAGCGATAGCCACCTGGTCCGTAGACCAGAGTGTTGGTCTGATAGCCGATGGGCGTTGCAAAACTGGCCGACGCCGCCACCATCACGGCAACGACCAGCGGACGCGCGTCAAAGCCGAGGGACTCGGCCAGACCAATCGCGATCGGCGTCACCACAACTGCCACGGCATTGTTGCTGACCAGTTCCGTCAGAACCGAGGTCAGCAGGTAAAGCACCCAGATCACCAGAACCGGTGGCAGGCCCGTCAGAACCGGCGACACCGCGCTGACGATCAGCTCTACCGCCCCCGAGGCCTGCAGCGCGGCGCCCACGGCCAGCATCGCGAAGATCAGCGCAAGCAGCCGCCCGTCGACAAAGCTGAACGCCTCGTCCGCGTCGATGCACCGGGCCAGCAAAACAACGGCCAGCGCCACGATGGTCAGCGGCAGAATCGGCGCAATCCCCAAGGCCGCACACACCACGACCCCGGCCAGGGCCACCAGCGCAACAGGCGCATGACCGCGACGGTAGGCGCGTTCGGTGGGTTGCGTCACATCGACCAGATCCATCTCGGTCGCCAGCCGTTTTATATCTGCGGGCGCGCCCTCCAGCAGCAGCGTATCGCCGACGCGCACGATCAGGTCGTCCAGCTGCCGCCCGATGTTCTGATTTCGCCGGTGCACCGCCAGCGGATAGACGCCGAACCGGCGCCGCAACCGCAACGCCCCCAGCGAACGCCCGACCATTTTGCACCCCGGCGTGATCAGGACTTCGACCGTCGTGGTCTCGACCGCCGAGACCTGATCGACTCGCTTGAGGCTCTTGTTGCGTTGCAGGCTCAGCAGTTCCGTCATCTGAGTGCGCAGCACGACCCGGTCACCCACCTGCAACGCGACGCCCTCCAGGTTGCGCCGCAGAGACACGTCGCCGCGAATGACGTCGATCAGCCGCACGCCCTCGCGTTTGAAGAGCTGAACACCGGTCACATCCCGGCCGATCAGGTTGCTCTCGGGCGGGATCACGGCCTCTGTGAAGAACTTCATTTTCGAGCGATCCGACAGCATATCGGCCATGCTTTCGCGTTCCGGCAGCAGGCGCGGCGCGACAACGTACATGTAGATCGCGCCCCAGATCACAAGGCATACGGCCAGTGGCGTGACCTCGAAAATCGTGAACGGCGCAAGGCCCTGCGCGCGCGCCACCCCGTCGACCAGCAGGTTTGTCGATGTGCCGATCAACGTCAGCGTGCCCCCCAGTATGGCAGAATAACTCAGGGGAATCAGAAGCCTGGAGGCCGTGATTCCAAGCGTGCGCGCCAGTTGCACGAAGATCGGTATCATCACGACAACAACCGGTGTGTTGTTCATGAAGGCAGAGCAAACAACGACCAGGCACAACATCAGCCCGATGGCGCGGTGCGGGCTGATTTGCGCTTGCCGGTCGGCGAGCGTGGTAAAGGCGTCCAGCGCCCCGGTCCGCACCAGCGCTCCCATGATGATGAACAGGCCCGCGATGGTCCAGGGCGCCGGATTCATGAACACGCTCAGCGCCGCGTCATAGGGCAGAACACCAAGGACAAGCAGCACCGCAACCCCGGCGAGCGCCACCACTTCGGTCGTGTAGACTTCGCGAATGAACAGCAGGAACATCGCGGCCACGATCATCAGCGTGGCCACGGCCTGCGCGGTCTGCGAAAGCTCGATCAGCTGCATGAGCGCGCTCTGTCCCTGCCTTGCACGGGCTACACTTTCCCCCAAGGCCACGACCAGAGCAAGCGCCAAGCGCCGGGCATCATCCGGGTTGCTGCCGGTGATGACGCCGCGGCTGGACCAGAACCACGCCCAGGCACATCAGGCCGAAGGCTGCCCAGAACGCGCCGTCATAGCGCTCTCCCAACAGCAACGCCGACCACAGAACTCCGAACGCCGTCACCAGATAGGCCGACTGCGCGGCGAAGGTCGATCCGGCGCGCCGGTTCAGCCAGACATAGCTGGCATAGGTGGTGGCATGGATCATCGAACTGGCCACAACCGCCGCGTCCGGCGCATGATACGGGGGCAGGGGGCTTATCCACTGGCCGGTCCAGAACGCGACCGGCAGGCTTACGGCGGCGGCGAAGACCGAGGCGCCGGCCAGCAACTGAATCGGATCCATGCCGGAGGTGCCCCAGCTGGCGACATAATTCGCTTCGCAGGCGTAAATAAGCGGCGCAATCAATGCGATCGCGACAAACACCGCGGACACATGATCCGGCAGGCGCGCATCCGGCCCCAGCAGAAGAACGATGCCCAGCATTCCGCAGCCGAGACCAAGCACGCGCAGGGCGGAAAACCGGTCGGTGCCGAGCGCCATCGCGATCATGAACGCGAAGAGCGGAGAGCTTGACATGAGGATCGACAGCACGCCGCCGGTCAGGTGCGGCGCTGCGGCGTAATAGGCCGTATCGGGCAAGAGCGCGCCAAGACAGGCGACGACGACAAACGCCTTCAGACTGGTTCGGGTCAGCGGAACGCGCTTGCCGCGCGCGAGGGTCAGTGTGATCATCATCGCCGCAACGATCGTGACCTGCCAGAAGATCAGACCGATCGGCTGATAGCCCGTGCTGACGGCAATGACGGCAAGTGGAATGCAGATCCCCCAGCCCGCGCCCAACAGCAACAGCACACCGAAAAGACCCAGGCGCTCAGGCATCCGGCGATGTGCGGCCCGGTCCCGCGGGTGACAGCCGGCCGCCCTCGCGCAGCATGTCTGCGCGGATTGCAGCCCCCGTCCGGTCATCGGTCTCGACAATCAGGCCGCACAGACTGGCCTCGCCCGTCGCCGGCGTAAAGCGCTCGCGCCCCATGCCGGTCACGAAACGCCGCATCGGTTCCGCCTTTTCCATGCCGATCACGCTGAGATAGTCGCCGCACATGCCGGCATCGGACTGGAATGCGGTGCCACCGGGCAGGATCTGCGCGTCCGCGGTGGGCACATGTGTGTGGCTGCCAACCACGACGCTTGCGCGCCCGTCGCAAAAATGGCCCATACCCATCTTTTCGGACGTGGCCTCGCAATGCACATCCACCAGCGAGGCCTGCACCGCGCCGCCGCGCGGATGGGCGCGCAAAACAGCGTCGATGGCCGAAAACGGATCATCAAAGGGCCGTTTCATGAAAACCTGCCCGAGCACCTGGGCAATCAGCACCTTGCGTCCGCGCCCGTCTGTAAAGACACGGTGTCCGCGGCCCGGCGCATCCTTGGCAAAGTTGATCGGACGCAGCACGCGCGGTTCGGTTTCGATGAACTGCAGCATGTCGCGCTGATCAAACGCGTGATCGCCCAGCGTAATGCAATCGGCGCCCGCGTCCAGAATCGCTCTGGCATGTGTCCCCGTCAGTCCCGCTCCGCCGGATGCATTCTCGCCATTCACCACGATGAAGTCGAGCTTGTGATCCGCACGCAAGCCGCCCAGCCGCTCGGTCACCGCGCTTCTGCCGGCGCGGCCCATGACATCGCCCAAGAAAAGAAGTCTCATGCCCGGGTGTTAGGGCAGCCCTCTGGACAGGGCAAGCGGTTCCTCGCGCCGCGTCACGGCTGTCTGCGGGTTCATTGTCTGGACAGCGACTTCAGACCCAGCAGGACGGCCGCCATGATCATGAACCCGCCGCCGATGCGTTCGATCCAGACCTTGGCCGCGCCCTTGAACCGGTTCGAGACCCAGCTTGCGCCAAACCCGTAGGCCGACAGAAAACAGCCGTCGATCAGGATATAGGTGGCGGACAGAACAAGAAACTGGGGCCAGAACGGGGCGGCGCCGTCAATGAACTGCGGAAAGAGTGCCGCGAAAAAGACGACAGCCTTCGGATTGGCTGCCGAGGTCAGAAATCCCTGCAGCCACAGACTGCGCAGCGACGCGCGGCGCCCGTCTCGGGCGGCGTCGACGCGGTCTGGACCTGCACGCCGGATCATCCGGAGACCCAACCAGATCAGATAGGCCACGCCCGCCCACTTGATCACTGTCAGTGCGGCGCCGGAGGCCGCGATGATCGCCGCCAGTCCCAGCCCGGCGGCCAGCATTTGCAACGCATTGGCCGACAGGTCCCCTGCCGCTGTGGCCAGAGACCGCCGGAACCCGTGCGCGGCGCTGTTGGACAGCATCAACAGCTGGCTGGGTCCGGGTGTGCTCATAAGCGCCAGCACGGTCGCTGCGTAAAGTGTCCAGGTTTCGATGGTCATTGTCGCACTGCTCTTTGCAAAGTGGGTCGGGCTGTCTCAGCGCACGGTGTCGTACCGTGCCTCATAGCTGACCGGAAAATTCACCGACCGGGCGATGAAACAGGTCTTGTGAATCTCTTGGTGGATGGCATCGGCGCGCGCCAGATCGGTGCCCGTCGGGACCGTGATACGGGGTCTCAGCGTGGCCTGCACAAAGCGGCTCGCCCCGTCGGGCAGCGTTTCGCCCGTGGCGACGGGATCGTCCTGATAGGCCTGAACCGCAATGCCGCCCACGCTGGCCAGGTGCAGATACCACAGCATGTGACAGGCCGAGAGGGCGGCAATCAGCAGATCCTCGGGATTGTGCAGGCCGGGGTCGCCGCCCAGCAGCGGGTCGTTCGAGCAGTGCACCTCGGGTTTGCCCGGCGTCCTGATCGTCCACGTTCTGTCATAACCCCGGTACGAGGACGTGCCGGTGCCGGTATTGCCGGTCCACACCACCCGGGCGGTGTAGGGATGATGACGGGCTTCAGCGCTCAAACTCGATCACCCCGTGTTCCGTGATCAGCAGGTCAAGCGGCTGGTCGGTGTGTTCAAGAGGCAGGCCCGCGGCTTCCTGGGCGGCAAATGCGAACCCCACGGCAAGCGTGGCACGCCTGCTGCGCAGCAATTCCAGGGTGCGGTCGTAGAATCCGCCGCCATATCCAAGCCGGCCGCCTTGCCGGTCGAACGCGACCAGCGGCACGATCACGATTTCCGGCTCAAAGAAGTTGTCGACATGCGGCACCCGCGCGCCGAACGGACCGTCTCGCATGGGACCGTCCGGGTGCCAGTGCGAGAACTGCAGTGGTTTGCCTGTTCCGCCGATCACCGGAACCCCCACGGGACCATGAGCCGCAGCTTCGGCCATGGCCGGCAACGGGTCGATTTCGGTCCGAATCGGCATGTACCCCGCCACGGGAACACCGCGATGTCCGGCCAGAAAGGCGGACAGGTGCGCCGCCTGAGCAGGCGCGGCGGCGGCATGAGCGTCCTTGCGGCGCGCAAAGGCAGCCTGGCGTGCCTCTGTCTTTCTGGTGTCCAGATCGGTCATGGTTCCGGCCTTCATAGAAGATAAAGTGTTGCTAGTCCCAGAAATGCGAGAAAGCCGACGACATCCGTCACGGTGGTGACAAAGGTGCCCGAGGCAAGCGCAGGGTCGATGCCCAGACGTTCCAGCACGACCGGAATGACCGTTCCGGCCAGTCCCGCCACGACCAGATTGATCACCATGGCCGCAGCGATCACGTAGCCCAGCTGTGGCCCGCCGAACCAGATCATGCCGACAACTCCCATCACAACAGCAAACACGATCCCGTTTACAAGACCCACCAGAACCTCACGCCGGATGAAACGCCAGACATTCGACCCTGTCAGGTCGCGGGTGGCGATGGCGCGCACGGCGACGGTGAGACTTTGCGTGCCGGCGTTGCCTCCCATCGAGGCCACGATCGGCATGAGCACGGCGAGCGCGACAATCTTCGCGATGGCCGCTTCGAACATAGAAATCACCATAGAGGCCAGAATGGCGGTGGCCAGGTTGACGGCCAGCCAGGGCAGGCGTCGGCGCGTCGTGTCGATCACGGTGTCGGACAGGCTGCCTTCTTCGCTGACGCCCGCAAGCCGCAGAATATCCTGTTCGGCCTCTTCGTCGAGCACGGTCATGGCATCGTCTATGGTGATGACACCGACCAGACGCTCTGTTTCATCGATCACCGGGGCCGAAATGAGATGGTACTGGTTGAACGCATAGGCCACATCAGCCTCCGGTTCGTCGACCCGGAGGACATGAAACGTGTCTTCCATCAACGATTTCAGCATCACCTCGCGCCGCGACGCCATGAGGCGGCCAAGCGAGACGTTGCCGATCGGGTGCAGCCGGGGGTCGACCAGAACAATATGATAGAACTGCTGCGGCAGGTCGTCCTGATGGCGCAGATAGTCGATGGCCTCGCCCACGTTCCAGTGTTCCGGCGCCATGACCACTTCGCGCTGCATCAGACGACCGGCGGAATCGTCCGGGTAGGTCAGCGACTTCTCGATCCCCACCCGGTCGCCCGCTTCCAGGTGATCAAGGATAGCGGCCTGCTGGTGATCTTCGAGATCCTCGACCAGATCGACCACGTCATCGGAATCAAGATCACGGACGGCCTCGGCCAGAACATCCGACGGCAACAGGCCAATCACCTCTTCGCGCACCGCGTCGTCCAATTCGGACAGCACGTCGCCGTCGAAATCGGGGCCGTAAAGCTCGATCAGACGGCGGCGGTCGAAGGCGTTGATCTGTTCCAGAAGGTCCGCGATGTCAGCGGCGTGCAGCGGTTCAAGCTCTTTCAGAAGCAGGTCGCGATCACCAATGTCCACGGCGTAAAGAATGCGTCCGACCGCCTGCCTGCCCAACGCATAGTTGTCGTCGCCGCTTGGAGCGTCGAGGATCTCCACGTCCTCGTCTGGCGCGCGTTCGTCTGTCATTGGCGTGTTCTGTCCTGTCGCCCTCATGTTCCCTTACGCAACCCCGCCGCTGAAAACAACGCCGTGACCCCGCGCAACGTCGGGCGGCTGGCGCCGTCGCGTGCTTTGCTGTCTGAGATCGCAGTCGCGCTCAGTCCTTCCAGAAGGCGTCGCTTTCGGCGGGTCGCGCCTCCACCATCCAGATCCGACAGATCCGGGCGTCCCGTACCACCATGAGAAAGGTCGCGAAATTGTGCAGCGAGCGGCCCTTTCTGGTGGCTCTGATCTCGACCATGATCAGCACCCGGCCAGGGGAGATTTGCGTACTCTGGGTCGTGCGGACGGATGGGCGCACCGTGTCGATGTGCATGGCGTCAATCGCGGCCATGTACGGGTCCCGTCCGACGATCTGCCGGGTCGATCCATCCGCCTGCGTGACGTCGGCCACCAGATCTTCGGCAAGGCAGTCCACAAGGCCGGGACGATCCGCGGCATCGAAGGCCGCGACAAACCTCTTGACGATATCCGTATCATGCAGGGTCGGCATGCAACGCCTCTGTCCGGTCATGTATCCCGAAAACATAGCAGCGCGCGCCCCGGTGCCAAGGCGCTGCGGCAGGCCGGCCTGTCGCCGGTCCGGAGATCAACCGGTGTCCTGCCCCGGTGGCGCCATGGTGCCGAACCGGTCGGCGATCGCGGTCTGAAAGCTCTTTGGATAGCCGATCCTTATCTTGTCCCAGGTTGCCGCGAAGCCAGGGGCGCAGATATGACGGCCGAGCGCGTTGACATACGCATCCCACACCTCGTCTTCGACCAGATCGCGTTCGTGCTGGATAAAGGCGGAATAGATCAGCGACATATAGGTGCCGACCGCGCGTTCGTAGCGATAGCGTTCGGCCTCTGACAGGGTGGCGCATTCCTGTCCACCCCGTGTCATGAGATCGGCGTTTTCCGCCAGCACGCCAAAGACGTCCCGTTCAAGGCTCATCAGGGATTGCACGGTTGCCCCCTCGATCGCGCGGGCATTGTGGCGCACTTCGTGAATCAGGAATATGATGGAAATCACCACGCCGATGACGCCGGCGATGGCCGCGATTGCCTCGACGGCGGCCCAGTCCACTCCTGTCATCCTCTGCCCCCGGAACCGTGCAACATGGCAGCAGGCTATCCAATCCCCCGCCGCAAGGGAACCTGCGTGCGGCACGGCGCGCACGGATTGCGTGCCGCCCCGGAGCAGGCCCGATCGGGCAAATCCATTGCGTTCGATCCAAAGACATGCGTCCATGCCGGGGCACAAACCGGCAGGAGGACCGGATGGACGATACGGACCTTGTGGCGCTGCGCCACGAGTTTCACCGGTTTCCGGAACTGGGATTTCAGGAACAGCGCACAAAGACACGGGTTGCCGAAATTCTGACAGGGCTCGGGCTGGAGGTCCACGTCGGTGCAGGCGTGGTTGGTGTGCTCCGGCGCGGCACCGGAAACCGGGCCATCGGGTTGCGGGCCGACATGGATGCGCTGCCCATCCGCGAGACATCCAAGCATGACTATGTGTCGACGCAGCCCGGCGTCATGCACGCCTGCGGGCATGACGGGCATATGACGATGCTGCTGGGCGCGGCTGCGGAGCTGGCGCAGCGATCAGGGTTCGACGGCACGGTTGTTTTTCTGTTTCAGCCCAATGAGGAGCACGGGCTGGGGGCGCAGGCGATGATCGAGGACGGGGTACTGGAGCGCTTTCCGGTCGAGGAGGTCTATGCGATTCACAATCTGCCCGGCGCTCCGCTGGGTCAGCTGTCAACCCGGCGCGGACAGATCTGCGCCAGCGAGAGCCTGTTCGAAATTGCCATTGCCGGGCAGGGCGGGCATGCCTCGATGCCACAGGTGGGACGCGATGCGATCACGGTTGGCGCCGAACTGGTACAGGCCTTGCAGATGATTGTCTCGCGCAGACTGCCGCCCGGCGCCGGTGCGGTTGTCTCTGTCACCGAGTTTCTGTCGGATGGTCAGCGCAACGTTCTGCCGGGCCATGTGACGCTGAAGGGCGATGTGCGGACCCGCAGGCCCGAGGACCGGGAGGCGGTTGCAGCGCTGATCCTTCAGATTGCGCAAGGCATCGGGCGCGCGCATGATGTTGATGTTTCGGTTCTGTTCAAAACGGAATTCATCGAAGTCATCAATGCCGACTTGCCGACACAAGCTGTCCTGGATGCCTCACGGGCCCTGGGTCTGGACACTCTGGCCGACCGGGATCCGATGAGCTTTTCAGAGGATTTCGCGTATTTTTCCCAGGCGGTGCCCGGCTGTTTTTTTCTTCTCGGCAATGGCGAAAGCGGGCCGTGTGGTCAGCCTCTGCACGCGTCCGATTACGATTTCAATGATCAGCTGCTGCCCGTTGGCAAAAAGCTCTGGACGCAGCTTGTGCGGCAGCAACTGCACCAGGCGGAAGGGGCAGGGTCCTGACCATGTTCGAAGACAGAATGACCGCGTTTCGCACGCATCTGGAGCAGGCCGGCCTGGACGTCGCGCTGATCACCGATGACGACAACGTCTACTACCTGACCGGATACTGCGACTATCTGCACATGGATTTCGGACGTCCGACGATTCTGGTCGTGCCGCGAGACGGCCCAAGCGTTCTGATCACGCCGATGATTGATTTCAACACCGCCGCCCATGCGGCGCGCGTGGACCGCATTGCCCCGTGGAATGACGGTATGGGAGAGGAATGGCGCACTGAGTTGCCCGCGCTTCTTGCCGGTGCGGCGCGTGTCGGACTGGAGCCCGACCAGATGCCGCCGGTTGTCCGCAGCTATGCAGACACGCTGGTTGGCCCGGAGGGTCTGATCTCGGTCCGGCCCGTTCTGGAGCGGATGCGCATGATCAAGTCCGAGGACGAGCTTCGGCTGGCGCGCCATGCCGGGCAGGTGGCCAACGCGATGATGGACGCCGGTCGCGCGGCGATCGGTGACGGCGTGCCCGAGTACGAA
>JBCCHI010000067.1:0-20566 GCA_039028815.1 Pseudomonadota bacterium
CGGGGCGGTGCGCTGCATCTTCTGGATCATGCGCCGCAAGAGCATCCCGTGGCGCTGCAAGTGGGGGGGGCGGACCCGGACGAACTGGCGCAGGCGGCCCGTCTTGGGTATCAGGCGGGGTATGCCGAGATCAATCTCAATGTCGGATGCCCAAGCGACAGGGTGCAATCCGGCACGTTTGGCGCAATTCTGATGAAGGACCCCGGCCGTGTGGCCGAATGCTGCGCGGCGATGGTCGCGGCGGTGCCCGTGGATGTGACGGTCAAGTGCCGCATCGGTGTCGACGATCAGGATCCGGCCGAGATCCTGCCCGAGTTTCTGGCCCGGATCAGTGCGGCAGGCATTCAGCGGGTGATTGTGCACGCCCGAAAAGCCTGGCTTCAGGGCCTCAGCCCAAAGGAAAACCGGGATATCCCGCCGCTGGATTATGATCTTGTGGCCGACATGCACCGGCTGTTTCCCGTGCTGCACCTGTCCGTGAATGGCGGGATCGCCTCGCTCGACGAGGTGAGCGGGATGCTGGCGCGCGGATTTGACGGGGTGATGGTGGGCCGCGCCGCCTATCACACGCCGGTGGATCTTCTGGGCGCGGCTGACAGGCGGATTTTCGGCGTGCCGGGACCGGACCGGACCGGAGAAGAGGCCGCTCGCGCCATGTTGCCCTATATCGAGGCGCACCTTCTGGCCGGGGGGCGATTGCATCAGATCACGCGTCATATGCTTGGGCTCTTTGCCGGCAGAAGCGGCGCTCGTTTCTGGCGCAGAACCCTGTCGGAAGGCGCGGTCGTGCCCGGTGCGGGGCCGGAGCTGATCGAAACCGCGCTGACACATCTGGAGGGACTGGCCGCATGACGGCCGACCTGATCCGGCTCGGCTGGCAGCGCTTTCGCCACGAGGACGCGGTCGCCGCCTGGGCGGAGGTGGCGCGTGCGGTGGCCGGCGTGCGGGTGCGGGCTCCGGAAGAACGGCAGTGGCTGAGATGCGGCGGCACATGGTTCGTCGGTGTGGACACCCTGCCCAACGACAGTCTGGGGCGTGTCGGCGGATCGGAGCCCCTGACGGGGGCTGCGATAGATCTTGCAACGGCGCTTTACGGGGCGCTGCCACTGCACCGGGCACAGGTCTCGGTGATCTATCCGGGGTATCCAAAGCCCTGGGATGGCGAAAGCGACGCGGCCTTCGGCTTTCGTCTGAGGCGTGATGCGGCGCATGTAGACGGGTTGTTGCCGGTCGGTGACGCCCGGCGCCGGCACCTGATCGAGCGTCACGCCTATATTCTGGGGGTTCCGCTGACGGAATGCGATCCGGGGGCCAGCCCGGTCACCGTCTGGGAAGGCAGCCACCGCATCGTGCACCATGCGTTTGCCCGGGTACTGAAGGGAACACCTCAGGACCGCTGGCCCGATCTGGATCTGACCGACATTTACCACACAGCCCGCCGCCAGGTGTTCGAAACCTGCACGCGCCGTCTGCTTCCGGCGCGACCGGGCGAGACATATCTGGTGCACCGGCTGGCGTTGCATGGTGTTGCGCCCTGGGAGACCGGTGCGCAGGCACCGGAGGAGGGACGCATGATCGCCTATTTCCGTCCTGAATGGACCGTGCCCGGCGATGAGTGGCTGACGTCGCCCTGAAGCGCCGCGCATGAGCGCCGGGGGCCGAATCCTCCGCAAGCCGGGCGCGCGCCCCCGGTTCGGACCCCGGCTCCGGCCCCTGCCTTCATCTTTCCCGAAATACTCCCAGGGATCGCGAGGGGCTGGCCCCTCGCAGGATCGCGCAGCGCGAGGGCGGCCTCTTGCAAAGACACCAAAGCCTTTCGCCTTTGCCTTGAGACATCAGCTGAAGGCGAAAGGCGCACGGCACAGGAACACTGCACGGCGTTTCGCGACATTCTGCGAGTCAGGTTTGTCGCGAAACGCTTCAGGGTGGGTGGGACACGTACGCCAGCACTGTCAGAGACCGGTGGCCGGAGGCGATGAGGGGTGTCGGTGGCCCGGCAGAGACGGTCAAGGGACCCGGAAGCATGCGGATGCAACCATCACCCGGTGCGGCGACGCTTTGCATGTCAATGACGCGTTGCGAAAGACCTGCCGCAGCCTTGCGCGCAACACCGCATGAAGCGCGCCCCCGGTGATGTCCCGTATCCGGGAAGACACGCCGTCGCGCGGACGGCCCGACCTGCCGCGACCTAGCTGCGGGCCAGTCGCGCCCGGCGTCCACCTCTGCGTTTTTGCAGCAGCGGCGCCCGGGACGGCAGATCTTCCATGACGCGACGCCGGTCTTCCGGGGCCATCTGCGACCAGCCGCCAATCTCCTCGATCGTGCGATAACAGCCGGTGCATATGCGGGCCTCGGGATGCACCACACAAAGCCGTATGCACGGCGAGTCAATCTCGTCGCGGGTCCAGACGGGCAGATCGTTCACAGGGCTCTCACTCGGTCATCTCGTTGTGTCTGGTCGGGGGTCTTCTGCACGCAGAAACCCGATTCGGTCCAATGCTCCTTGCAGAATATAGGCCGCCGCGACCGCATCTATCACCTCAGAGCGACGTTTTCGTGTCAAATCTGCCTCAATCAGAGCCCGTTCCGCGGCAACGGTCGACAGCCTTTCGTCCCAGAACGTGATCGGCACCGGTGTCAGGTTGCTCAGGTTTCTTGCAAACGCGCGGGTTGACTGACAGCGCGGGCCTTCCGATCCGTCCATGTTGCGTGGCAACCCCAAAACCAGTCCGCATGCGCTGCGCGACGCTGCAAGCGCCAGCAGACGCTCGGCATCCTGACCGAACTTGCGGCGGCGGATCACCTCCACGGGGCTCGCCGTCGACAGACGCAGGTCAGAGGCGGCAATGCCAAGGGTCTTCGTCCCGAGGTCCAGACCAAGAACAGGCTGCCCGGCAGGCAACGACGCGGCAAACTCCTCGAAAACGTCCACGATCATTCGGAAAAGCCCGCTTGCTTGGCCGCGTTTTCGATCAAGTCCAGATCAAGCGGTTGATCGGCGAACTGAACGCGCGCGCGCTCCAGCGTGTCACGCACCCGATCCCATTCTCCGAGAACCGCAAGCGCGTTGGTCAGACGGGCCCACTCCTCGACGGTGCCGCCTTCCTCCTCTATGCGGCTGGACAGGCCGTCAACCATCCCGCGTATCATCCCGGCACGATCTTCAGGCGACATCTCTCCGGCCTGCTCGATCTGATCTCGACTCAAAGACCCGCGCGGGTCGACCGGCGGCAGTTCGTACCGGGCATGACCCGCCCGCCAGGCAAGATCCGGCAACTGATCGCGCAAGATCGGCGTCCAGGGATCTTCCGGACGGCTGGCCCGCAACAGCTGGTCCCAGGTGCGAAACGCGGCATCCAGCCGGTCGATCTGCACGAAATACAGGCCAAGATAGTAGTGCGCACGCGGGTTTTCGGGAGATCGCGCAAGCGCGGCGCGCAGCGCGCCTTCGGCGTCGGACGACACATAGCCGCCGGCCGCCGACACCATCATGTCCGCCAGAAGCGCATAATCTTCCGCCGTTGCGCCCGGACCCCTGGTTTCTATCAGCCGCGCCTGCGCATCGCGCGCGGCGCGGAAATTGCCGATCGCGGCTTCATTTCGTGCCAGCAGGGTCAGCCCCTGCACATCGTCTCCGCGGTCCGCAACAGTGGCGCGCAACCGATCCAGAAGCTGGGCATAGTCGGCGTCGATGTTGAGCAGGGGGGCAGGCGGCGTGCGCGCTTCTGCGTCGTGCTGGTTCAGGCGGCTCAGGCGCGCTGTCTCTGACGCGGCCAGCCGTTCCGCGCGCGGCACATCGCCATAGCCGGGCGCGCCGAGCCACATGTAGAGTGCGGCACCGCAGGCTGCGAGACCCAGCACCAGACCGAGCGCTGCGCCGCGTCCCCCGGACCGGAGCGCATCGCTGACGTCGCCCCCCTCGCGCAGCTTTGCATCGGCAGAGAGAATGCGGCGGGACACCTCGGTGCGGATACGCTCGGCGTCGCCCTGCGCAATGATACCGCGCGCCAGATCGCGGTCGATTTCAGTCAGCTGATCGCGGTACACCCGCAAATCGTAGGCCGCCGGCGGAGCCGCGCCCACCCGGCCACGCAAAAGCGCCAGGGCAAGAACCCCGCCGCAACACAGTGCAAGCCCGGTTGAGACCAGCCAGAATGTCATCAGATCTCCATCGTGTGGTCCTGATGTAAAGGCTCGGCCGGTCAATCAAAAGGGGCCGCGGCGCAGCCTTGATCAGACCGTGCGTGAATTCCTTGCGCACTTTCCGCAACCCATGTCGCAAATCGTGTATTCCATGCCGCACTGTGTGTGGTTGCGCGCCGGTCGTGCTCGCATAAGCTATGGGTCAGGGAACCCGAACTCTAGCTGACAGAGCCGTGCGCATGAAACACTATTCGGCCTTCGCCGTCGCCCGCGAAGCATTTCGCAACCATATGGGCTGGGAGCGCGCCTGGGCGTCCCCGGAGCCGCGCGACAGGTATGACGCAATCATCATAGGCGCGGGGGGGCATGGTCTTGCCACCGCCTACTACCTTGGCAAAAACCACGGAATTCGCAATGTGGCCATCCTTGAAAAAGGCTGGCTGGGGGGTGGCAACACGGGCCGCAACACCACGATTATCCGCTCCAACTATCTGCAGGACGCCTCGGCGGCCATGTATGAAAAGGCGCGCAGTCTGTACGAAACGCTCAGTCAGGATCTGAACTACAATGTCATGTTCAGCCCGCGCGGTGTGATCATGCTGGCGCAGACCGAACATGAGGTGCGGGGTTATCGGCGCACCGCCTATGCCAACGCGCTGCAGGGTGTCGCGACAGAGTTTATCGGACCCGACAAGGTCAAGGAGCTGTGTCCGATCATCAACCTAGATGGTCCGCGCTATCCGGTGCTTGGCGGGCTCTGGCAGGCGCGCGGCGGCACGGCGCGCCATGATGCGGTGGCGTGGGGCTATGCGCGGAAATGCTCTGACATGGGCATGCATGTCATCCAGAAATGCGAAGTGACCGGCATACGTAGCGCAGGCGGCAAGGTCACGGGCGTCACCACATCGCGCGGCGATATTGCCTGCGACAAGCTGGGTATCGTCGTGGCGGGCCATTCGGGACATGTGGCCGACATGGCGGGCTTTCGTCTGCCGGTTGAAAGCGTGGCGTTGCAGGCGCTTGTGTCAGAGCCGATCAAACCCTGCATGGACGTGGTTGTGATGGCCAATACCGTGCACGGATACATGAGCCAGTCCGACAAGGGTGAAATGGTCATTGGTGGCGGCGCGGACGGCTACAACAACTACACCCAGCGAGGCAGCTTCCAGCATATCGAGGAAACGGTGCGCGCGCTGATCGAGACATTCCCGATGATCAGCCGCCTGAAAATGCTGCGCCAGTGGGGCGGGATCGTGGACATGACCGGCGACCGCTCTCCGATCCTGTCGAAGACACCGCTTGAGAACTGTTTCATCAATTGCGGGTGGGGCACCGGCGGGTTCAAGGCGATCCCGGGCTCGGGCTGGGGATTTGCCGAGCTGATGGCGCGGGGTGCGTCGCCGCTTTGTGCGGAATTCGGGCTGGAGCGATTCCGCGAAGGCCGCTTCATCGACGAATCCGTGGCCGCCGGGGTGGCGCATTGATGGGCCTGCGATCCGGTATTGTGGCGCATTTGGCACAAATGGCGGATTGTGGCCGAGCGGCGCGTGCCGTGCGCGCAGGGCTCTGCCGGATCACTGTGCGAAACCCCGCCGGTGGTTTCTCCGTGCCCGCGACTCGCGCATGCTTCAGCGACAGCCTGAAGGACCATGCACCATGCCATTCGATCCCCGTTCCACGCGTCCCTCCCGCACCTACCGTGCGACACCGCGCGATGCGACGGGCGCGGCGCTGTTCTGGTTGCTGGTCGTCATCGTGGTGCTTGGCGCATGGGTCTTTGCGGGCAGCTTCGGCACGGGCGGCGGCATGGCCATACCGGAGCAACGACAGATCGTCGTTCCCGACGACAGCCCTGACAACGGCTGAGGCGCGCGCCGGCGCTGTGCGGCGCGGGCCCTTTCCACATCGCTTTCCGACATCTGACAAGGAGGCGCGTCATGCTGCGTCTTGAATGCCCCTATTCCGGCGTGACCGGCGAGGAAACCGAGTTCACGCCCGGCGGCGAAGCACATCTGAAGCGTTTCGGCCCGGGGTCGAGCGATGACGAGTTCCACGATTACCTCTTCGCGCGCGAGAACCCCCGCGGTGTGCATTTCGAACGCTGGCGTCACACCTACGGCAGCGGCAAGTGGTTCATCGTGGCGCGCAACACCGTGACCATGGAGGTCTACGGGTCCTACCCGGCGCAGACCACCGAACCGCCGCAGTGGATAAAGGACAAGATCGCGGCCAGGGTGCCGGGCTGGAGCTGGAGAGAGTTCTCATGAGCACGCGTCTCACTACCGGCGGGCGTCTTTTGCGCAGAAACAACGCGGTCGAGTTCACCTTCAACGGACAACGCTTTGCCGGGTTTCAGGGCGACACGCTGGCCTCGGCGCTGCTGGCCAACAACCAGATGCTGGTGGGCCGGTCCTTCAAGTATCACCGCCCGCGCGGGATCGTGGCCTCGGGTCCGGAAGAACCGAATGCACTGGTCAACATGGGCGAAGGGCCCACGTTCGAACCCAATCAGCGCGCCACCACGACAGAGCTTTTCGACGGCCTGAAGGCGCGGTCGCAGAATCACTGGCCCAGCCTTGAATTCGATGTCGGAGCGATCAATGCCCGTCTGTCCCGGTTTCTGCCGGCCGGGTTTTACTACAAGATGTTCATGCATCCCCGGTCGTTCTGGAAACATGTCTACGAACCCTTCATTCGCCACTCCGCCGGGCTGGGCGCGGCGCCGAAGGATCGCGATGGCGACACCTACGAGCATATCTATGCGTTTTACGATGTTGTCGTCGTCGGTGGCGGTGTCGCGGGCCTTCAGGCAGCACACGCGGCAGCCAGATCGGGGGCCCGCGTTCTGGTGATGGAACAGACTGACCATTGGGGGGGCCGTGCTCCGGTCGATGGCGGCACCGTGAACGGGGCACCTGTGGACAAGTTCGTGGATGATCTTGTTGACACGCTGACCAATATGAACAACGTGACACTTCGGCTGCGCATGATGGGCGCCGGGGTTTATGACCACGGCTACATGCTGGGGTATGAACGCGTGGCGGACCACGATCCGCAGATGACCGGACCGCGCCACAGGCTGTGGCGGATTCGCGCGCATCAGATCGTGACAGCCACGGGCGCGATAGAACGCCCGCTGAGTTTCGCCGGAAATGATGTGCCGGGTGTTATGCTGGCCTCTGCCGTTCGCGACTTCATGGCCAATTGGGGCGTTTCGGTGGGCGACCGCGTCGTGGTCGTGACAAACAACGATGACGCTTATCTTACGGCCCTTGCGCTCAAGGAACATGGCCTTCATGTGCCGGTGATTCTGGACGCCCGGCCCGGTGGCGGCGGCGCGCTGGCCGAGCGCGCGCGCAACGCAGGTCTGCGGGTCGAACAGGGGCTTGCTGTCTCCAAGGTGCATGGCGGCAAGCGCGTGACCCGTGTCGCGATCTGTTCGCAGGCAGGCGAAGGCGCGGTACTGGAAGAAATCGAATGCGATGCAGTGGCCATGTCGGGCGGTTGGTCGCCGGTTGTGCATCTGTGGTCGCATTGCGGAGGCAAGCTGCTGTGGGACGACGCGCAGGCCTTTTTCCGGCCGGATGTGGATAAAGCCCCGACCGGCGCTGACGGTCATCCGTTTGTTCTGCCGGCTGGCTCTGCGAACGGGGCGCTGACCCTTGCGGATGTGCTGGCGGACGCCGAAGCCGCCGGGCGCAGCGCGGCAGATCGCGCCGGGTTCAAACCCAAGCGCGCCGCGACGCCAAAGGCAGAGACCCGTGATGCTGCGCCGATCGAGCCTGTCTGGGTGATGCCGCAGGGCGCGGCAAAGACATTGCGCGCGAAGGCGTGGCTTGATTTTCAGAATGACGTCAAGGTGTCCGACGTGCAGCTTGCCGCGCGCGAAGGGTTCGAAAGCGTGGAACACACCAAACGGTACACCACGCTGGGCATGGCGACGGATCAGGGCAAGCTGAGCAACATCAACGGCCTTGCGATCCTGTCCGACGCGCTGAACCAGCCGATCCCGCAGACCGGGACAACGACATTCCGCCCGCCCTACACGCCGATTTCGATGGGCGCGATTGCCGGCGAGGCGCGGGGCGCGATCTTTCAGCCCTTGCGCCGCACGCCGCTGCACGCATGGCATGAACAGAACGGAGCAAAGTGGGAACCGGTCGGCGCCTGGCGCAGACCCTACTGTTTTCAAAAGTCCGCGGATGAAAGCGTCGAGGACGCCGTTTCGCGCGAGATCACGCAGACTCGCGCGTCGCTTGGACTGCTTGACGCCTCAACCCTGGGCAAACTGATCGTGAAAGGGCCCGACGCGGGGCGGTTCCTCGACATGCTCTACACCAACATGATGAGCACTCTGAAACCGGGGCGCTGCCGGTATGGGCTGATGTGCGGCGAAAACGGGTTTCTCATTGATGACGGGGTTGTCGCGCGACTCGATGACGACACGTTCCTGTGTCATACCACGACCGGTGGGGCCGAAAGCATCCACGCCCACATGGAAGACTGGCTGCAATGCGAGTGGTGGGACTGGAAGGTGTATGTCGTTAACGTCACCGAAAACTACGGTCAGATTGCCGTGGTGGGATCGCGCGCGCGGGACGTTCTGAAAAAGCTGACAAAGGACGACATCAGCGCCGATGCCCTTCCGTTCATGGCGTGGAAGGACCTGACATTGGCGGGGTGCCGGGCGCGCGCCTATCGCATCTCGTTTTCGGGCGAGCTCAGCTATGAAATCGCCGTGCCCGCCAGTCAGGCGCGTGCGCTCTGGGACGCGTTGCTTGAGGCCGGCGCGGAGTACGGCGTGACCCCTTACGGCACCGAAGCGCTGCACGTGATGCGGGCGGAAAAGGGGTTCATCATGATCGGGGATGAAACAGACGGCACGGTCATCCCGCAGGATCTGGGACTCGACTGGGCGATCTCCAAGAAGAAAGACGACTATCTCGGAAAGCGCGCGCAGCAGCGCGTTCACATGACCGACCCGAACCGCTGGAAACTCGTGGGGCTTGAAACCACGCATGGCGAAGTGCTGCCGGACGGGGCCTACGCGACCGCCAGTGGCGAGAACGCCAATGGTCAGCGCAACGTGCAGGGTCGGGTCACATCAAGTTACCATTCGCCCACCCTGGGCCGTGGCATCGCCATGGGGCTGGTGCACAACGGTCCCGATCGCATGGGGGAGGTGATTCAGTTTCCCAAGCTCGACGGAACGGTGATCAAGGCGAAAATCGTCAGCCCGGTCTTCTATGATCCGGATGGGGAGAAGCAGAATGTCTAATGCAGTCAGTGCCTTGCCGGAAGCTGTCTTTGAGGGCTACGTGCGCGTCGAAGAGTTGGGCCTGAACGGCATGATCACCTTGCGGGGGGACCTGGATTCGGCAGCCCTGACGTCAGCCGTCAAGTCGGCGATCGGGATCGACATGCCCGGTCAGCGCGGCATCACGTTCAAGGGCAAAAACGGAGTGGCATGGATGTCGCCCGATGAGGCGATGCTTTTCGTGCCTCTCGGAGATGTGTCGAAAACGTTGGCGTCGCTGAGCAAATCACTTGCCGGCGTGCATCATCTGGCGGTGGACGTATCGGATGCCCGCGCGATGTTCGGACTGACCGGGGATGCGGTGCGGGAGGTCATTGCAAAGGTCTGTCCCGTGGACATGGCGCCCGGCCAGTTCGCCCCGGGAGAGATCCGTCGCACGCGCATGGCGCAGATCCCGGTCGCGATCTGGATGCCGGACGAGTCCGGGCTTCGCGTGATCTGCTTCCGCTCGGTCGCGCAATACGCGTTCGACGTGCTCAGCGATGCGTCCAGACCCGGCAGCGAAGCGGCGCTTTTTTCCTGACAGCGAAGGACCGCGTCGGGCGTGGCGCGGGGGTCTGATGCGCGGTGACCCGCCCAACTTGCGGTTTGACCATTGTATCGACACAAATTGAACCAATTTCTTCTCTAAAGCGCGACACAAAGATCCTGTTGCGCAGAGTTTCGCGCCGCGCAGCGAGCCATAGGGATGTTGCACGTGTTTCGCCTCGACGGGTGCCTTAGCGTTTAAGGCCGGACGCTCGGGAGGCGGGTATTTCTAAGGGGACCGTCATGGCCATTCAGACAATCTATGCCCTTGGGGAAACCCAGATTTCCGTCTCCGGCGGGGGTGAGCTGTCGGGTCAGACCCAGGGTGATGGCTCGCATCTTCAGGATTTGTTCATCACGCTGAACAGCAATGCCTGGGAAGCGGTCCAGATCCGGGAAGACGACAGCGATACCGATTTCGACGACAGTGACGGCAGCCAGCGCCTGGATGGTGCGCAGACATTCGACGGAGAAGGCTATCTCGACGATATGCGCGTGGAAGCCGAATTCGGGCTGCGCCTTCAGGACTCAGAAGGCAACATCTACGAAGCGGTCGCGTTCAACATCAACGAGGGCGGTGGGTCGAGTTTCGCGACGGTCGAGGGACTGGCCTTTGTCGGTGGCGTGGGCGGGTTTCCTCCGATCGGAGAGCCGCTGCGCGTGATCTCGACCCAGGAAGGGCCATCGGTGGCCTATTCCGCACTGGCCGCGCCGCCTTGTTTCACGCTGGGAACGCTGATCGACACACCCGACGGGCCGCGCCCGGTCGAGGACCTGCGCGCCGGTGATCTGGTAACAACGATTGACCGGGGCGCGCAACCCTTGCTCTGGACCGGTTGTGCGCGGTGTCCGGCCGCCCTGCTGCACCGCGACACGCGGTTTCGCCCGGTTCTGATCAGGGCAGGGGCCTTCGGTCCCGGGCTGCCTGTGCGCGACATGGCGCTCTCGCCCCAGCACCGTGTTCTGATCGATGACTGGCGCGCCGCGCTGTTCTTCGGTCAGCCCGAGATTCTGGCGCCCGTTTGCCGGCTTGTGAACGACACCACGGTCACGGTTGACCAGGCGCCCCGCGACGTGACGTATTTTCATCTTCTGTTCGAGCGTCACGAGCTTGTCCGCGCCGAGGGGCTGTCTTGTGAAAGCCTGCTTGCGACGCCGGATGCAACCTGCCCGACGTCGCGCGAAGTGCTGCGCCTGTTCCCGCAACTGGCCGAAGACCTGCCTCCTGCGGCAGCCCGCCTGTGCATTCAGGGGCGCTCGGCCCGCGTGCTGCTGGATCATGTCGTCTGACGGGACGGGCCCGGACATAGAGCGAATGGGCAGAGAACAGGCTTGACGTCACCGGCCGGACACTACCATCTATCCCGTGTCGCACGACATCCACGACACTCAGACGAGACAAGGGGGCCCCGATGGCTTTTGAACTTCCCGACCTTCCATATGCCCACGATGCGCTGGCGGCGCATGGCATGTCGAAGGAGACACTGGAATATCACCATGACCTGCACCACAAGGCCTATGTTGACAATGGCAACAAGCTGATCGCGGGCACCGAATGGGAAGGCAAATCGCTTGAAGAGATCGTGAAGGGCACGTACCAGTCCGGCGCCGTGGCGCAGAACGGCATCTTCAACAATGCCTCGCAGCATTGGAATCACATGCAGTTCTGGGAAATGATGGGCCCGGGCGGCGCTGCGATGCCCGGAGAACTGGAGCGCGCGATCACCGACAGCTTTGGATCTGTGGACAAGTTCAAGGAAGATTTCTCTGCCGCGGGCGCAGGTCAGTTCGGGTCCGGATGGTGCTGGCTGGTCAGGAACGCCGACGGCGGGCTGGCTGTGACCAAGACGGAAAATGGTGTGAACCCGCTTTGCTTTGATCAGACCGCGCTGCTGGGTTGCGATGTCTGGGAGCATTCCTACTACATTGATTTCCGGAACAAGCGTCCGGCCTATCTGTCGAACTTTCTCGACAATCTGGTGAACTGGGAAAACGTCGCCTCGCGCATGTAAACCGCGCCAGCGATGATCCAAGCGGCGGTCAATCGGCCGCCGCTTTGCGTTCTGCGCCCCGTTTCGCCCGTGACGCAACGTCATTGGCCCACATGATGGAGCTTTGCCGCCCGCTCTGATTAACATGTCCCGATGTCACCTTGGGAGGGGTCCATGTTTCGAATTTTTGTTGCGATCCTGGCGGTCTCGACGCTCACGGCCGGTGCCGAACGGGCCGACGCCGCCACGATCAGCGATACATTTTCCAGCTTCTTCGTGCTGGGCGACAGCCTGTCCGATCCCGGCAATCTGCCGACCGGGCGTTTCACGGACGGACGTGTCTGGGCCGAGCCGATCTCTGACCGGTTTACCGCTGCCGGCACGACCAGGAACTACGCCAAGGGAGGCGGTCGTGCGGTCGGGACCGACTTTAACGATCTCGGCACGCAGGTTCTGGAATTCAGCCGCGATGTTTCCGATGGATCCGTGACGCTGGGCAGCCGCCCGCTGGTCGCCATCTGGATGGGTGCCAACGATGTATTCAGCGCGTTGTTTCCCGACCCCACGCGCCCGGGCGGCGATGTGATCAACCCGGTCGATGCGGCCAGAGCGGTTGTCCGGACCATCGCGGATCTGGCACGCGACGGGATATCGCGCGATTTTCTGGTTTTCGACCTGCCCGATCAGGGGGAAACACCGCTGGCGCGCTTTACATCCACAGAGGAACTGCTGCGCACGCGATCTGATGCGTTCAACACCACGCTGACGGCGGAACTGGCGATGCTGGCGCCGGACATCACCACCTATACCGTTCCCATCGCGGAGCGCTTTGCAGAGCTTCTGGATGACCCGTCGTCGATCGGACTGGGCGATTTCACCTTGCCGTGCAACACATCGCCTCCGGCGGACCGGACGAAATGCCAGTTCATCGCCGATGCGACAGGGGCGGACATCCCGCCGCCGGCCGTCCTGTTCGGCTTTAACGACGAAGTGCACCCGAACTCGGTCGTGCATGCCGAGATCACGCGCGTCGCCTCTGCCGCCGTGGTGCCGCTGCCCGCCAGCGCACCGTTGATGCTGGCCGGGTTCGGCGCGCTGCTGATCGTGCGCCGTCGTCGCGCCGCCGCCTGACATGCGGCCGGGCGCGGCGCCTCATGTGGGGCGGCGCGCCTTATTCCAGTGCGGTGTCGATGCGCTGCGGGATCTCGGCCACGGTCGAGACGCACTCCACCAGGTCCAGCAGGCTCTCATCGGCAAATCCGTGGCTGATCACGTGTCGGATGAGCGCAATCAGAGGCTGCCAGTACGCATCTAGATCCAGAAGAAACAGCGGCTTGTCGTGCAATCCGATCTGCCGCCAGGTCAGCACTTCGAAAAACTCGTCAAGCGAGCCCGCGCCGCCGGGCAGCACCACGACCGCGTCGCAGTTCATGAACATCACTTTCTTTCGTTCGTGCATCGTTTCGGTGACCACATAGTGGGTCAGGTCGGACTTGCCGACTTCGCATCGCACCAGATGATCGGGGATCACGCCAAAGGTGTCCCCGCCCGCCGCCTGCGCCGCACGCGCCACGGCCCCCATCAGCCCGACATCGCCCGCCCCGTAGACCAGCCGCCATCCCCGGTCTGCAATTGTCGCACCAAGCGCCGTCGCGGCGGCCTCGAATGCGGGGGAATGGCCCATCCGTGAGCCACAAAAGACACAAATCGAACGCGTCGGCATAACGTTCCCACGTCTGTGAACCAGGTTGCTTTGACCGTTCTAGCGCGGGTTGATAAAGTCCTGCAATGTCACGTCTTTGCCTGGGACCCAATTCGTGAGCACTGGAACCGGACTCAAGGGTGGTCAGATGGCCGCCGGATTTGCCGCGGGCCTCGCCGCCATCGCGGCCGTTGGGTTTGGCGTCAGTTTCTTGTCCGCGCCGTCCGACGCGCCTGATGCAGACGCCGGGCAGGATGCGGCCGCAGTCGTTGCCTCTGATGCAGAACCGTCCCCCGAGACAGCCCAGACCGAGACAGCCCAGACCGGGACAGCCCAGACCGGGACGTCTGCCAGCAAACCCGCAACATCGCAAACCGATGTCGCTGAACCGGATGCGGTGCCGGGATCGCAGGCCGATGTGATCGCCGAACTGCCGGACGCGCCCGAAGTCAGCACTTTCCGGCTGGAATCCGATGGCCAGATGCTGGTCGCGGGGCGGTCCGCACCCGGTTGGGAAACCACGATCCATCTCGACACGGATGCTCTGGTCACCTTCGTGCCGGACGCGACGGGCGAGTTCGTGCAATTCGTCAAGGTGGACCCAAGCCAGTCTCCGCGAATCCTCACCCTGACAATGCGCTCGCCCGACACCGGCGAGAACGTGGCGTCCGAAGCTGATATCATCATCGCCCCGCTGCATGCGCCAACCGAGCCCTCGGTTGCGGATCAGGCACCCGGATCGGCGCCCGATGGCACAACGATTGCCGCGCTGGATCCCGATACCTCGGACCATGGAACACCGGAAGCCCCCAACGAGCCTGCACCGCCGTCAGACGACACCACCCGGGGCCTGGACGATGACACCACGGCGCCCCCTGCGGACACGGCCGGAGCTGCCACAGGCGGGACAGAGCCCGTTGATGAGGCGGGAGAGGAGACCGCAGGCGCGACGCAGGGAGCGGCACAGGGATTGGCAGAGGGAGCAGCACAGAGCGCGGCACAGGGATTGGCACGGGCCCCATCATCGGGAGAGGCGGATGATGTGCCGACCGCCGCGCTGATCTCGGATCAGGAGGGTGTACGCGTTGTTCAGCCTGCACGCCCGCTGGACGCTGCACCGGACGTCATGTCGAACGTGGCACTTGATGCGATCGCCTACTCGGCGGAGGGCGACGTGGAACTGTCAGGACGCGCGACAGGCGAAGGCGCGGTTCGGGTCTATCTGGACGATGCGCCGGTTGTCACGTCGCAGATCGCCGAAGACGGGCGCTGGCGCTCTGAACTGCCAAGGCTCGACAGCGGGGTCTATACCCTGCGGATCGACGAAGTGGCGCCCGACGGCACGGTGACCAGCAGGGTGGAGACGCCCTTCAAGCGCGAAGACAAGGCGGTTTTGTCCGCAGCGACGCAGTCAGGCCGTGCGATACAGGCCGTGGTCGTGCAGCCGGGCTATACCCTCTGGGGCATCTCAAGAGACCGCTACGGAGACGGGTTTGCCTTTGTGCGCATTTTCGAGGCCAATCGCGACCAGATCCGTGACCCGGATCTGATTTACCCCGGACAGGTTTTCGCCCTGCCGCAATAGCGGGCCGATGGCGTTCGGGACTGGCCAGCGCCGCGCGGGCAGGCTATCTCTGCGCCAGAGCTTGCAATGATACGCCGTCCCCGATCTTCCCAGACGCACGACATGGCTGCGGATCGTCCGCATGGCCAGGAGTTGCGCGTGATACAGCGCGTTGCGCCCTACTTGTGGCCAAAGGGACAGCCCTGGGCAAAGGTCCGGGTGCTGGCCGCGCTGTCGGCCTTGCTGATGGCCAAACTCGTCGCCGTGGCGACGCCCTGGTTCTACAAGTCCGCGGTCGACTCTCTGGCGGGAGAGGGACAAGACGCTGCCTGGATGCTGGGAGCAGGGGCCATAGGCCTGACGGTCGCCTACGGCATGGCGCGCCTGTTGAATGTGGGGTTCCAGCAGTTGCGCGATGCGATCTTCGCCAAGGTGGCGCAGCGCGCGTTGCGCCGGCTTGCGCTGGAGACGTTCCAGCACATCCACAGAATGTCGATGCGCTATCACACTGCCCGCAAGACAGGCGGGCTCAGCCGGATCATCGAACGCGGCGTGAAGGGCGTGGAATTCCTGTTGCGCTTTCTGCTTTTTTCCATCGGGCCGCTGGTGATCGAACTGCTGCTCATCGGGGTGGTGCTGGTCTGGCTGTTCGACGTGCGCTATCTGCTGGTCGTTCTGGCCACGGTCGTGGCCTACGTGGTCTTCACGATCAAGGTGACCGAAATCCGCGTGCGCCAGCGCCGCCGGATGAACGACAGCGACACGCAGGCCAATCAGCGTGCGATCGACAGTCTTCTGAACTACGAGACGGTCAAGTATTTCGGGGCCGAAGCGCGGGAGGCCGAACGCTATGACAACGCAATGGCCGGGTACGAGAAGGCCGCGCTTGAAACGTCGTATTCCCTGGCGCTGCTGAATTTCGGGCAAAGCCTACTGATCACGAGCGGCCTTGTCGCGGTGATGGTCATGGCGGCCATGGGCGTGCAGTCGGGGCACCACACGGTCGGCGATTTCGTGATGATCAATGCCTACATGATCCAGATCACCATGCCGCTCAATTTTCTGGGCTTCGTTTACCGCGAGATTCGGCAGGCTCTGGTGGATATGGGGCATATGTTCGGGTTGCTCGAACAGCCCCCGGACGTGCAGGACAAGCCGGGCGCGCGCGCCTTGCAGCTGCGCAAGGGTGACATCCACTTTGAAAACGTGCGCTTCGGATACGAGGATGACCGCCCGATCCTGAATGGTGTCACGCTTGAAATTCCAGCGGGCCAGACGGTTGCGCTGGTCGGGCCATCCGGGTCGGGCAAGTCGACGCTCGGACGGTTGCTGTTCCGTTTCTATGACGTCACGGGCGGCGCGGTTCTGATCGACGGGCAGGACATCCGCGAGGTCACCCAGGACAGTCTGCACGCGGCCATCGGGGTCGTGCCGCAGGACACGGTGCTGTTCAACGATACGATCGGCTACAACATTGCCTATGGCAGTCACGACGCGACGCGGGACGACATCGAGGCATCCGCGCGCGCGGCGCAGATCCACGACTTCATCGTCAGTCTGCCGCAGGGCTACGACACGCAGGTCGGCGAACGCGGACTGAAACTGTCAGGCGGTGAAAAACAGCGCGTCGGTGTGGCGCGCACGCTTCTGAAAAACCCGGCCATCCTGATATTGGACGAGGCGACAAGCGCGCTCGATTCCGAAACCGAACAGGGCATTCTGGCCGCCTTGCGCGATGCCGGGCAGGGGCGCACCGTCATCACCATTGCGCACCGCCTGTCGACGGTTGTGGACGCGGACCGTATTGTCGTCATGGAGCATGGCCATATCGTCGAAGAGGGCAGCCATGCCGATCTTCTGGCGCACGAGGGGCGCTATGCCGCCTTGTGGCGGCGTCAGGCGCAGGACGGGGACCTGACCGGGAAAGACTGACCGGGAAAGACGCGCCTCAGTGACGCTGAATGCACTTTTTGCAACAATCCTGCACTCCTTTCACTCTACTTAAAATTGTTTGTTTTATATCTGTCAACAACCTATAAGATCGCAATCATAAAAATCAGAGACTTAACTGATTGGCACTGCGCTTAGGGGTTGCGTACTGGAAATGGGGACCCACGATCTTGGCCAGGGCGTGCGGACACGTACGGTCGGCACAGTCTTGTTCTTTTCGTCCAAAGGACGTCAGGCCCACATCTGGTGTGTTGAGGGCACCAGCCCTCTGTGCATCGCATTCAGGCCGGACTTTCCGGACATCTGGGAGGACCTGTCGGTCGGCTCGGTGGTCATGGTGGACACACAGGACGCCGGGGTGGTGCTGCGCGTGACCGAAATGGCCGTCCGCGCCACCGACGAAGCCTGAGCAGCGCCGGCCTGCACGAACCGGTCCTTATTCCGCGGCGCGCAGCGGTTTGCCACCCGGTTTGCCGTGCGGTGGGTCTTGCGTCTCTTCCGCTTGATCCGGCGCAGCCTCGTCGGTCGGTGATGGCGCCTGGGGGGGCTGTGCCTCTGACGGCTCCGGATCGGTCGCGGTTTCTGACACGGCATCGCTCCCCTCGGTCCAGATGATGTCCTGCGTCTGCATCCGCGCCGCCCGCCGGGCCAGAGCCCAGTCCCGTGCCGCCCGGCTGCCGCGTCCCAGCGAAAGCTTGGCCATGACGACCGCGGCCCATTCGACATAGGTCACGGCCCAGACGCGCAACGCCAGCATCGAGGGCGTAAAGACAAGGGTCAGCATCGTGGCGATCCCAAGCCCGAACACCACCGCCGTGGCCAGCTGCTTCCACCACAGGGCGGTGGGGGAGTTCACAGTGTAGCCGCCGCCGAAAAAGTCGAGCGACAGACCGAACATCATCGGCGCAAGACCTGCCATGGTCGTGATCGTTGTCAGCAGAACAGGACGAATGCGCGCCTCGGCGGTGCGGGTGATGGCCTCGATCCGCGGCATGTAGCGCGAATAGTCCTGGTAGGTGTCGATCAGGACAATGTTGTTGTTCACCACGATTCCGGCCAGCGCCACAATGCCCGTCCCGGTCATGATGATCGAAAAGGGCTGGTTCATCACCAGCATCCCGATCAGCACGCCGGTGGTCGATAACACGACCGCCAGAAGAACCAGCACGGCATTGTAGACAGAGTTGAACTGCGCCAGCAGGATGATGAACATCAGCCCGAGCGCCCCCAGAAACGCGTTTTGCAGAAACGCGCCCGATTCCGCCTGATCCTCGGCATCGCCGGTCCACTCGTAGCTGATGCCAGGCGGCACAACGCCACTGTCCAGCCATTCGGTGAGATGCGCGATCCGCTCGCTTGCCGTGACCGGCACCTCACTCGCGACGCCGCTCTCATCCGTGACGGTGAGGGTCAGACCCTCGACCACGGCGGCCTTCACATCATAGTACCGGGTCTGGTCGATCCGGTCGATCTGTCCGCGCTTTGGCACAGGCTTTCGCGAGATGAAGTTGGACAGTGGCACCAGCCCCTGGTCCGTGCGCACCTTGAGCGTGTCGAGCGTTGACAGCACACGGTCCTTTTCCGGCAGGCGCACGCGGATTTCGATCTCTTCGTCCGAACTCGGCACCCGCATCGTGCCCAGCAGCAGCCCGCGGGTCACCAGCTGCACCATGCCGCCGACCGAGGCGACATCAGCACCGAAACGGCCTGCCTTTTCAACGTCGACATTGATCTGCCAGTCGATGCCGGGCAGCGGCAGCGTGTCTTCCACGAGTTTCAGACCGTAGGTGTCGTCAAACTGTTCGCGCGCCAGAGCCGTGAACGCATCGAGCGTGGCCGGATCATCCCCCTTCAGCCGCAGATGGACCGGCTTGGCCGAGGACGGCCCCTGTTCCAGCGCAAGGGTTTCAGTCTCGATTCCAGGGATCTTCGCCATGGCGGCAGCCAGTTCGTCCAGCGTGCGATTGCCTTCCGCCGCACTGGCCGTGACCTCTCGTGTGATTTCCGTGCCGAGAATGGGCAGTCTGAACCAGACCTCGCGCTCTGTCGGGCGATCCTCCCACTTCACCAGCTCCATCTGAACCTGTCCGACCGTGTCCAGCGGTTCCTGCGCGCCGCCGGTATTGACCTGCAATCCACCGTCACCGGCGAAGGAAAAGGCGCTTAGAACGTTGGGGTGGTCCAGAACCACTTTTTCAACCTCGCGCACCAGCGCGTCCTTCTGCTCGATCGACAGGTTGCCGCGCGCCCGGACGTAGACAAGCGCGTTCTCGGGCTCGGAATCCACAAAGAACTCCACGCCGCGATTGTTGCCGGCATAGAACATCAGCGTCGAACCCACGAAGACGAAGATCGCGCAGAAGGCGACCAGCGGCATCACCGGGTTGGCGGCAATGGCGTGAATGAAGCGGCCAAAGGGCGTGCGTCGGTAGCCGCCTTCGATATGCGCCTCGGCGCGGGCCTGAAAGCCCTTGCGCAGCCAGAGTGCGACAAGGGTCAGACCGCCCAGCACCACCACGGTCAGCGGGCTCAGCCCCGCAAGCATCAGCCCTGCGGCCACCAGCACCACAATCAGCGCGACAGACGGCGGGGGCGCGTAGCGTGCGCGCTCGGCCACCTGCGCGTCGAGGCTGGCAAGGGCGCGCCGCAACCGCCGGCCAAGCGCGACAGCGCCCAGCAGCAGCGCGACCGCCCCCGCCAGGCCGACCGTCCCGCTGACGACCATCGCCAGCCCCAGCAGGAACACGGTGATCAGCGTCGGTACGACCGATCCCACGATGTTGCCGCCATCCATGCCCGCAAACTGCGCCCCGACCGCGTTGGCCAGCGGCCCGAGAGCAGCGCCCGCCAGAACAAGCCCCATCGCCGACAGCGCCAGCGTCGCCAGATATAGCGGCAGCCGTGCCGTGCTCAGCTGATCCAGCTTCTGTGACACCCAACGCTCCAGCCGTCCGGTGACACCGCCCAGCACCGGCAGGTACACCAGCGCGACCAGCAGCGAGGCCGACAGCACGAAAATCAGCGTGATCGGCAACATGCGCATGAACTGACCGGGCACGCCGGGCCAGAACAGCATGGGCAGAAACGCACACAGCGTCGTTGCGGTCGAGCTGACGACAGGCCAGAACATCCGTTTCGCGGCCGCGACATACGCCGTCATCGGACCGTCGCCGCGCGCGATCCGCTTGTCGGCGTATTCCACCACCACGATAGCGCCGTCCACCAGCATGCCCACGGCCAGAATCAAGCCGAACATCACAATGTTGGACACGGCCACGCCCATAACGGCCAGCAGGGCGAAACACAGCAGGAAAGAGGTCGGGATTGCAAAGCCCACCAGCAGCGCCGGCCGGATTCCGAGCGCCGCAAGC
>JBCCHI010000068.1:0-20482 GCA_039028815.1 Pseudomonadota bacterium
ATATGCGGCCGGTCGTCCCACGGTCTCTGCCCGGGATGCCGCCTGCAACATGTTGACTGTGCTTGAAGGTTTGACACCCTCGGAGACCGGGCTCTTCTTCGATGCGACTGGCGCGCGTGTGCCCTGGTAAACCGACGCTATTCGGTCTGGACCGCGGCGTCTGTTTCCGGCTCGGGCGAGGCGCCGGCGCCGTCCGCTGCGCCCTGGGCGGCGAATGTCCCGTCGCTCCACGTGCCGGTTTCCTCTTCGCCGCTGGCATACCGCATCGTGCCTTCGCCCTGCCGCTTTCCGTTGGCAAACATGCCGTCGTAGACATCGCCGTTGGCGTAGCGTGCTACGCCGCGTCCGGTTATCTCACCGTCCAGCCAGTTGCCTTCGTAGGAAAACCCGTCGGTCATGGTGATCTTGCCGGTGCCGTGACGCAGCCCGCGCCGGAATGCCCCGTCATAGACTGTGCCGTCCGCATATGTCGCGACCCCCATGCCGTCGCGCTGTCCGTCACGCCAGGCGCCTTCATACCGATAGCCATCCGGATATGTCATAACGCCCTGCCCGTGATTTCGGGCATTCTGGAACTCGCCTTCGTAGATCAGCCCGTTGGGGTACGTGGCCCGCCCGGTGCCTTCGATCACGCCGCCGACCCATTCGCCTTCATAGGTGGCGCCATCCGGATACGTGACCTTGCCCAACCCGTTCGCGAGATCGTCACGGAAAGCGCCCACATAGATTGATCCGTCCGGGTACACGACCCGCCCTTCGCCGGAAATCTTGCCGGCCTGCCAGCCGCCCTCATAGCGGTAGCCGTCCGCGCCGGTGAATGTGCCTTCGCCATGCCGCTGGTCTTCTGCAAAGTCGCCCTCGTAGATGTCGCCGTTGCTGTAGGTCACCCGCCCTTTTCCAGAACGTTTGCCCGCCTCAAGGCGACCTTCGTAGATGTCCCCGTTGGGTTGGGTCAGCGTGCCGGTGCCTTCGATCTGTCCCGCCAGCCAGCTGCCCTCGTAGATCAGTCCGTCCGCCATCACGAGCTTGCCCTGACCCTCGCGCGCGCCGCGCAGCACGTCGCCTTCATAGGTTGCGCCGTCGGGATAGTTTATCGTCGCCGTGCCTTCCTTGACGCCGTTGACCCAGTCACCGTCATACACATACCCGCCCGGGCTTTCCATGCGGCCCTGGCCGTGGTGCATGGCGTTGCGAAATCCACCCTCGTACCGCACACCATTGGCATAGACGGCCAGACCGGTGCCGTTGATCTTCCCGTCCTGCCACATGCCTTCATATGTTCCGCCGTCGGAGAACACGATCTTGCCCGCGCCTTCCGGCTTTCCCTTGATGAACTCGCCTTCGTAGACGGACCCGTTGGGAAATCGCGCAACGCCGCGCCCCCGTATCTCGCCATCCTGCCACTCGCCGGAATATTCATATCCGTTGGGCAGCGTGTACGTGCCCGTTCCATGCTGCAATCCGTTTCTGAACGTGCCTTCGTAAATGCCGCCGTCATCGTATTGCTTGGTCTGAACGTCGGCGTCCTGCGCCATGACCGGTGTTGCCAGTGCCATCGCACCAAAGAACGCCAGTATGGCGCCCTTACCTGTCTTGCCTGCTGCGTTCATGCGCCTCGAGCCCCATCTGCCTCGCTCCCCGGGATGACCCTCTGGGAGCCGCGAAAACCCTAATAGAGCCTCGGGCACCTGACAACTTGGTTTTCCGGATTAGGCTTTTCCTCGCGCGGTGATCTGCTACATCGACACCAGAGCGCTTTCGGCAGGATCACCCTTTCATGACCCAACGCTTCCGCCTGACCCTCGGCCAGCTCAACCCGACAGTGGGAGATCTGGACGGCAACGCCACACTGGCGCGCGACGCCTGGCAGGCAGGACGCGACGCCGGTGCAAATCTCGTGGCCCTGCCGGAGATGTTCATCGCCGGCTATAATCCGCAGGATCTGGTGATGAAGCCCGCGTTTCACACCGCCGCGATTGCCCGGATTGAGACGCTGGCCCGCGAGACGGCGCAGGGCCCGGCGCTTGCCATCGGCGGTCCGGCGGTCGAGGATGGCAAACTCTACAACGCCTATTATGTGCTGCGCGGCGGTCAGGTGCGTTCGCGCGTCCTGAAGCACCACCTGCCCAATGAGACGGTGTTTGACGAAGTGCGCATTTATGCGTCGGGCCCCGTGGGAGGGCCCTATGCCGTGGACGACGTCAGAATCGGCTCGCCGATCTGCGAAGACAGCTGGCACGAGGACGTGCCTGAGACACTGGCAGAGACCGGCGCGGAGTTTCTTCTGGTGCCCAACGGGTCGCCCTACTACCGTGACAAGCTTGCGACGCGCCACACGATCATGGTGTCCCGCGCGGTCGAGACCGGCTTGCCGGTCATCTATCTCAACATGACCGGTGCGCAGGACGACCAGGTCTTTGATGGCGGTTCATTCGGTCTCGATCCGGATGGAGCGCTGAAGCTGCAGCTGCCGTTGATGGCCGAAGAGATCGCCCATGTCGATCTGTTGCGCACGGACCGGGGTTGGCGGATCGAACAAAACGCGCTCGCATCCGTGCCCGACACACTGGAACTGGACTACCGCGCGATGGTGATCGCGCTGCGCGACTACATGCGCAAGAGCGGGTTCTCCGCCGTGCTTCTCGGCTTGTCCGGTGGCGTCGACAGCGCCATCGTCGCCACGATCGCGGCGGATGCGCTTGGCCCGGCCAATGTCCGTTGCGTCATGTTGCCCTCGGAATACACATCCCGGGGCTCGCTCGATGATGCAGGCCGGCTGGCCAGCTCCCTCGGCTGCCGGCTGGACACCGTTCCGATTGCCCGCGGCCGCGCCGCGATCACGGACACGCTTGCGCCTCTTTTCGTGGGCACAGAGCCGGACACGACCGAAGAGAACATTCAGTCGCGCCTGCGCGGCCTGCTTCTGATGGCGCTCAGCAACAAATTCGGCGAGATGCTTCTGACCACCGGCAACAAGTCCGAAGTGGCGGTCGGTTACGCGACAATCTACGGCGACATGGCAGGAGGCTACAATCCGATCAAGGATCTCTACAAGACACGGGTGTTCGAGATCTGCCAGTGGCGCAACACCCATCACCGCGACTGGATGAAGGGACCGGACGGCGCGGTCATTCCGGACACGATCATCCGCAAACCACCCTCCGCCGAACTGCGCGAGGATCAGAAGGACAGCGACACGCTTCCCGATTATGCGGTGCTTGACGGCATTCTCGACATCCTTGTCGATCGCGACGGGTCAATCGAAGACTGCCTGCAGGCGGGCTACAGTCGCGAAGACGCCACGCGGGTGGAACACCTGATCTACATGTCCGAGTACAAGCGCTTTCAGTCGGCGCCCGGCACACGTCTGAGCAAAAGGGCCTTCTGGCTCGACCGGCGTTACCCGATCGTCAACCGCTGGCGCGACGGCCGCTGACGGCGCTCAGACCCACCATCGGTCGATCCGGGCAATGTCACTGTCCGACCAGCCGAAATGATGCGCGAATTCGTGCACCGTGACATGCGCAACCAGCGTGCCCAGCGATATGTCTGCGCGCGCGCGCCATTCCAGCAGGATCGGTTGCCGGAACAGCCAGACCGTGTCCGGGGCCATAGGCTGATCGAAGACGGATTTCTCGGTCAACGGAATGCCCTCGTAAAGACCTGTCAGCAGGGTCCGGTCAGCGCATGCGGTCTCCGTCAGCATCTCGTCCGTCGGCCAGTCCTCGGCGCGCAGCGCCACATGTGCCGCCAGCTCTGCAATCGCGGCGGGAAACCGGGTCACCGTCCGGCGCGCCTCTGCTTCAAACCAGGCAAGATCGGCTGCACTGTCTTCCATACCGCTCCCGTCCGGCCGGCGGCTCCTTCATCTTTCACCAAATACTCCGGGGTGCACGAGGGGCAGCGCCCCTCGCCATCGCCGCGACACGCCCGCCCGATCCGCCGGCGGGCTACAGCGTCAGCTGGTAGCTGGAGGGCACATAGGCAAATCCATCCCCCCGCGTCTCGACAAATCCGGTTCCCGGCCACGGCATGTGATAGCCCACGAACGGCAGTCTTTCGGAGGCCAGCATGTCAAGAACCCGGCGGCGCGTGGCGGCGGCTTCGGCCTTGTCCATGTCGAACACCACCTCCCAGTCGGGATGCGCAAGCGACCAGACGTAATGATTGGCCAGATCGGCGGTCAGCACCAGCGCCTGACCGTCGCTTTCGATCATGTGAACCATGTGTCCCGGCGTATGACCGTACGCGGCCAGTGCCGTGTGGCCGGAAAAGGCGCTCGCGCCATCCTCGATCATGGTCATCTTTTCGGCCAGCGGGACCACATTGGCCATGAACCGGTCGTTGTCCGAACCCGACCAGGCATCGAATTCCCGCGCGGCCGTGACGTAGAGGGCGTTGGCAAAGGTCGGAGCACCATCTGTCACAAGGCCGCCGATGTGGTCGCCATGCATATGGGTGATCACGACCGTGTCGATCTGATCAGGCGTATACCCGGCCTCTGCGAGAACGCCGGTGATGCTGTCTCCGCTCAGGCCGGAATCAAACAGCACCAGAGTTTCGCCTGTGTTGACAACGGTGGGCGTGAAAAAGAACTGCGCGACATCCGTGGGCAGAAAGGCGGCCTCTGACACCGCATTGAATGTCTCATCGCTGACGTTGAGACCAAAGATGTCATGCGGATTTTCCCGTACCGCGGTGCCACCAAGCAGCGTGGTGACTTCGAATGCACCCAGGGTGAACCGGTTGAACCGGGGTTGCGCGGCGCCCAGCATGGGGGCTGCCGCCCAGGCCGGCAGGGCGGCAGCCACCGGCAGGCTGGCCGCCGTGGCAAGAAGCGTTCTGCGGGGGATCGGGTGGGTCATGGGGATATCCTTGTCGGGTCATGTGGTCTGATGCGAACGTAGGCTTTTGATCTGGCGATAAAAGGCTGCTCTGTCTAACGTGATCTGGCACCGACGGAAAGAAGCGCCACGATGACATCGCTCAAAACCCGGCCGCGCGATGCCGATGTCCCGGCGTTCGTGGAGGCCATTACGCCGCAACAGCGCCGGCTGGATGCACAGCGCCTGCTGGTCATTTTTCGTGAAACCACGGGGTTTGCCCCGGTTCTGTGGGGTCGCGACATGATCGGGTTTGGGGCCTATGAGTACAGCACTGCAAGCGGTCGCAGCGGTCGCTGGTTTGCCACCGGTTTCGCGGCGCGCCGGTCGGGCATGTCGGTCTATATTCTGCCCGGATATCAGGATTACGGCGCGTTGCTGGCAAAGCTGGGTCCGCACAAAAAGGGCAAGTCCTGCCTTGTTTTCAAACGGCTGGACGATATCGACCGATCAACCCTCGCCGACCTTGTTCGCACGGGGCTGCACGATCTCGACAGGATATGGACGGTGCTTCCTGCCTAATGCCACGTCCTGCCGAGCCGGGTATTCCGCCGTGAACATGTCAGGCCCTCTGCCGCAACTCCGGAGCGCCACACCGGGCGAGTCCCTTGGGGCGTAACCCTTGCGACATCCGGATCTGTTGCCGCGCGCGCGAAAATCTGTGATTAAGGTTTCTTTCGGAACGCTCTATTCTTCCAACCGTGATCTCGCTTCTGGGGCATCCCGTTTTCGGCCGTCTGTTCGCGGCACAGCTTCTCGCGCTGCTGGGCACGGGCCTGCTGACTGTCGCTCTGGGCCTGCTTGCCTTTGATCTGGCCGGCGGGCGGGCGGGCCTGGTTCTTGGCACGGCGCTCACGATCAAGATGGTGGCCTATGTCGGTCTTGCGCCGGTGGCGCAGGCAATTGTTCAGGTGTTGCCCAGAAGAACGGTGCTTGTCGGGTCCGACGTCCTGCGCGGCTGTGTTGCGCTGTGCCTGCCGTTCATCACCGAGATCTGGCAGATCTACCTGCTGATTTTCGTGCTGCAGGCGGCATCCGCCACGTTCACGCCGACATTTCAGGCGCTTCTTCCGGATGTCCTGCCGGACGAAGCACAATATACGCGCGGTCTGGCCCTGTCGCGTCTGGCCTATGAGGTCGAGAATGTCGCAAGCCCGCTTCTGGCCGGGGCGCTGCTGATGATCACGAGCTACAATGGCCTGTTCGTCGGCACCAGTCTCGGATTTCTGGCCTCTGGCCTGCTGATCCTGTCAACACAGGTTCCGTCTTTGCGGGTCGGCGACAAGCCACGCTCCTTCGGGGAACGTCTGACGCGTGGTCTGCGCATCTATCTTGCCACCCCCCGGTTGCGCGGTCTGCTGTCGCTGAGCCTGCTGGCGGCAGCCAGCAGCAGCTTTGTGTTCGTCAACACCGTCGTGGTGGCCCGGGATCTCTTTGGTGGATCGGATGGGGCGCTTGCGCTGGCGCTGGCCAGCTTTGGCCTGGGCTCGATGATCACCGCGATTGTGCTTCCCGGAGTGCTGGACCACCATGCCGACCGCCGGGTGATGATGGGCGGTGCGGCCGGACTTGCCACGCTTTCGCTTGCATTGGGTGTCGGGCTTTCTCTGACCATGACATGGTCTCTGTTTCTGATGTCGTATGTATTGCTTGGCGTGCTCTATTCCGTCGTGGTCACCCCGGCGGGCCGTCTGCTGCGCCGGTCTGCGCGCCCCGAGGATCGTGCGCCGGTTTTCGCCGCGCAGTTCGCGCTCAGCCACGCCTGTTACCTGCTGTGCTATCCGCTTGCGGGCTGGGCCGGTGTCGCCCTGGGGCTGGGTCCGGCAATGTGCCTGATGGCGGTGATCGGGATTGTGGCGACAATCACTGCTGTCCGGCAATGGCCGTCCGAACGGTTTGACGACGTGCCGCACGAGCATCCTGATCTGCCTTCGGATCATCCCCACCTGGTCGCGCATGGCCCCGGACGGCACCGGCATCCGGTGATCATTGACGACGAACATCCGGTCTGGCCTGCACGGGACTAATGCGATTCACGGTGCAGCCGGAACACCCCCCGAGGCGAAACGCTGCGGCGCTTGGCCCGGTCCGACATTCACCGGTGCGGCGTCCAGATGCGGACACAGCCCCAAGGCCCGCGCTAGACAATCCGCCGGGCCTGTGACATGTCCCGCGCGATCTCAGGAGGCCCCGATGACCACCACCCGTTTCGCGCCCTCGCCCACTGGCTACATTCATGTCGGCAACCTGCGAACCGCGCTGATGAACTATCTGATTGCGCGCAAGGCCGACGGCACGTTCATCCTGCGGATCGACGACACTGATCCCGAGCGGTCCCAGGAGACATACGTGGATGCCATCAAGGAAGACCTTGAGTGGCTGGGTCTCACGTGGGACCGGGTTGAACGCCAGTCGGCCCGGCTGGACCGCTATGCCAGCGCCGCCGAAGAGCTGCGCGAGATGGGACGTTTCTACGAGGCGTTCGAGACCCCTACGGAGCTGGACCTCAAGCGCAAGAAACTGCTGAACATGGGACGCCCGCCGGTCTATGATCGCGCTGCGCTGGCGCTGAACGACAGCGAAAAGGACCGACTGCGCGCGGAACGCGGTGACGGTGTCTGGCGCTTCAGGCTCGATCACGAACGCATCGCATGGGATGACGGCATTCTCGGGCCGTCGTCAATCGACGCTTCCAGCGTGTCTGATCCGGTGCTGATCCGGGGCGACGGACAGGTGCTGTACACGCTTGCCTCGGTGGTCGACGATACCGAAATGGGCGTGACCCATGTGGTGCGTGGAGCGGACCACGTGACAAACACGGCGACGCAGATCCAGATCATCGAGGCGTTGGGCGGACATGTTCCGAACTTCGCGCATCACTCGCTTCTCACCGGGCCGCAGGGGGATGCGCTGTCAAAGCGTCTCGGCACGCTCAGTCTGAGGGATTTGCGCGCGCAGGGGGTGCAGCCGATGGCTCTGTTGTCGCTGATGGCGCGGCTCGGGTCGAGCGATCCGGTCGAGTTGCGCAATGACATGGCGGCTCTGATCGAGGGGTTCGAGATCGGGCGCTTTGGCGCCGCACCGACAAAGTTTGATGCCGCGGATCTGATGCCTCTGACCGCGCGGTACCTTCAGACGCTGGAAAGCGATGCGGTGGCACGGGAGATTGCCGCGATAGGTGTGCCGGATGCGCTGGCGGATCCGTTCTGGCGCGTGGCGCGAGACAACATCACGACGCTCGCGGACCTGGCCGGGTGGTGGGCGCTGTTGCGCGATGGTGCCGAGCCGGTGGTTGCCGCTGAGGATGCCGATTTTGTGGCGCAGGCGCTGGCGCTGTTGCCCGACGGACCCTATGATCAGGAGTCATGGGCGGACTGGACCACGGCGGTCAAGGAGGCCACCGGACGCAAGGGCAAGTCGCTATTCATGCCGTTGCGGCTGGCGCTGACCGGACAGTCCAGCGGGCCTGAGATGGCTCAACTGATGGCGCTGATGCAGAAGGTGGGGGCGAAACGCCCGAATTAGCGCAGGCGGGCGCCAACCCGAGCCAGCATGTCATCGACCAGCGCCGTTTCCTGCGCGCTCAATTCCTGGTGCCGACTGTAGATCGGGCTGGCGCGATCGTCGAGCACCGGTGCCTCCCATCCCCCGGTCGTGTCGAAGAACCGCGCGACGCCGTCTTCGCCGAACATATGCAGGTAGCCCTGCACCACCACGTCAATGTAGCTGAGCAGGACCGGACTGCCGGTGTCGGGCGGGTGATGCAACCCGTCCTCAATGGCGTAGACCACGACCTGCGCTTCGGACGGCAGAGGGGCGTCGATCTGGTGCCGCGCAGCGATTCGCGCATAGGCGGCCTCTCTGAGGTCCAGCGCAGCCCAGTCGCCGGCGGGCACGGCAGCCACCAGACCCTCGATTTCGCACCCCGTATCCGGAACCACGGTGAGATATGCAGCGGCGCGCCGATCGGTTCTGCGCCACATCCGCCGCCACCCTGTTAGCCGCGCCGGATGTACGTCGGCGAAGGCATGCGTTCTGCGATTGACCAGGCTTCCGTAGCCGATGAAGTAACCCAAGGCGAACGCCTCCTTCAAAATGCTTGCCGCGAGCCGCTGCGTACACTACCGTACACCTCGACAACGACGGGAGAACTGGCCGGCGGTATGCCTGGTCAGTGCCGAAGGAGCAACCGCCCCGGAAACTCTCAGGCCACAGGACCGTCCGGTCGAACACAACTCTGGAGAGGGCCCGGCGACGCCGGGACGCCGAAGGGATAGCGATCTCAGGCGAAAGGACAGAGGGGGCATCGGGCGCATGAATTTCTTGCGCATAACGATGCCGGTCGTCATTTCAGGAACGCCCGGTTCAACGAAGAAGGAAACCGGCTGTGTCAGAGTTGCTCCGCACGCCGCTCACCGGTCTGCATGAGGCGCTTGGCGCGCGCATGACTGCGTTTGCAGGCTATACCATGCCGTTGCAGTTCAAGTCTGGCGTTATGGCAGAACACCTGCAGACACGATCGGCGGCGGGCCTGTTTGATGTCAGTCACATGGGGCAGGTGCTTTTGCATCACGACAAGGGCACGGACGCGGTGTCGCAGGCACTGGAGGCGCTGGTCCCCGCGGATCTGGTCGGGTTGAACCCAATGCGTCAGCGCTATGGGTTTTTCACAAACGACGAGGGCGGATTGCTTGATGATCTGATGATCGCCCATCGTGGCGATCACCTGTTCGTGGTGGTCAACGCGGCGTGCAAGGCCGGGGATCTGGCCCATATGAGCGCGCATATGCCGGACTGCGCGATCACCCTGGTCGAAGATCGCGCGCTTCTGGCGCTTCAGGGTCCAAAGGCCGAAACCGCGGTGACCGAAACCCTGCCTGCATTGGGTCAGGCGTTTCAGAAGATGCGGTTTCTCGATATCGCCATTCTGGACAGCGCATTCGGAGATCTCTGGGTGTCGCGTTCGGGCTATACCGGTGAGGACGGGTTCGAGATTTCCGTGCCCGCGGCCGGCGCGGAAGCGTTCGCCCGGACGCTTCTGGATCATCCGGATGTGGCACCGGTGGGACTGGGCGCCCGCGATTCGCTGAGGCTCGAGGCCGGACTTTGCCTTTACGGCTCGGACATCGGCCCCCGGACCAGCCCGGTCGAGGCCGGACTGACCTGGGCCATTGGCGGCGCAAGACGGACGGGCGGTGCGCGCGCGGGCGGGTTTCCGGGTGCGGACCGGATCCTGACCGAAATTGCCGGAGGCGCGCCCAGAACGCGGATCGGGTTGCGACCCGAAGGACGCGCCCCGATGCGCCACGGCACGGTGATCTACGAAAGCGAGACCGCCTCCGAGGCCGCAGGAGAGGTGACTTCCGGCGCGTTCGGTCCCACGGTCGGGGCGCCGGTTTCCATGGGCTATGTCAGCGCCGCGCTTGCGGATGTGGGCAGAACACTCTGGGGGGAGGTGCGTGGAAAACGGTTGCCGGCGACGGTCACCGCGCTGCCCTTCACCCCGGCCAATTTCAAACGCGGAACATAACGGGAGGACCCGCATCATGAAGTACACAGAAGAACACGAGTGGTTGCGCGCAGAGGGCGACGTGATCGTCGTGGGCATCACCGCACACGCGGCGGAACAGCTTGGGGATATTGTCTTTGTTGAGTTGCCTGAAATCGGCACACAAGTCAGCAAGGATGACGAAATCGTCGTGATCGAAAGTGTCAAGGCGGCGTCTGACATCCTGGCGCCCCTAGACGGTGAAATCGTCGAAGTGAACGAGGTTCTGGCCGACACACCGGGTAAGGTGAACGAGGACCCGCAGGGCGGGGGCTGGTTTTTCAAGGTGCGGGCCAGCGATGCCGGACAGATGGACGGGATGATGGACGAAGACGCCTATAAGGAGTTCATCGCCTGATCCTGCAGGACCTGTGCCTGTCTGGCCGGGCCATGCGATCGAGTATTTTTGGAAAGATGAATGAAGGGGCTGCGCCGCTGCTCGGTTGCCGCCTCTTTCTGACGACGAGGAACCTCCAGATGCCGTTCGAACCAACCGACTACCTGCCCTATGATTTTGCCAATCGTCGCCATATCGGGCCGTCGCCCGAGGAGATGGACGAGATGCTGACAACCCTTGGCGTGGACAGCCTGGATCAGCTGGTGGACGAAACCGTGCCGGCGGCGATCCGGCAGGCAGAGCCGCTTGAATTCGGCAAGCCGAAATCCGAACGGGAACTGATGCATTACATGCGCAGGCTCGCGAGCAAGAACCGCGTGCTGGTCAGCATGATCGGCCAGGGGTATCACGGGACCGTCACGCCGCCCGCAATCCAGCGCAACATCCTGGAAAATCCGGCGTGGTACACGGCCTATACGCCCTATCAGCCGGAGATCAGCCAGGGCCGGCTGGAGGCGCTGCTGAACTTCCAGACAATGATTTCCGATCTGACGGGGCTGGAGATTGCCAATGCGTCCCTGCTGGACGAAGCGACCGCCTGCGCCGAGGCGATGACGATGGCGCAGCGCGTGTCCAAGTCAAAGTCAAAGGTGTTCTTCGTGGACCGCGACTGCCATCCGCAAAACATCGCCGTGATCAGGACGCGCGCAGCGCCGCTTGGACTCGAGGTGCATGTGGGAAGCCCGGACAAACTCGACCCCGAGGCTGTGTTTGCGGCGATTTTCCAGTATCCCGGAACCTATGGACATGTGCGGGACTTCACCGACCAGATTGCGTCACTGCACCGGCATGGCGCGCTTGGCATACTTGCGGCGGACCCGCTGGCGCTGACGCTGCTGAAAGAACCTGCCGCGATGGACGCCGATATTGCCGTGGGCTCGGTCCAGCGCTTTGGCGTGCCAATGGGCTATGGCGGGCCGCATGCCGCATACATGGCGTGCCGGGATGCCTACAAGCGCGCGATGCCTGGCCGCATCGTCGGTGTGAGTATCGACAGCCACGGCAATCGCGCCTACCGCCTGAGCCTGCAGACGCGCGAACAGCATATCCGGCGCGAGAAGGCCACGTCGAATGTCTGCACGGCGCAGGCGCTTCTTGCAGTCATGGCCTCGATGTATGCGGTGTTTCACGGGCCAAAGGGGCTGCAAGCCATCGCGCAGCGCATCCACCGCAAGACGGTGCGCCTGGCCAAGGGACTTGAGGCGGCGGGGTTCAAAGTTGACCCAAAGGTCTTTTTCGACACAATCACGGTGGATGTCGGCCCGTTGCAGTCCGCGGTTCTGAAATCGGCTGTGGACGAGGGGATTAACCTGCGCCGGGTCGGCGAACGACGCGTGGGGATCACGCTTGACGAGGCGACCCGGCCCAAAAACGTGGAAGCGGTCTGGCGCGCCTTCGGGATATCCCGGCGCGACAACAAGTTCGCTCCGGAATACCGTGTGCCCGAGAACATGCATCGGCGCACGCCCTACCTGACGCATCCGATCTTTCACATGAACCGTGCCGAGACCGAGATGATGCGTTACATGCGCCGATTGGCGGATCGTGATCTGGCGCTGGACCGCGCAATGATTCCGCTTGGATCTTGCACGATGAAACTGAATGCCGCGGTTGAGATGATGCCGGTCAGCTGGCGCGAATTCTCGCGTCTGCATCCTTTCGTTCCCGCAGATCAGGCGAAGGGATACCACGATCTGATCGAGGATCTGTCGGCGCGGCTTTGCACGATCACGGGCTATGACGCCATGTCGATGCAGCCCAATTCGGGCGCACAGGGCGAATATGCGGGTCTTTTGACGATTGCGGCGTATCACCGTTCGCGCGGTGAGGGGCAGCGCAATGTCTGTCTAATCCCGATGAGCGCGCATGGCACCAATCCGGCAAGTGCGCATATGGTGGGCTGGAAGGTCGTTCCGGTGCGTTCGAACGAGCGCGGGGATATAGATCTGGATGATTTCAGCGCCAAGGCCGCGCAGCACGCCGATGATCTTGCCGGGTGCATGATCACCTATCCGTCGACGCATGGTGTGTTCGAGGAAACGGTCAAGGAGGTGTGCGCGCTGACCCATGAACACGGCGGGCAGGTGTATATCGACGGGGCGAACCTCAATGCGATGGTCGGGTTGTCGCGGCCAGGCGATCTGGGCGGTGATGTCAGCCATCTCAATCTTCACAAGACGTTCTGCATTCCGCACGGTGGCGGAGGGCCCGGCATGGGACCCATCGGGGTCAAGGCGCATCTCGAACCCTTCCTGCCCGGCGATCCCCGCGACGCCGACGGCCCGGTGTCGGCAGCCCCTTACGGGTCGGCGTCAATCCTGCCGATTTCCTATGCCTACACGCTGCTTATGGGCGGCAAGGGGCTGACACAGGCCACGCGGGTGGCGATTCTGAATGCCAACTACCTGGCCGACCGGCTTCAGGGGGCGTATGAGGTGCTGTATCGGGGAACCCACGGTCGGGTGGCGCATGAATGTATCATTGATACGCGCCCCTTCGCCGAAAGCGCCGGTGTCACGGTGGACGATATCGCCAAGCGGCTGATCGACAATGGGTTTCACGCGCCGACCATGAGCTGGCCTGTGGCCGGCACGCTGATGATCGAGCCAACCGAGTCCGAGACCAAAGCGGAACTTGACCGGTTTTGCGACGCGATGCTGTCGATCCGCGCAGAAATTCGTGACATCGAAGAGGGGAAGATTGATCCGGAAAACAATCCGCTCAAGAACGCGCCCCACACGATGGAAGATCTCGTGCGCGAATGGGACCGGCCGTACAGCCGGGAACAGGGCTGCTTTCCACCCGGCGCATTCCGGGTCGACAAGTACTGGCCGCCTGTGAACCGGGTCGACAATGCCTATGGCGATCGTCACCTCGTGTGCACCTGTCCGCCGATGGAGGACTACGCGGAAGCAGCCGAATAGGGCGAAACGCGCCGCCATCCGGTGCACGCGATCCGAGACCCTGCGCGGCGGGGGGCGCGACGCGCCTCAACCGCCGGCTTCCAGGAATGCGAATGTATCGCGCAGGCGCGTCCAGGTCCGTTCATCGGGTGCGGCCAGAATGTGACCGGTGATCAGGGCTGTGGAATAGTCCTGGCCATCGAGCATGCGCACGATCCCACCGGCGCGTTGCACGATCAGAGTGCCCGCCGCGTGATCCCATGGGTTGAGTGTTCCAGAGATCAGAAAATCTGCAGCGCCCTGCGCCAGAAGCCGATATTCGTGACACGAACACCGCAGGGACGTCACGCGTCTGAAGTGCGGAAACCGTGCGGCCATCTCTGCCTGCCGGGACCGGGGCAGGAGATCGAGATGAATGTAGCCGGACAGGGCATCCAGCGGACCACCGTTCGACGCGCGGACGCGTCGCGCGCCACGATCGGCGCCAGCAAGGCGGGCTTCCGTGTCCTCGGCCGCGATGATCCAGTCATCCGAAACCGGGTCGTAGAGCAGACCAAAGACCGGCTGGCCAAAACGTGTGGCGGCCACGATCACGCCAAACAGTGGCAGACCGTGCGCAAAATTCCATGTGCCATCGACCGGATCCAGAATGAAGGCAAGCTCTGCCCGGGCGATGTGTTCACGCAGCGCAGGATCGCGTGACACGGCCTCTTCGCCGACGATCAGCGCCTCCGGAAACAGAGGCTGAAGGTCGCGCGTCAGCATCTCCTCTGCGGCGATGTCGGCTTGGGTGACAAGGTCGTCGGCGCTGCTTTTGCTGGAGATTTCGCTGGACGACAGATTGCGGAACCGCGGAAGTATCTCTGCCTGTGCGGTTCGGCGCACAAGAGCCACGATGGCGGCCTGCTGCGTGTCGCTGATCTGACTGGCGTGTGATGGTGGATCGCGCTGCGTCATGCCAGGGTCTGCCTCAGTCCCGCGCGCGCAAGGTGCGGGCTGGCCGCACCGAGATCGGACCATACGCAAAGGCGAGCCCCGCCAGCAGACTGATCAGCGCCCCCCCGGCCACGATGCCCAGGGCCGGGCCCCAGACCACGTCATAGTCGGTCTGCATGATAAAGCGGCTGACCGCCCAGGCGCCAGCGATGCCGGCCGCCAGGGCGACCGCGCCTGCCGCCGCGCCTAACAGGCCGGACCGCAGACTGAGCCCTGCCAGAATGCGCGCCCGGCTGGCGCCCAGGGTCTTGAGGATCGCGGCCTCGTAGCTGCGTGCCCGCTGGTCGGCCGCCGCGGCGCCGATCAGCACGAGAAACCCGGTCAGCAGCGTGGCCGCCGCGCCCCAGGCTGTGGCAGAGGCCAGGCCAGCCAAAAGCGCACTGACCTGCTCAACCGCGTCTTTCACCCGAATGGCGGTGATGTTGGGGAACTGATCCGACAGGTCGCGCAAGATCGCGGTTTCCGCGTCTTCCTCGGCATAGACCGTCGCGATGAAGCTGTGCGGCGCGCCAACCAGCGCGGCCTCGTTCATGATCATGATAAAGCCCATGCCGGCGGTTGAAAAATCGACGTCTCGGAACGAGGTCACACGCGCGGTGATATCCCGTCCCAGAATGTTCACGGTGATCGTGTCGCCAAGACGCAACCCCATTTCAGCGGCCTCTTCCGCGGCGAAGCTGACCAGAGGCGGGCCGGTATAGTCCGACGCCCACCATGTCCCGGCGGTGATCGTGCTGCGGTCGGGCAGCGCTGCGGCATAGCTGACGCCCCTGTCGCCCTGCAGCACCCAGTGATCCCCGGCCTGCTCGGCGGCCGGGCGGTCGTTGATTCTGGTGATCACCCCGCGCAGCATCGGCGCGGCCTCGACCCGGCTGACGGCGTCATCCCGATCGAGGCGCGCAGAAAATCCGGGCATCTGGTCGCGCTGGATGTCGACGAAAAAGTAGCTCGGCGCCCGCTCGGGCAGATCGCTGGCGATGGCGTCGCGCAGGTTGCGGTCGATCTGTCCGATGGCCGCCAGAACCGCCAGTCCCAGACCAAGCGACAAGACCACCGCGCTGGCTGTGTTGCCCGGGCCACCGATGGCGCTAAGTGCCCAGCCAAGCGCAACGCGGCCGCGGATACGCGGACGCAAACGCGCCGCCAGCCATTGCAACCCCATGCCCGCCAATGCCAGAAGCGCCAGCGCCCCGGCGATGCCGCCCGCCGTCCACAGCGTCAGTTTCGTATCTCCGGAAAACCAGGCGGCGCCGCCGATCAGGACACAGACCGTTGCCATGGTGGCCAGAACAAAAACCGGTTCAGGCCACACCTGTCGCGCATCGGCGTCGCGATAGAGCGCGGCAGGGCGTACCCGGCGGGCCTGCGCCAGAGGCCAAAGCGTGAACACTACAACTGTCAGTGCGCTGTAGACCGCTGCTTCGATCATGGGGGTCGGGTAGGCTGCAAACACCGCCGGAACAGGCAGGCGCGCCTCCAGGAGCGGCGACAGCACCACCGGCACGCCGACGCCAAGAGCAAGCCCCAGGACGATTCCGAGACCGGCCAGAACGCCAACCTGAATAAAGTAGCACGCAAACACGGTGTGCTGGTCCGCGCCCAGCGTGCGCAGCACCGCGATCACCTTTGTTTTCCCGGCGAGATAAGCGCGCAGCGCCGCGGCAATGCCGACCCCGCCGACGGCCAGGCCCGACAGCCCCACAAGAATGAGAAACGCGCCCAGCCGGTCGACAAACTCTGCAACGCCGGGTGCGCCATTTCGTGCGTCGCTCCAGCGCATGCCGCTGCCCTCAAGCGCCGCCTCTGCGTCTTTCTGAACCGCGGCCAGATCGGTGCCCGGCGGAAGGTCGAGCCGATAGAGAGAAGAAAAAAGTGTCCCGGGTTGCAGCAGGCCCGCGCCCTCCAGATCGGCACGTTTGACAATCGTGCGCGGACCCAGACCAAACCCCGCGGTGCGGGTGTCAGGTTCGCGCTCAATGAGAGCCGTAAGCCGAAACATCTTTTCGCCAAGGCGTATGCTGTCGCCGAGCGTGGCGTCCAGCCGTTCCGCCAGCATTGGGTGCATCACCAGACCGGGCAGGCCATCCCCCCCGGCCAGCGCGCGTTCAATCGGAATATCGGGGTTCAGGCGCAGCGCGCCGACCAGCGGATACGCGTCGTCCACCGCCTTGATCTGGGTCAGGCTTCGGGTTTCGCCATGAACCGCCATCGACCTGAAATCGGCGATCTCTGACACGGACAAAGCACGCGCGTCCATCCATGCCCGTTCTTCATCGGTCGCAAAGCGATAAGTCAGCTCAATTTCTACGTCCCCGCCAAGAAGCGTGGCCCCCTCGCGGGTCAGGCCCTCCGCGATCGAGGAGCGCACCGTTCCCACAGCGGCAATCGCGGCCACGCCGAGAACCACGCAGGCCAGAAAGATCCGAAATCCCTTGAGACCGCCGCGCAACTCGCGCAGGGCAATGCGGGCCGCGGTCTTCAGCCTCATCCGGCGGCAGCCGGTGTCTGGCGCAGGCCACGCTCGTTCGCGCGGCCGTCGCGCAATTCGACCACCCGGGCGCAGCGCCGGGCCAGCGCGGGATCATGCGTGACCAGAACCAGCGTTGCGCCATGCCGGGATTGCAGATCGAACAGGAGATCGACAATCGCCGTGCCGGTCTGGCTGTCCAGGTTCCCGGTTGGTTCATCCGCCAGCAGAATGTCCGGCCGGGGCGCCACCGCGCGGGCCAGCGCCACGCGCTGCTGCTCTCCGCCCGACAGCTGAGACGGGTAGTGCCCCGTACGGTCCGACAGCCCGACCGCTTCGAGTTCTGCGGTGGCGCAGTCATAGGCATCGGCCCGACCGGCCAGTTCCAGCGGAGTGGCGACGTTTTCCAGCGCCGTCATGGTGGGGATCAGGTGAAAAGACTGAAAGACAACGCCAATGTGATCCCGTCTGAGCCGCGCCAGCGCATCCTCGTTCATCGCGGTCAGATCCTGCCCAAGCGCGCGGACCTCGCCACGCGTGGCTTGTTCCAGCCCGCCCATCAGCATAAGAAGCGATGATTTTCCGGACCCTGACGGCCCGACAAGGCCAAGCGTGTCGCCCCTGTGGACATCAAGCGTGATCGCCTCAAGTATGCGCACAAGTCCGGCATTGCCCTGCAGGGCAAGCGCCGCATCACGAAGCGACAACACGGGGTCGGTCATGAGAAATTGCCTGTTTCTGAGCACTCTGGGCAGATATGGGCTCTGTCGCGCAGGGGGCAAGGCAGCGACGCTGGTTTTAACGATCGTGCATCTCTGTCTGTTCAGCCCGGTCTGGGCCCGCGACACGGTGACCGTTCTGATGCTGGGAGACAGTCTGACGCAGGGCTATGGACTGCCACCGGCCGAAGGTCTTGTGTCGCAACTGGATCGCTGGCTGCAGGAGCAGGGCGCGGATGCGCAGCTGGTGAATGCGGGTGTGTCCGGCGATACGACGGCAGGGGGCGCGGCGCGCGTTGAGTGGAGTCTAACGCCCGAGATCGACGCGATGGTTGTCGCGCTCGGCGGCAACGATCTGCTGCGCGGTCTTGATCCCGAGGCCGCGCGCGGCAATCTGCAGCGCATTCTGGACGTGGCGCAGACACGTGACCTGCCGGTGCTGCTGGTGGGGATGCAAGCGCCCGGAAATTTCGGACCAGAGTACAAATCTGCCTTCGACCGGATCTATCCCGATCTGGCCGAGGCGTACCAAGTCTTGTTTTTCCCCGATTTCTTCAAAGGATTGGGTGATGGCGATCTCGCCAGCCTTCAGCGCTATTTCCAGCCTGATGGCATTCATCCGAACGCAGCGGGTGTTGCGGAAATCGTGGTGGCCATGGGCCCATCGGTTCTGGAACTGATCGCGCAGGCCAGATGACGGCCCGCGCATGTCCCCTGTCCCGAAACCGGATCAGAGAACGGTAACGACCGTTCCGACCGGCACACGCTCGTACAGGTCCTTCACATGTTCGTTGATCATGCGGATGCATCCGTTGGAGACAGAGCGCCCGATGGATCGCGGCGCGGTCGTGCCGTGGATCCGGAAATAGGTGTCGCGGCCGTTCTGGAACAGATACAGCGCCCGCGCGCCCAATGGATTGCCGGGTCCGCCGGGCTGGACATAATCGTTGCCTACGAACTTGGAATATGTCTTGGGCTCACGTTCGATCATCTCGTTGGTGGGGCGCCATGTGGGCCACTTTTTCTTCACGTCGATGGTGGCCGTGCCGGTGAATTCGAGGCCCGCGCGGCCCACGCCCACCCCATACCGGCGTGCCCGTCCGGGTCCTGTCACGAAATAAAGAAAATGCGCCTTGGGCAGCACAAGCAGACGGCCCGGCTGGTAACGGGCATCAATCGGCACTTCCTGTGGCATGAATTTCGGATTTACTTCAAAAGCGTTGGCCACAGTGGCCGGCACGGTCAGCGCCGCCGCCCCCGCTGCTACAAATTGACGTCTGTCGATCATCAGGCTTCCCTCAAAATACGCCCCGTCACATGTTGCTATCCTGTCAGAAAAGCGTTGCGAAATCAAAAACCGGTGAAGGGCGGTCCATGACCGTGTGGCGTTGCAGCAATGCGTCAGTGCTCTGGTGTTGCCTGGCGAAGGTGGCGCAGGGCCGCCGCAGGCAGGCGCGCGACTGTCCGGACAAGAATATCGGGATACTCCGTGTCGCCGGACAGCAGGTGCATGTAGTCCCGTTTGAGCCGGCTCGAGGTGCGAAACGTCCTTGAGAAAAAAGGCTGAAGGCGCGGCGCGAAGATGACAGGGCGCAGCAGGCGGGCCTGTGCAATCGCGTTGCGGATCGGACGCGTGGCGGCGCGGTGGTAGCGGCTGGCCAGAAACGGCTGGCCCTCGCGCAGGGCACGGGCGGCAGCGGTGGCGGCGCAGGCGCCGGAGTGAATGGCGTGACCGATCCCTTCGCCGGTGATCGGGTCGACAAACCCCGCCGCGTCACCGGCCAGCAACACATTCGCGCGGCCGGGACGGGGCTTTGCCTCTCCAAAGGGTAGAAAATGTCCTTTTATTTTAGCCTCTTGTCCGGTTTTCAACTTGCCGAGATACTGCATCAGCCGGGGCTTCAGATCCGGGTTGCAACCGTGCAGGCCGCCCAGCCCGATCGTGGTGCTGGACCGTTTCGGGAAGGACCAGCCGTACCCCCAGCGGGCGGCGGCAAAGTCGATGCGGATCGGCGTGGTTTCATCCGGGGTCTGCGGCGGGCCTTCGATTTCAAGCGCGAATCCGACGCGGGCGGGGTCGAAGGCGCGGCCGAACAGTACCGTGGCGACCATGCTGTTGACCCCATCGGCCCCGATCAGACATCTGTATTCAATGACCGTGTCATCTTCCAGTGTGATCCGGTCGCGCGGCAGGTCGAGCGTGGCAACGCGACAGCCCGTGAAAGCGCGCGCCCCGCGTTCCACTGCCGTGTCTAGCAGCACGGCGTCGAAATCGCGCCGCATGGTCAGATGCAACGGAGGCACGTCTTCCAGCGTGCCAAGGGATTGATGCCCCAGATGAAATTCAAAGTTCCGTCGGGTGTCGAAGAGCTCGGGCGTGATCTCCAACCCGAACATAGTGTTGAGATACTTTGCGCATCGTCCGGTCACGAGCCCGCCGCACAGCTTATCGCGCGGAAACCGGGCCTTGTCGATCAGCGCAACCGAAAGACCCCGCGCGCGGGCGGTCACGGCGGCGGCGCTGCCCGCGGGTCCGGCGCCCAGGATGACGATGTCGAAACGCTCCATG
>JBCCHI010000069.1:0-20472 GCA_039028815.1 Pseudomonadota bacterium
CCACACAGCAGGAGCGCAGGATGGACAAGCGCGCATTCGTGGAAACATGGTACCGGCGGGTCTGGTCCGAGGAAGATCTTGACGCCATTGACGAACTGATGGCGCCGACAGGTGACATCGAGGGCCTCGAATCGGATCAGGCGCTGGACGCAGAAACGTTTCGCGCGATGGCCGGCGCGCTGTTGCAGATGGTCCGCGACGTTCATGTGACGGTGGATCACTTCCTGGAAGACGGCGACTGGGTCAGCTTCATCATGAGATTCTCCGCCACCTGCCGCGCCAGCGGCAACCCCGTGTCGACACAGGCCCTTGTCATGGCCTGCATCCGCGACGGTCAGGTGCAGAAGGCCTACAATTACGGGGATTTCATCTCGCTCTGGGAACAGCTTGGCAAGCTGCCCCAACACACCATGCAGACCTGCCTGGCCGGAAACCGCGTCGGCTGACCCGTCCGTCCCGTGCGTCGGCCCATGCTTGACCGCCACCGGCGCGCAGGCTACCCAGTCTTCGGGGCCCTGCTGCGACTGCCCCGGAGGCGTTGGCCCAAAGTCGCATCCGCTGTCGTGCCAGAGGATGTGCCATGCCTGCCAGAAACCATATTGCACCACGAGACCTGAAACAGCTGATCGGGACGCCGGAGTGCCCGTCGCTGATCGACGTGTGCCTTGATGAAGACTTTGCTCTGGACCCCTGCCTTGTTCCGGGTGCGGTCCGCTGCAGCCATACCGAGATTGACCGCCTGCGCGCGCGCCTCGTGAACGACCGCGCCATCATCGTGTGTCAGAAGGGCAAAAAGCTCAGCCAGGGCGTTGCGGCCTTGCTGACGTCGCTGGGCGTGCAGGCACGCTATCTTGCAGGCGGCATGCACGCCTGGCGATCGGACCCGATGGCGCCCTGCGTTCCGGCCTCGGCGGTGCCGGCTGGCCGGCATGACGCAACGCTCTGGGTGTGTCCGGACACGCCCGGGCCCGCCGACATGGCGGCGCTCTGGCTGATCCGCCGGTTCATTGACCGCAACGCGCGCGCGCTGTTCGTGGAGGCTGATGAGATCACCGGCGTCGCGAAAAGATTTGGCGCCTCCGCGCTCCGGGAGACCGGCCAGAGCCCCTATGACATGTGGCAGTCAAGGTTCGGGCTGCGCACGGCGCCGCTTGCCCAACTTTCCGCGGTCCTGCACGGTTTGAGCGCCGGTCAGGGCGACGCGCACCCCGTCTCTGCCGGTCTTGGCGCGCTCACCGCCGGGCTTGCGCGGCAATACCCCGCGCCCGCGCACCGGCTCGACCGGATGCTGCCGGTGTTCGATGCGCTGTACCGCTGGGCCCGCGACGGCTATGACGCGCAGGAAAACAACAATGGCGGCGTCCCGACGAGCAGCAGACCGTGACCATGCAGGTATCATATTCGGACCTTTTTCGTGTCTTCGGGCGGGTCGGGTTGCTGTCGTTTGGCGGGCCGGCCGCGCAGATTTCGCTGATGCAGACGGAACTGGTCGACAAACGCGGCTGGCTGAGCGACACGCAATTCCTTCAGGCGCTGTCATTCTGCATGTTGCTGCCGGGTCCCGAAGCGATGCAACTGGCCACCTATGCGGGCTGGCGGATGCGCGGAACGATGGGGGGACTTCTGGCCGGGCTGCTGTTTGTGCTGCCCGGTGCGGCCGTGATTCTCGCCCTGGCCTTCGGATACGCCTATTACGGTCAGGTGCCTCTGGTGCAGACGCTGTTTGCCGGTGTGAAAGCCGCAGTTGTCGTCATCGTGTTTCAGGCCCTGTTCAAACTGGCACGGCGTGCGCTGACTGACGGGCGCGCGCGCGCATTCGCGCTGGCCGCGTTTCTGGCCATTTTCTTTCTGGGTGTGCCTTTCCCGCTGATCATCGCCGCGGCGGCCCTGGCCGGTCTGCTGCTGGCCCGGCCAGCGGCGACGCCCCCTCCGGCACCGCCGGGCACGGCCACTGCGCCGGCGCGCACGCTGTCGACCATCGTGCTCTGGCTGGCGATCTGGGGCGCACCGGTCGCTCTTGTCTGGGCGCTGGATCACCGCCTGCTGCTTGAACTCGCGCTTTTCTTTTCAAAACTGGCCGTGGTCACGTTCGGCGGCGCCTACGCGGTTCTGGCCTACATGACGCAGGAAATCGTGCAGTCCTATGGCTGGCTGAGCACCGCGCAGATGATCGACGCGCTCGGCCTTGCGGAAACCACGCCCGGCCCGCTGATCCTGGTGACCGAGTTCGCCGCCTTCATGACCGGCTTTCTGCAAGGCGGGCCCGGCCTGGCCATCGCGGCGGCCGCCATCACGCTTTGGGTCACGTTCGTGCCCTGTTTTCTATGGATCTTCGCTGCCGCGCCCTATGTCGAAACGTTGCTGGCGCGGCCCCGTCTGCAGGGGGCGTTCGACGCGATCTCGGCCTCGGTCGCGGGTGTCATTCTCAACCTCGCCGTGTGGTTTACCTTCAATGTCCTGTTCCGCGACCTGCCGCAGGGACAGGGCGCACCAGATCTGACCGCCGGCAGTTTCGTGCCGCTGAATGCCGCTCTGATCGGATTGGCGGCGCTGCTGTTTCTCGGCATGCGCCTGCCGATGCTGGCCGGACTGGCGGCGATGGCGGCCGCGGCGGGTGCGATCGGCATGATCTTTCCGGAACGCCTTGGCTCTGCTCTTTTGTTTTGATCCGAATCCCCTATGGTGAGGGTGTCACCTTGCAGGGACTATTATGACACGCTCGATTGATTACGGACGATTGATGCACCGCGCCATGCGCGGCCTCATTCAGGAAGTTCTGATCGACGTGCGCGACAATGGATTGCCCGGCGCGCACCACTTCTTCATCACGTTCGAGACAAACCACCCCGATGTCAGGCTCGCCGACTGGCTGCGCGACCGCTACCCGTCCGAAATGACCGTGGTGATGCAGCACTGGTTCGATGACCTCGAAGTGCTGGAAAACGGCTTTGGCGTGACGCTCAACTTCGGCGATAGTCCGGAAAACCTGTTCGTCCCGTACAATGCCATCCAGACCTTTGTGGATCCTTCGGTGGAATTCGGTCTGCGCTTTGAATCGCACGAGGAAGAAGACGAAGAGCAGACTGACGCAGAGACGCCGCAGTCGGATCCCGTGCCGCAGAACGACCCGCCCGGTGGCGAGGTCGAGGCCGAAATCGTCAGCCTCGACAATTTCCGCAAGTAACCGTCCCTCGTCCGGACAGGACCGTCCGGAGCGCCGGCACCGGACAGAGTGCCCCGGCGCTCTGAGTTGCGCGCCGCATCTCTCCTGCCTATAGCTTCTGGCACCAACGAACGGAGACAGCACATGACCGCCACGCGCACCGAATCGGACAGTTTCGGCCCTCTCGAGGTGCCCGCAGACAGGTACTGGGGCGCACAGACCCAGCGGTCCTTGCTGAACTTTCCGATCGGCTGGGAAAAACAGCCGGTGGCGATTGTGCGGGCGCTCGGCGTGATCAAGAAGGCCTGCGCGATGGCAAACCGCGACGCCGGCGCGCTTGATCCCCGGCTGGCGGACGCCATCATCGACGCCGCCGACGAGGTGATCGCGGGCAAGCTGGATGACAATTTTCCGCTGGTGGTCTGGCAAACCGGATCGGGCACGCAATCCAACATGAATGCCAACGAGGTGATCGCCAATCGCGCGATAGAACTGCTGGGGGGCACCGTCGGCTCCAAAGATCCGGTGCATCCCAATGACCACTGCAACATGGGCCAGAGCTCGAACGACACCTTCCCCACCGCCATGCATATCGCCACCGCAATGAGCGTGCGCGACGTGCTGCGGCCGGGTCTGACAAAGCTGGCCGAAGCGCTGGAGCGCAAAGCGCAGGCGTTCGCGGACATCATCAAGATCGGCCGCACCCACACGCAGGACGCCACGCCGCTGACCCTGGGGCAGGAATTTTCCGGATACGCCCACCAGATCCGGCAGGGACTGGCGCGGATCGAAGCCACGATGCCCGGGATCTACGAACTGGCGCAGGGCGGCACCGCGGTGGGCACCGGGCTGAACACCCGGCATGGCTGGGACGAAACCGTGGCGCGGCACATGGCCGACATCACCGGCCTGCCATTTGTCACCGCGCCCAACAAGTTCGAGGCGCTGGCGGCGCATGACGCCATGGTGTTTCTGTCCGGGGCCATCGCCACGGTCGCGGGCAGCGCCTACAAGATCGCCAACGACATCCGGTTTCTGGGCTCTGGCCCGCGCTCCGGTCTGGGCGAACTGATCCTTCCCGAGAACGAACCGGGCTCGTCGATCATGCCGGGCAAGGTCAACCCGACCCAGGCCGAGGCGCTGACCCAGGTGGCGGCGCATGTGATGGGCAATGACACCGCGATCAAGTTTGCCGGATCACAAGGGCATTTTCAGCTGAACGTCTACAACCCGATGATGGCCTACAATCTGCTGCAGTCCATCCAGCTCATGGGCGATGCCGCAGACAGTTTCACCGAGCGTATGCTCAATGGCATCGAGGCCAACGCGCCGCGCATCGACACCCTGATGAAGGAAAGCCTGATGCTGGTCACCGCACTGGCCCCCACGATCGGCTACGACAATGCCACCAAGGTGGCCAAGACCGCCCACAGGAACGGCACAACGCTAAAGCAGGAAGCCGTCGCACTTGGCTTTGTCGATGCCGAGACCTTTGACCGCATCGTGCGTCCCGAAGACATGATCGGCCCGAAAAAGGAATGACCACGCCCGTCAATCTCAATCGTTTTCGCAAGCAGAAGGCCCGCGCGCAGAAACGCGCCCGGGCGGACGAGAACGCTGCGCAGCATGGCCGCAGCAAGGCGCAGCGCAAGTTGGAAGAGGCGCGCGCGGACAAGGCACGCAAAACGCTCGACGGGCACGCGCGCGACACGCCGGAATGAACGCGCGCCCCGTCAAACGCTCGGTGACACTGTGCGGGCATCGCACCAGCGTCTCGCTGGAAGACGAGTTCTGGCACGCCTTTCGCGATATCGCAGCCGAAAAGAGAATTTCAATCAATGCACTGGCGGCTGAAATTGATGAGGAACGCGGGCTTGACTGCGGACTCGCCTCTGCCATCCGGTTGTATGTTCTGCGCCACTATCGCGGCTGAAGACGCAGCCAGATCCCGTCGCGCGCGCGCACCGTCAGATGCGCCACCGGCACCGGGGCGCGTCCGTCGACCGTGGTGATCCGGAAGGCCCGCACCAGACAGGCCAGCAGGAGAGTTCCCTCGATCATTGCAAACCCCGCGCCGGGACAGACCCGCTGGCCGCTGGAAAAGGGAATATAGGCCGTGCGCAGGCAGCTTCTGCCGTTTTCGGTCGCAAACCGGCCGGGGTCGAAATCATCGGGCCGGTCCCACAACCGCGTGTGACGGTGCAGGTGCCAGGGGCTCAGCACGATCTGACTGCCGCGCGGCACGTCCCGGTCCCGGAACCGCTCTGACCGTGCGGTCTCGCGCACCATCATGGGCACAGGCGGATAGAGCCGCAGCGTTTCGCGAAACACGTCCCGCGCCACCTGCAGCTGCCCCAGATCGCCAAACCCGAAGGTGCCGGACATCACCCGCGACGCCTCGTCCGCGACCCGCGCCTGCCAGTCCGGATAAAGCGCCAGCAGATACAGCGCCCAGGCCAGTGCCGAGGCGCTGGTTTCATGCCCGGCAAGAAAGAAGATCGCCACTTGGTCAATCATGTCCTCGGTGTCAAAGCAGTCTCCGGTCGCCGGGTCGGGCGTGGTCATGATTTTGGTCGCCAGATCGTCGGGCGCGGTCCCCGTGGCAATGTCCGCGGCGCGCTGCACCGTCATCTGCGAGATCAGCGCGCGAATGGTGCCTGCGGTTGCACGCGTGCGCCGCCGGTGCAGGCGCGGTACCCAGCCGGGCAAGGGCAGCAGCGCGGCAGGCGTCAGGACCGGCTGGCTGCGCTGATGGGCGCGAAACGCGGCAAAGACCTCGCCCGCCAGACGGTCCTCGATGGGCACCGAAAACAGCGTCCGGAAAATCACATCGGCTGCCGCGTGGCTTGTCACTTCCTCGATTTCCACGCCCTGCCCCGGCGGCGTGGCCTCCAGACGCGCCACCGCCGCCTGCGCTGCCGCCTGCATGGCGGGGAATACGTCACGCAACCGCCCGCCCTCAAAGGCCGGATCAATGATCCGCCTTTGCCGCCGCCAGGTCGCACCATTGGTGACAAAGACCGATCGACCCAGCAGCGGGGTCAGCCCCTCGCGGATGCGCCGCGATTTCGGAAAATCATCCGGTCTCTGACGCAGAACCAGATCGACAAGTTCCGGTTGGTTGCACAGATAAGACCGGAAGAAGGGCGTGCGGTACTCCGCCATCCACGCGCGATAGAGCCGCGCGGGCTGGGCCGACAGGATATCACGCCGAAACAGCCGCAGATACCGCCAGAATGAGACATCGCCCGCCCGGGCGGCCGGTTTCGGAGGCCGGGTCATCGCGGCGCAACCGACGTGTAGCGCGACAGGTGCGTCTCGATCCGGCTGGGCGAGGCCACCCGACCGGCATAGCGCTCTGACAGGGGCACCGGCCCGGCGGTGATCCGGAAATAATCGTAACTGCCGGGACGGTCGAAGGCACAGAGATACTGGAAATGCAGACGGAAAAAGCGCCAGCGCAGCGTACGCCAGCGCGCCGGGCTCAGCGTCTTGCTGAAAGCCGCCGACAGGACCAGCGGCCAGCGCTTGCCCGCCCCCGCCAGACCGGTCACCGCCACCGGATCGCACAGCGCGAAAGAACACCCGTCGCCCGGCGCACTGACATCCACCCAGGTCAGCGCATCCGTGCGCGAAAGCGCCAGCAGATCGCCACGCAGCCTGTCGGCACGCGGAAGAAAGGACACCATGGGCACCACCTGCCCCAGAGACAGAAAGCTCAGCGCCGGGTCTGCCCGGTCCGCCGCGCCGGCGCGAATCACATCGGCCAGCGCCGAGACCGCCAGATGCGCGCCCGAAGAGTGGCCGACCACCAGCACCTCGTCGCTGTCACCGCGCAACGCCTCGGTCAGCGCGCCGGAAAACTCGGCAATCCGCGCCTCCAGCGCGGGGGGATATGCCCCATAGGCGCCGGCCGAAAACGCGTAATCATGCATCAGGTAATAGGCGTAGAACCGGCCATCGCGGGCCCGGAACCAGCGCAGAACCGCAAGGCCCGCGAGTGTCCCCGCCAAAGTACCGGCCAGAGTGCCGACCAGAGTTCCGACCAGAGCACCGGCCAGCGGCGCAAAAGGCCGCGCCGCCAGCAGGAGGTCCAGCCCCGCCGCCACGCCGACGCCCGCCAGCACCGCCAGCGCCAGCTGCCCCAGCAAAAACACCACCGGATAAAGCGCCGCCAGCACCGGCCCCTTGCGCAGCCGCACCAGACGCCACAGCGCCCCCGTCGACAGATAGATCCACGCCGTGCGCAACAGCTGCAGATAGGCCGTCGCGATCGCGCGCAACGTACCACCCTGCCCCATGCTGTGCTGCACGATATCGGACCAGACCAGCACATCGACACGCGTGGTCGTCGCCACGCCGTCCATCAGCGCCTCGACCTGCCAGCCGAAACGGCCGGTCTGCGCGGGCCCGGACGTCAGCGAAATCTCGTACCCCGAGATCGCGGCCTGCTCTGCCGCCTCCCTGCGGTACAGCTCGCGATACCGGCGCGGCGGGATGGGGTCGTAGCCCGGAATGTAGAAGACATGCCTGCGCCGCACGGGCGCTGTCGGCGCGTCCGGTTGCGGCGCTTGCTCCGGGTCTGGGTAAGGCTGGCTGCTCATACCGGTCCTGTTTTGCAACAGCCTAGCGCAGCATTCGGGCCAAGATAAGGCTTATCCGACCATCGCCAGAGCCGGGAACATTTCCAGCAGCCAGTACGAAAAGGCCGCGAACCCGCCGGTCAGCATCAAAAGTCCAACCGTCCACAACAGCAGGCCCATGATCCGTTCGATACGGTCCATATGCCGCTTCATCCAGGCCATCAGCCCCCCCAGCCGGGGCAGATACAGCGCGCACAGCAGGAACGGCACGCCCAGGCCCGCCGCGTAGACTGCCAAAAGCAGCGTGCCGCGCGTCACCGAGGCCTCGGTCGCCGCCAGCGACAGGATCGCGCCCAGCTGGGGCCCGATGCACGGCGTCCAGCCAAAGGCAAAAGCCAGCCCCAGCACATAGGCGCCAAAGGACGACCCGCCGCGGTCTCCGACGTCCATCCGCGCCTCGCGATCCAGCAGCGGAATACGGAAGATCCCCAGAAAATGCGCTCCGAAAACCATGACGGTGATCCCCGCCACCGTGTTCAGCACTCCCTGATACTGCAGAATCGCCCGCCCCGCCGCCGAGGCCGCAATGCCCAGCAGCAGAAACACCGTCGACAGCCCCAGCACAAAGAAGACCGCAGGCCAGATCGCCGGATTTCGCGCCTGATCGCGGTCCTGCAGATCGCTGACCGTCACGCCGCTCATATAGGCAAGATAGGGCGGAACAATCGGCAGAACGCAGGGGCTGAGAAACGAAAAAAGCCCAGCCGCCAACGCGATGGCCATCGCCGGGACAAGCGTGGCGTCGATCAGGTCAAATCCAAACACACCCAGTCCTCTACGCGATTGCGCGTCCGGCGTCACCCGGTCCGGTGGTCACAAATCCGTATCCGCGACAAGCGCCGGCCCACGCACCGCGCCCCTGCCGGTGGACAAGCTCTGTCACGCGGCATATCTGCCAGTCATGACCGATGACACGATCCGGATCGACGCCACGGGCTTGCTGTGCCCTCTGCCGGTTCTGAAACTGGCCAGAAAGATCAGGCACGCCCCTCCCGGCGCGGTGGTCGAGCTTCTGGCCGACGATCCCGCCGCCGTAATCGACGTGCCCCATTACTGTACAGAATCCGGTCACACTCTGATCGAAACCAGCGCCTCTGCGGACGCCAACCTGTTCCGAGTGCGCAAAACCGGCGGCCCGCCGGGCTAGCCGGGGGCCGCGCATGCGGTTCGCGTCACTTGCCGAATGACCACCAGCCCCGCCGCTTGGGCTTGTCGGACGCCGCCTCGGCGTCGCTCACCGTCGCGCTGACAGTGGCCGCCACCGGGTCGGACGTGGCGGCGGGCGCAGGATCGGGCGCAGCATCTGGCGCAGCAGCTGTCGTCACCTCCGACGCGGGGTCAGCGGCGGCGGCGGGCGCATCGTCCTGTTGCGTCCCGGCGGCGGCGTCGGCTTTCGGCTTTGCCGCCTTCTTGCGGCTGCGGGCGCGCGGCTTGGGCTTGGGGTCTGCTGCCTCTGCCGCCTCCGCCACCTCTGCCGTGCCGGCCGAGGCCTCCGCATCCGGTCCGGGCGCGCTGCCCTGTTCAGAGCCCGCGTCATCCGAGCCCGCGTTGTCCGAGCCCGCGTCAGGCGCGGCTTTCTTGCGTGACCGGCTGCGTTTCGGCTTGGCCGGCGGCGCCGTTTCCCCGGCGTCCTGTGCTGTCTCCGCGCTCTGCGGCGCGTCGGCCTCGGGGCTTTCGGCGGCGGCGCTTTCTTCGGTTTCCCTGGGCTTGCGACGTGACCGGCTGCGGCTGCGCTTCTTGGGCGCGTCGGCCACCTCTTCGGGCGTCTCGCCCTCTGCCGTCTCGGTCACGGCCGCATCGTCCGCATCAGAGGGCCCCTCATCGGCCGCCTCAGGCGTCGTGGCGTCCTCGCCCCCCTCGCCGCCGTCTGCGCCTGCTCCGCCGCGCGACCGCCGCCGCCGCCGACGGCGGCGCTTTTTCTTGGGCTTGTCGTCATCCTCGGACACGGCCGGTGCCTCAGAGCGCTCTTCTTCCTCGGCGTCGATTTCATCCATCAGGGAGCTGTCCACCGACACGACCGCCTCTGTGCCCTGCGGCACGATGCGCGTTGCGGTTTTGAACTTTTCAATCGAAAAATCGGGGCTGATCAGCGTCGGATCGCCCTCGATCCTGACCGAAAGGCCGTAACGCGATTCAATCTGCGCCACATGCTCGCGCTTGTGATTGATCAGGAAATTGGCAATGCCCACCGGACAGCGCAAAAGCACCTCACGCGACCTGCGGCGCACGCCCTCTTCCTCGATCTGGCGCAACACGGACAGCGCCAGATTGTCATCCGACCGGATCAGACCGGTGCCGTGACAGGACGGGCAGCTCTGCGTTGTGGCTTCCAGCATGCCCGGACGCAGGCGCTGGCGGCTCATTTCCATCAGGCCAAAGCCGGAGATCCGCCCCACCTGAATGCGCGCCCGGTCGGTTTTCAGCCGATCCTTCATGCGCTTTTCCACCGCCGCGTTGTTCTTGCGTTCGTCCATGTCGATGAAGTCGATCACGATCAACCCGGCCAGATCCCGCAGCCGCAACTGGCGCGCCACCTCGTCGGCGGCCTCCAGATTGGTCTTGAGCGCGGTCTCCTCGATCGAACCTTCCTTGGTGGCCTTGCCCGAGTTCACGTCAATCGCCACCAGCGCTTCCGTCACGCCGATCACGATATAGCCGCCGGATTTGAGCTGTACCGCGGGGTTGAACATCGAACTCAGATAGCTCTCCACCTGATAGCGGGCGAAAAGCGGCATCTGATCGGTGTAGTTCTGCACGTTCTTGGCATGCGACGGCATGATCATCTTCATGAAGTCCTTGGCGATGCGATAGCCGTGCTCGCCCTCCACGAGAACCTCGTCGATCTCGCGGTTGTAAAGGTCGCGGATCGAGCGTTTGATCAGATCGCCTTCTTCATAGATTTTTGCCGGAGCGATGGATTTCAGCGTCAGTTCGCGGATCTGCTCCCACATCCGCTGAAGATATTCGTAATCCCGCTTGATCTCGGATTTCGTCCGTTTTGCCCCGGCCGTGCGAACGATCAGGCCGGCGCCCTGCGGCACGTCAATTTCGCCCGCGATCTCCTTGAGTTTCTTGCGGTCCGCCGCATTGGTGATCTTGCGGCTTATGCCGCCGCCCCGCGCGGTGTTGGGCATCAGGACGCAATAGCGCCCGGCCAGCGAAAGATAGGTGGTCAGCGCCGCGCCCTTGTTGCCGCGCTCTTCCTTGACGACCTGCACCAGCAGGATCTGACGCACCTTGATCACTTCCTGAATCTTGTAGCGGCGCGGGCGCGGCTTGCGCGGCGGGCGAATGTCCTCGGCATCGTCGTCATCGGCGACGGATTCGATGCTGGAATCGCGGCTCGACGCATCGCTTGCGCGCGGCGCGTCATCTTCTTCGGCCTGATCCGCTTCTTCGGCCTGATCCACGTCCGCCTCTGCATCCCCGGAGGCCGTCCCGGCGTCCGTGTCTGCGTCTGCGTCTGCGTCCGTGTCTGCGTCTGCGTCCGTGTCTGTGGCGTCCGCCGCCCCGGCTGCGGCGGCGGCATCATCTCCGGCGCCTGTGTCCGCGTCAGTGTCCGTGTCCGCGTCCTCTGCGCCGTCCCCGGCCGACGCCTCCGACAGATCGTCCGGCTCGTCGACCGGCACGTCGCCTGCCCGGTCGCGCGGTGACAGACCTTCCTCTTCGTCATCGAGGTCGATCGTCTCCATGCCCGAGATATCGCCCGTGCTCGCTGTCGCGTCACCGGTGTCCGACTTCGCCGCCCTGGACCGCGATCTGCCGCGTCCGCGCCGGGGTTTGTCCTCTTCTTCGTCGCGCGCCCTCTGCGCCTCGGCATAGGCGCGCTCTTCCTCCAGCAGCGCCTCGCGGTCCGCCACCGGAATCTGATAATAGTCGGGGTGAATTTCCGAAAACGCCAGAAATCCGTGGCGGTTGCCCCCGTAATCCACAAATGCGGCCTGAAGCGAGGGTTCGACCCGCGTTACCTTTGCGAGATAAATGTTGCCCGCGAGCTGGCGTTTGTTTTCTGATTCAAAGTCGAACTCCTCGACCTTGTTTCCGTCGACCACCACAACGCGGGTTTCTTCCGCGTGGGTGGCATCTATAAGCATTTTCTTTGCCATGATATCCGTTCGGCCCGCCACACGCTGCGGATACAACGGGAGGTCGCATCGCGTTTCGCGGAGGGCATGTGTTGATGTGGGCGATCGCGCGGGCCAGGCATCCGGCGCCACTGCGGGTCGCTGGGTCTGCACAAAGATAGGGCGCGCGCGTCATCGCGGTTCTTGCTTTCCGGCCCGTTCGCGGGCCAATTCATGATCCGTCGCGGCCCTTTCGGGGGCGCGCAGGGACAAATATGCGGCCCTCAGGGGCCTGATCGTTCTGTTCAGATCCTGCCGGTCCTGCCCGTGTCTCGGGTCTGTCCGGCGCTGACCTGGAACAGCGAAACTCTTGCCGCGGCTCAATCCGCGACATCTCCAACGTAAGGCTTTCAGCCCCCCAAATTCAATGGGAAAAATGTGCTTTCATGACCAAATGCCGCGTCAGAGATAGTCTGACCGCTGCAATCCGTACTTGGCCATTTTCTCGTTCAGCGTGCGTCGGGGCAGGCACAACTCGTCCATGACAGAGGCAATCGACCCCTTGTGGCGCCGCATGGTGTTGTCAATCAGCATCCGTTCGAACGCCTCGACATACTCTTTCAGCGGCTTGCCCTCGATCGTCATGACCGGCTGCATGTCCTGATGATCCGACATCAGAAGCGACGCAATCGTGCCAGACCCGCGCCGCGATTGCAGCACCGCGCGCTCTGCGATGTTGATCAGCTGGCGCACATTGCCCGGCCAGGGCGCCTGCAGCAACTGCGCGGCCTCCTGCGCGCTGACCGGCGGGGCGGCGCAGCCGTAATCATCCGCAAACGCCTCGGAAAAGCGGGTGAACAGCGTCAGGATATCCTCGCCCCGCTGGCGCAGCGGCGGCACCATCATCCGCAACGCGGCCAGCCGGTAGAACAGATCGGCGCGCAGCGCATCCTCGCAGGTGCGGTCCTGTTCCTGCATGTTCGAAATCGCCACAACCCGCGTCTCGGGCGGTGTGCCCTCGTCATTGATAAAGGTCAGCAGCCGCGTCTGTGCGGCCTCCGACAGCGTTTCGATATCCTCCAGCACCAGAGTGCCCCCGCGCGCCTCTTCGACCGCGGGAAGCTGCGGGTCTTCGGGCAGAACCGGGCCGAACAGCCGCCGGATCAGCGCGTCTTCCTCGAACGCGGCGCACGATACCAGCACGAACTTGCGACCGGCCCGCGCGCCCACGGCATGCAGCGCATGCGCAACCAGCGTCTTTCCGGTGCCGGTCTCGCCCTCGATCAGCACATGCCCGTCGGCCTGCCCCAGATCCAGAATGTCCTCTTTCAGCCGCTCCATCACCGGCGAGGCGCCGATCAGCTTTTTCATCAGCTGCCCGCCATCGGACAGCTCGCGGCGCAGCGCCCGCCCGTCCAGAACCATGCGCCGGGCCGATGTGGCCTTTTTGGCCAGCTCGTTCATCCGGTCCGGATTGAACGGCTTTTCAAGGAAATCGAACGCGCCCACGCGCATAGCCTCGACCGCCATCGGCACGTCACCGTGACCGGTGATCATGATCACGGGAAGCGCGCTGTCGGTGCCCATCAGCTTTTTCAGAAACTGCATCCCGTCCATGCCGGGCATCTTGATATCGGTCACCACGATCCCCGGATACTCCGGTCCCAGCACCTTGAGCGCTTCTTCGGCCGAGGGGAACGCCTCGGTGTCATACCCCGACAATGCCAGCCACTGGCTGATGGATTGCCGCATGTCCTTCTCGTCATCGACGATCGCGATTTTCATAGCCGCCGGCATAGACTTACTCCGCCGCTTGTGTTTCGTCCGCGTGTTGGCCGTCCGGCAGAACCGGAAGCTGCATTTCAAAGACCGCCCCGCCCGCCGCCGCGTTTCGCGCGGTCAGACGGCCGCCCAAGTCGTTGACGATGCCGGAGGAGATGGCAAGCCCCAGCCCCACACCGTCACCCGGTTGCTTGGTGGTGTAGAAAGGCTCGAACAGATTGTCGATATCGACAATCCCCGTGCCGTTGTCGCGGACGGTCAGCACGACGGTTTCTCCGGCAGCCAGCAGCACGTCGATTCGCGGCTGCGCCTCGGACTGGGTTGCGTCCAGCGCATTGCGCAGCAGGTTGATGATCACCTGTTCGATCCGCACCCGGTCGCCCAGCACCCAGACCGGATCTCCGGGCATTGTGCGGGTGATATCAACCTTGCGCAGGCGCAGCTGCGGCTCCATCAGCGCCAGGGCCGAATTCAACGCATCCCCCATGTTTACAGGCTGCATCGCCTGCCCGTCCTGACGCGCGTAGGATTTCAGCTGCTTGGTGATCGCCCCCATCCGCCCGATCAGATCGTCGATCCGCTGAAACGATGACAGCGCCTCGTCCGGCCGGTTCCGGCTCAGCAAAAGGCGCGCGCCCGCCAGATAGGTCTTCATCGCCGCCAGCGGCTGATTGAGCTCATGACTGACCGCCGCGGACATTTCGCCCAGCACCGCGAGTTTCGAGCTTTGTTGCAGGGTCTGTTCCGCGACGGCAAGGTTCTCCTGCACCCTCTGACGCTCGGCGATTTCCCGCTGCAGCCGCGCATTCAATGCGCGAAGCTCTGCCGACTCGCGTTGGAAAAGTGCCATGCGAACCGCCGTCTTGCGGTTCAGGTAATAGAACGCCGCCGCCAGCAGAATCGCGAACACCATGATCTCCAGCGCCAGCACGCCGTTGACCCGGTCCCGAACGCTGGAATAGGTGGTGAAACTGGCGATCCGCCAGCCCTGAAACGGCACCCGCCCGTCGACCCGCATCACCGCCTCGCCGCCCAGATAGGCATCTCCCGGCACGCTGGACCAGTCCGCCGTGGCCTGCAGCGCCCGCAGGATGGCCGAATTGGGCGGCTCGCGCTGCAACGCCTGATCCTCGGTCAGACCCCGCCACCGCGGCTCTGTCGCCAGCACGATCGTTCCGGCGCTGTCGGTGACCAGAACCGCGTCGGAAATCCCGGCCCAGGCCTGCTCGAACTTCTGCAGATCGACCTCGACCACTATCATCCCGGCCAGCGCGCCGTTGCTGTCGATCCGGCGGCTGTAGAAGAACCGAAACGCACCAGTATCTTCCTGAATCACCGTGAAGATGTTGTCGCGCGACCGCAGCGTGTCGATGAAATAGGGTGCGGCGCGTTCGCTTTCTCCGATCCGGGCGCGATCGGTGGCGGCGACGATCCGGCCATCGGCATCCAGCAGGATCAGCGAGGCCGCGCTCAGTTCCTCGTTGAACGTGATCAGGCGCTGCGAGGACTGGGCAAAGTCGCCACTGTCCAGCGCGGTGATCAGGGCCGGGTCACGCGCCAGCAATTGCGGGACAATCGCGTTCTGGCGCAACTCGGACAGGATATTGCCGCTGTAGAGCGCCAGACGCAGTTCCGCGCGGTTGCGCGTGGTCTCGGTGAACCGGTCGGTGAGCAACACTTTGGTGACCGCAACGATCGCAACGGCAAACACCACAATCAGCAACAGCGCGAACCGCGCCCGCCAGCCCAGCGTTCGCAGGCTGTGGTTGGACCGTCTTGTGGTGCTGCGTGCCATCGTCGAAAGTCTACGCCGCCCGGCCGGCACGCTCAAGATGCGCAGCGTTCCGTGCCGTCAAAGTTCTGTGTCAGGCCGAAACCACGTCCTCGACCAGCCCGCGGAACAGCACCGCACCGTCGGTGCCGCCATGCACCGGGTCGGCCATGCGCTCGGGATGCGGCATCATTCCGAGAACCCGGCGGTTTTCCGACAGGATGCCCGCGATATCGTCGGTCGCCCCGTTGGGGTTGTCGACATAGCGGAACGCAACCCGCTCGTCGGCGCGCAGCGCGCGCAGGGTGTCGGCATCGGCCACGTAATTGCCGTCATGATGCGCCACGGGCACCGATATCCTGGATCCGGCATTGTAGCCCCGCGTGAAGGCGCTGTCTGACGTTTCCACTGAAAGATCAATGGTTTTACAGACAAACTTCAAGCCCGCATTGCGCAAGAGCGCCCCGGGCAGCAGTCCGGTTTCCGTTAGAATCTGAAACCCGTTGCACACCCCCAGGACGAATCCGCCGCGCGCCGCGTGATCGCGGACGGACTGGAAGATCGGCGCGTTGGCCGCAATCGCGCCGCAGCGCAGATAGTCGCCGAACGAAAAGCCGCCCGGCACGCCCACCACGTCGATCCCTCCGGGCAACGCGGTGTCCTTGTGCCAGACCATGCTGACGCGCGCGCCTGCGGTCTCGAACGCCACGCGCATGTCGCGGTCGCAATTGGAACCGGGAAAAACAATGACGGCCGCATGCATCACTGCACCTCCACCGAGTAACGCTCGATCACCGTATTCGCGAGCAGTTTTTCGCACATTTCGGTCACCCGCGCCCGCGCGGCATCGGCATCGGTCTCGTCCAGGTCAAGTTCGATCACCTTGCCCTGACGCACACCGTCCAAGCCCTGAAATCCCAGTTGCCCCAGCGCGTGCCGCACCGCCTCGCCCTGCGGGTCGAGCACCCCCTCCTTCAGCATCACATGCACCCGTGCCTTCATGCCCCTGCCTTTCCTTTGCCTTGCCGTTCCCTGAGCCGCGACAGCATGTCCGCTGCCGCCACACATCCCGTCACATGCGCCCCGGTCGGGCGATCAGTTGATCAGATGCGGCTTGCTCATCTGGGTCGCGCCCTTCGGCATCACGCCCAGCCGCCTGGCCACCTCTGTGTAGGCATCCGTCAGACTGCCCAGATCACGGCGAAACACGTCCTTGTCCAGTTTCTGACCGGTCTCGATGTCCCAGAGCCGGCAACTGTCGGGGCTGATCTCGTCGGCCACGATCAGGCGCTGGTAATCGCCCTCGAAGATCCGGCCGACCTCGATCTTGAAATCCACCAGACGAATGCCGACGCCATACATCACGCCGGACAGAAAGTCGTTCACGCGCAGCGCCAGGCTGACCATGTCGTCCAGGTCCTGCTGACTGGCCCAGCCAAAGGCGGCAATATGTTCCTCTGTCACCAGCGGATCGCCCAGATCATCATCCTTCAGACAGTATTCCACCACAGGGCGCGGCAGTTGCGTGCCCTCGTCAATGCCCAGCCGCTGCGCCAGCGTGCCGGCGGCATAATTGCGCACGATCACCTCCAGCGGAACGATCTCGCAGGCGCGGACCAGCTGCTCGCGCATGTTGAGCCGCCGGATAAAGTGGTTGGGTATCCCGATGTTGGTCAGGCCCTGCATGAAATACTCGCTCAACATGTTGTTGAGCACACCCTTGCCCTCGATCACGTCTTTCTTCTGGGCGTTGAACGCCGTCGCGTCGTCCTTGAAATACTGAACGATCGTGCCGGGTTCGGGGCCTTCGAACAGGGTCTTGGCCTTGCCTTCGTAAATTTTCTTGCGCCGCGCCATGCGTTCTCCGGGGCTGGGGGCCGCGAGGCAGATCGCGGTTGTGGCCCCTCTTAGTGCATGGCCGGGATCGGAGCAAGCGGGCCGGTTGGCCCTTGCACGGACCGCGGCGCGCCGCCATATTTCGCCTGCAGGCGCCTTGCGGCTGCCCCGCGAAACGGACGCGCCCTCAGGAGAACAGAATGAACACCTTCGACGATCGTGAAAATGCTTTTGAAAACAAGTATGCGCATGACGAAGACATGAAATTCAAGGCGACCGCGCGGCGCAACAAGCTGCTGGGTCTCTGGGCCGCCGGGCTGCTCGGAAAATCCGGAGAGGCCGCCGAGGCCTACGCCAAAGAGGTCGTGATTGCGGATTTCGAAGAAGCCGGGCACGAGGACGTGGTGCGCAAAGTGGCCGGTGATCTGGGCGAGCTGTCCGACGCGGATACAATCCGCGGCAAGATGGAAGAGCTGATGAAGGTCGCGCAGGACCAGCTGATGCAGGAAAGCTGAGCGCGCCCCAGCCCGCCGCCGCACCCCGCTGTTCAAGCGCGGCTCATCACTTTCATGAGCGGAATGCGTTTGCCATGGCGGCACGCGCCTGCGATGCTGTGCGCCTGATCCGGAGTTGCAAAGCGGAACGCCAAAATGTCTGATGCCCTGCAGTCCCTGATGGCCAGGCGGGACTGGATTCTTGCCGATGGCGCCACAGGCACCACGCTGTTCAACATGGGGCTCAGCTCCGGCGACGCGCCAGAGCTCTGGAACACCGAACACCCTGACCGGATCACCGAACTCTATTCCATCGCTGTCAACGCGGGCAGCGATCTGTTTCTCACGAATTCCTTTGGCGGCAATGCCGCCCGGCTGAAACTGCACGATGCCGCAAGGCGTGCGCACGAACTCAACCGCGTGGCCGCCGAACTCGGCCGCGAGGTGGCCGACCGCACCGACCGCCCCGTGGTGGTCGCCGGCTCGGTCGGGCCAACCGGCGAGATCATGGCGCCGATGGGCAACCTCACCCACGAGATTGCGGTGGAAATGTTCCACGAACAGGCCGAGGGCCTGAAGGACGGTGGCGCGGATGTGCTGTGGCTTGAAACAATCTCTGCACCAGAGGAATACAAGGCCGCCGCCGAGGCGTTCGCGCTGGCTGACATGCCCTGGTGCGGCACGATGAGCTTTGACACCGCCGGGCGCACGATGATGGGCGTCACCTCGACCGATATGGCCGCGATGGTCGAAAAGCTGCCCAATCCCCCGCTCGCCTATGGGGCCAATTGCGGCGTCGGCGCATCCGATCTGTTGCGCACTGTGCTGGGATTTGTTGCCCAGGGCAGCGAACGCGCGATCATCGCCAAGGCCAATGCGGGCATCCCGAAATATGTTGATGGTGCCATCTGCTATGACGGCACGCCCGACCTGATGGCCGATTATGCCGCGCTGGCGCGGGATTGCGGCGCGACGATCATCGGCGGCTGTTGCGGCGCGCAGGGGGATCATCTGCGCCGGATGCGCGAGGCGCTGGAAACTCGCCCGCGGGGCACGCGCCCCACGCTCGAACAGATCGTTGAAAAGATCGGCGCGTTCTCGTCTGCCGTCGATGGCACCGAAGAGGGCGGTGCGGCGCAACCAGCCCGGCGCGGCCGGCGCAGACGGGCCTGAGACGGCGATGCGATCCACACTGCGCAAAGCCCTGCTTGTGCTTGGCGGACTGGGGTTGGTCGGCTGGTACTGGTACTACACCTGGATCATCGGACGCGCCTGCGCCGAGGCCGGCATTCCGGGCGAAGACTGCGCCTTCGTGTTCCCGTGGGAGCTGAACCTGCAGGAGGTCACGACGATGCTGATCGTGCCCGGCTTTCTGGCGACACTGCCGTTTCTGCTGGTCTTCATGCTGGGAGGCGGGTCGATGCGACGCACGCCCCCTGTGCCGCAGCACGGCAACGACCCCGACAGCGACCGCTGACACAGCCGTTCACGGTTCGAGACCGCGCAGCGCGCATGTGACATACGCGCTGCGATGTCGGCCGATGGTCCAGCGCAAGATCGACGCCCGTCAGTCCGCGTGGCCCGTACCGGTGCCCGTGCCTGTGCCCGTGCCTGTGCCCGTGCCATCGCCGTCAGAGCCCTCTTGCGGTGCATGTTCGGTCTCGGCGCGGAAATACGCCCACGCGTCCACCTCTTCGCCGTCTGGCAGCACGCAGACACCGCGCTCGCCCTCTGCCGCCTTCACGATCCGGTAGTCACCCCCGGTGTCCAGGCAAAACTCGGCGGCGGGATTCGCAATCAGCGTCGCCGTCCCCTCCGCCGCCTGAGCACCGGTGACCGCCAGAGCACACCCGCCCAAAGCCATCAACTTCAATCCCTTCATGCTGCACCCCGCCTGCCCGTGATCCCGAATGATCCGATCGCATGCAGTATTCACGTCACCCCCGTCAAAGTACACCGGCACCCGGTCATCCCGGGCGCGTGGCCCGCGTCACCCGAACAATGACAGTTGCTCGCCGGCCCGCGGCGGGACCGCGAACAGATCGCAGTTGAGCGGCAGGGTCTTCTGCACCAGTCCCAGACGCCGTGCCGCCCTGTCGAAGCGCTGCGCGATCATCTGCGCATAGGGGCCGCTGCCGCGCATCCGCCGTCCCCAGTCCGCCGCGTAATCGCGCCCGCCATGCATGTCGCGCACCAGCCCCATCACCCGTCCGGCGCGGTCCGGATACTGCACGGACAGCCATTCCCGGAACAGCGGCGCGACCTCCAGCGGCAGACGCAGCATAATCCAGCTTGCCGCCGTCGCGCCCGCATCGCGACCGGCCTCCAGCAACGCCTCGATCTCGTGACAGGTCAGGCCCGGAATGACCGGCGATGTCATGATCCGCACCGGCACACCCGCCTCTGCCAGCGCGGCAATGGTGGACAGCCGGCGCGCAGGCGGCGGCACGCGCGGCTCCATCCGGCGCGCCACCTGCGCATCCAGCGTCGTGACCGAAATGCCGACCCTGACCAGCCCGCGCCTCGCCATATCCGCCAGCAGATCAATATCGCGCTCGATCAGGCTGCCCTTGGTGACAAGGGCAACAGGATGGTTGAACGCCGACAGCACCTCCAGGCAGGCGCGCGTGATGCCCCGCTCGCGCTCGACCGGCTGATAGGGGTCGGTGTTCGTGCCGATCGCAACCGGCGCCACGCGATAGCCCGGCCGCGCCAGTTC